>JAPLGZ010000065.1 GCA_026389895.1 Chloroflexota bacterium | reverse complement strand
AAATTCCTAATTCGCTGCGTACTATCTTGACACCGGCTACCATATTTTGCAGTTTCAGCTTAGCAGCCCAGCGGGCGGTCTGGCTGAGACCACAATCGGGCGCAAAGGAAAGCTGTTCAGCAGGCGCGTATTTTAAACACAAACGCACACGGTTAGCGATGTCTGCAGGAGTTTCGATGTAGTAACTTTTCACGTCGACGATGCCCACGGCCACGTTGCATTTTTCGGCAATTTGCTCGATTAGTTCGATCTCGGCAAATTCGCGGCTGGCCATTTCCACATGGATTTCGTCCAGGGTCATGTCAAGAAAGGCTGGAAACATGGGGGCGTATTGGCGCGGACCGACAGCGTGACCTTTAAAGTTACCAAAGCAAAGATGGGTCGATAGATGACACTTGCCAACGACAGGCGCAACCGTGCGGTTAAAGATCTCGACAAAACGCGCAGGATCTTCTTTATAGGCATAACAGCTCATAGACGGTTCATCGACGGTAATTTCCTGACAACCGGCGGCCACCAAATCTTCCAACTCTTTGCGCACGATCGGCAGGAGCGCTTCGGTAACGGCGTAACGGTCTGGATATTGGGCATTTGGAATCATGCGGCCACTTAAGGTATAAGGACCAGGCACGCTGGCTTTAAGTGTGGGGCCGCTGGGCGCGAGTCTTTTCAGGCGTGCAAATTCTGCCAGCACGCCCAAGCCGCGCGGAGCGCGCAAATCGCCCACAATGCGATGTTTGCCGCGTTGATCGTGCGCAGGTGGGCCAAAGATGCGCGGCGATTTTGCTTCGCGTTCGATGCCTTCCAAGTAGCCATAAAACGAGAGATTGAAATCTAAACGGGTCTGTTCGCCATCGGTGATCACATCTAGATCTGCCTTGACCTGATCATGAATCGCTGCAATCACCGCGTCTTCCACCATCTCTTCAACCTCGGCCGCACCAAAGGCATCTAGGTGTTGGCTGGTAAATTCAAGCCAGGAGGGAAAAGGATAGCTGCCGATCACGGTAGTGCGTAAAGGTTGTACTTGCAACTGCTTGCCTCCGTTATGGGTCATGGATATAAAGGTTGTGTAAGGGCTAACTTCTCGGTAATTGCCACACAGGCAACATCATCCAGCACGAAATGCATTTCAACCAGATCGATACCCGGCGCAAAACCGTTGTCGACTACTTTTTCCGTTTGGAAGCCCATTTTAGCAAAAAACGGGGCTGAGTGCTGGCTGGTATCGATCTTAGCCGTAGGGGTGCCGGGTTGTGCGCAAAGCATTTGCAAACGCCGCAGCAGCAGCCATCGCCCAATGCCTTGTTTATGGCGTGACCGCTCTACCATTCCCCAGGTTAAAGCAACAAAGGGCTCGTCCAGCGACCACAGACCACCACAAGCGACCAGGACGCCGTTGTCTTCCACGACGAAATACGCTCCGCCAGGTGCTTCCAGAAACTCGTGAAAGTCTTCACGTTCGTGGGACGCAAAATATTTGGGTGTATTACTATCAAAGATCGCCAAACAGGCCGCTTTGTCGTTCAGGGTATAAGGGCGTAACACCCACATGTCAACGCAACTCTGTGGCAATTTTGGCAAGACGGTTGAACAACGCGCCCTCGATCTTGACATCAAGTACGCGCGAAAGCACACTCGTCCACCCATTTAGGAAACAGACCCAACCGTCTTCGACCGTGAGTTTGCGCTGTTTCTGTTGCGCCTGCGCTTGCTGCAAAAATGGGCGTTCGCCGCGATAATTCAGCTCCCAAACGACGCCAAATTTAGGAAAGCGGACCTTCTCAGTGACCGGCGAACCGGGGAGATCCTTGCCCAAGCCAGTCGCATTGATCACCACACTGCCATTGGTTAAGCTCGCCACGATTTGATCATTTTGGGTAGGATCGGCGTTACAAACGTATTCAAAATGAATATCCGTGCCCACTTTGTTCACCATCTCGCGCACATGCTCCAGGCGAGCCTGCTCAACATCCACCAGCGTAAAATATTTGGGGCGATCACCAGGAAGGGGCCGGTTGATCAAGTAGAGGGCAATGGCCGTGGCTGCGCCGCCTGCGCCCAGGCAAAGCAGACCACCGCTTGTGCGCTTGAAATGGTTGTCGCCGATAATACTATGCAGGGCTCGGCCATCGCTGGTTCGTCGTGGATTTTGCAATCATAGCCTTCCAGGCCAATCTCCGGGCGGCCCAGCGCCGTCATCCACTGTGGAAAGATCTTGACCATGGCGGATTGACTGGTCGTTACACCGATAAAGTAGAATTTATGGGTAGTTTCAGGCGATGTTGACATAGCAAACTCCTCTTGCGATTGAAATAAAGTGGCAAATGGTCAGTGGTCATTCGTTTGACAACCCACCATTAGAATGGGTGCGGCACACCTGTGAGCGACAGATCGCTTACTTTTATTTTACTATTTATCGCTTACTGGCATTGATTCAAATGGCACTTGATAAAATAATTAGCCGTACACCCGTTTCACCCTGGCTCGATAATCATCATAACATTCGTCAAATTGCTTTTTCGAGGCTTCCGCGCCAATGAAATAGGCACTGGTGAGCACAATAGGTGGTTTACCTAGTTGGGTCAACTGGTCGGCAATCAGACATTTGAGGGCGTTGGTCACGGCGGCTGCGCCAATGGTCGAGCCAGGACCAACGGGATCATGCAGTCCTTCAATGTTGACCAGGGCATCACCGGCTGGTGTGCCATTATC
The DNA here is from genome assembly GCA_026389895.1 of Chloroflexota bacterium. Taxonomy (GTDB): domain Bacteria; phylum Chloroflexota; class Anaerolineae; order Caldilineales; family Caldilineaceae; genus JAPLGZ01. Next base: position 7,329 of record JAPLGZ010000065.1, on the reverse strand, counting down.
GAGGGTGACGTCGGCAATATCGGGCAAGCGCTTACCAGAACTGTGTTTAGGCGCCGAGGCCAGACAGTGGTCAAGTGAAACGACCGCGATCACAGGTAGGTTGCGGGCTTTGGCTTCAAGCGCAACCTCAATCACAATTTCATTGACGCCGCTATTCGAAAAGATAATAAAACTATCCGGTTCGGCAAAGACAAAATTGCGCATGATCGCCTTGCCGAGTCCTTCGACATGTTCGAGAAACATGGCTTGGCGTTGGCCGTTGGCGCCCACAACTTGGTTGTGAAAGGTTAGCGATAATTCGACAATGGGATGGAAACCGGGAAAGCTGCCGTGGCGTGGGAACATCTCTTCCACAAACATGCGCGAATGCCCTGTGCCAAAAAGATGGACCAAACCATCGCCAGCAATCGATTTTGTACAAATTTCGGCGGCGCGCGCCAGTGCATCCATTTGGGTGGTGCGAATCCGTTCCAAAATGGCTTGAGCAGCGTCCAGATAGGCGAATGCAGCGTTCATCAAATTCCTTTCTTGGCCTCCGATTGCGGGGATTGGATATGAAGCATTCACTATAGTGCAAAGGGTTCAAGCATGTCAATTGATAGCAGGCGCGTAAAAATTACGCTGTGGGCCGCTGCGGCGCGCGTCAAAGCCAATTTACACCTGTGCGGATTTAAGCACTTCCTCGGCGGATCGACGTTCCAGATCATGCAATTTCTGAACGCGGCGGCGAAATTCGGGGGCGGTGCTGAATTCTGCTTGCAAAAAAGCCTGTAAGATCTCCTCCGCCAGTTTAATCCCGATAATTTGTGCGCCGATGCAGAGTAGATTGACATCATCATGTTCCACACACTGATGCGCCGAATAGATATCATGCCCGACGGCGGCGCGGATGCCAGAGGTTTTGTTGCCAGCAATGGCCGCCCCGACGCCTGTCCCACAGACCAGAATGCCCCGCTCAACTTCGCCTTTGCGCACTTGATCAGTCACAAGGCGCGCAATATCCGGAAAATCGACTGGTTCGGTGCTATGGGTGCCGTGGTCGGTGACAGTATGGCCCCAGGCGCGCAGGCGCTCAATCAAAGGGCCTTTCAAAGGAAAACCGGCGTGATCGCCGCCAATCGCAAGTTGCATCGGGTTCCTCCATCATAGTTGGTTTAGAAGCGGTTGACACTGCATTGATATTTTATCCTATAAGCGACGCCCTTTCCCAACTCAGCAACCGTGCAGCTAGATCCAGCAAGGGCTTGCCTCCCCTCCTTGTGCCAGCTTCCAATGTAAGGTGTTGGCAGACCAATGTTTATCTACTTCGCCCTCGGCTTGGCGGTTGACACCCGTTTCTATCAGTAGTAAGATGCTCGTATCATCGAAAGTTTCGATTTTAGGCATAAAAAGGTAGGACTGACCTCACCCTCACAGTTGCACAAGCCGCTGGAGTTATTAGACACCCCTAAGTGAGTTTATGTCTGAGATTTGCACTATCACCACAGAAAAATTGCCCTAGATGCAACGCCTCACACTGATTATCATTTTCTTTCTTTCCGGCCTGGCTGCGCTCATCCACCAATTAGTCTGGATGCGTCAGGCAACATTGCTCTTTGGGGGCAATGTCTATGCCTATAGTGCCGTGTTTGTGGCAACCCTGGGGGGTGCAGCCCTAGGCGCGTATTGGCTGGGTCAATGGGCGGATCGGGTAAAATCGCCACTGGTGATCTATGCGCTGTTACAAGTAGGGCTGGGCCTATTAGGTGCGCTAGCCCCCTTTGCCCTGCTGGCCATGCGGCCGCTCTATACAACCATTGCCCAGTGGTTTGCCATCGATTCGGCTTGGATCAATGCAACGCGCGTCTACTTTGCCATGCTTGGTTTAATGGTGCCTTCGCTTTTGATCGGCGCAACATTGCCATTTATGGCGCGCGCTTTTGTCCGGCAAGCGGGATGCGTGGGGCGGCAACTTGGGCAACTTTATATGGCGCAGATGGCAGGGGCGGCCGTAGGCAGTGGACTGACCGGGCTCGTTTTGTTGCCTAGCTTAGGGGCTTACGAAACTGCCTACGTAGCCGCCGGGTTGAACGGATTGTTGGCCTTGGGCACCTTGTGGATCGCACGCAGTCAGCCTCAATGGCCCGGCGCTCCACAAAAACGCGTCAGGAAGCTGCCGCGCTTAAAAAAATCGTCACTACCGCCCGAAGCACCACCCGCCGCACCGTCGGGTATCGGCTCAATTACAGCGAAGTTTGTGTTTGTTGCCTATACGCTTTCTGGCTTTATTGGGCTAGGCGACGCGCTGATCTGGACGCGGATTCTCTCCACTTTTACCGCTAATACAGTTTTTTCGTTTTCAATCGTCCTTAGTCTCTTTCTGCTGGCATTGGCCGCGGGTAGCGGGATTGGCATCTGGTGGACACGGCGGCGCGCGATCACGATGATGCATTTTGCCCACGTAGAGATCTTGATTGGCTTGACAGCCATGCTCACCTTGTTTATCTTCGCCTGGGCGCCGAATTGGGGATGGCTCACAACCGCGTTCTCCAACAATTTGCTCACACATAGTATCCTCTTGGAGCTTTGGCTCGGTCTGCTGACAGTTTTTGTCCCGGCTGCGTTATTGGGCCTCCTCTTTCCAGTGGTGACCAGCCTTTACACGCAGGAATCTGCAGAGGCCGTGGGCAAGCAGGTGGGACGGCTTTATGCCTTCTATACGATTAGCGCCATTTTGGGGGCATTGATCGTTGCTTTCGTTGCCATTCCCCGGATCGGCCTACAAGCCACCGCCGCCACCTTCAGTGTGCTCAATTTAATTATTGGTGTCGTTGCCTCGTGGTTGGCCTTGACGCATTCGGTGCAGTCAAGGCTGGTGCCACAAGGCGGACTTGCGCTGGGCATTGCCTTAATTTTGCTGTTGCCCCCCGGCTATTACCTGGGTTTCCATCAAGGCGCAACGGAGCAGATGAAGTTTTATGCGGAAGGCCCAGAGACCATCGTCGCGGTTTTTGACGCCCCCGATCAAAAGAGCAAACGCATGTTTGTCAATGGGGGTGATGAAGTGGCAACGGATCCAACAAGTTTGCGGGCCTTTCGCCTGTTGGGTCATTTGCCGGCGCTGCTCAACCCAGAAGCCCAAAGCGCTTTGATGCTCGGTTTTGGCAACGGCATTGTCACCGGTTCGCTGAACACCCATAACCTGGCGCGCATTGATGCCGTTGATCGCTCCACCGAGCAGTTCAAAGCTGCCGAGCTCTATCAACCAGAAAATTACAACGTGTTGCATAGCCAGGTGTTACACAAATTCAGGGAAGACGAGCGCAATTTCTTGGCGCAAACACTCGATAATTATGACATCATCACAACGGATATTTTGCAGCCGGTCAACGCCAACCGTTGGATGCTCTTTACACAAGAATTCTATAACAGTGTGGCGACGCACCTAACCCCCAAGGGTCTCTTTATGCAATGGCTACCCTTTGACCAGCTGAGTGAGCCAGATTACAAGCAGATCATCCGCACCTTCCAAACAACTTTTCCCAATGCCACCCTCTGGTACACAGGCGGTAACCAGACGCTTTTGCTGGCACCCCCCTATCCGCTGAGCAAAGAACGTCTGCTGGCCATGCTGGGCTCAGGGGATCCTGGCGACACTGTTGTTCCTGATGATCTGGGGACACCCGCAGAGATTGCCAGTTATCTGGTCATGGATGCCGATGCGTTGCAGACTTATGGCGGGAGAGGGTTATTGGTAACGGATCAGAATGCCTTCTTTTTGCCGGATGCGGAGGGGACAGCAAAGCTTAGACAAATGTTAGAGGCGGGGCCTAAAGCACCATGATCCTGGGCCAATTACGCCAAAACCGCAGACGAATATGGCCCGCGCTCATCGTTTTGATGGGCGCGTTTTTGCGTTTCTATGCCATCGGCAGCAAGACCCTGTGGCTGGACGAAGCTTTCAGCATTTGGATGGCGCATCAGCCACTGGTGGAGAGTTGGGCCTGGTTGATTCGGATTGACCAACATCCCCCGCTCTATTATACGCTTTTACATTTTTGGCAAATGATCTTCGGGGATAGCCAGGGCGCGGTGCGTGCGCTGTCGGCCCTGTGTAGTTCACTGACGATTGCTTTTTTTTACGGCAATTGCCGGCGTTGGTTTGATGAACAGACGGCCTTCATGGCAAGTTTTGTGCTTGCCGTTTCGCCGTTTCACATTCATTATGCGCAAGAGACCCGCATGTATGCCCTGGTCACATTGGGTGTAGCGGCCACACTCTATTTTTTGGCCCGTATTCTATTTGACGGCGCACGCAGCAACACGCGTCTGAATTGGATGGGTCTGGCCATCGCCCAAGCCGCCGTCATGCTGACGCACAATACCGCGACCATCTTCCTGCCGCTGGCGCTCAATCTGGGCATTGGCGGCGCGCTGCTCTGGAAATATACACAAGGCGGGGTCTCTTCACTGCCAGCCCTGAATGATCCCAGCTTTGAGCGGCACTGGGTGCGCGGCCAGGTATTGGCCTTGATTCTGTGGCTACCCTGGTCGATCCCGTTTGTAATCCAGGCGAGTGGCGTGGATCGACAATTTTGGCTTCAGCCGCCAACGTTCGGTACAGTTGTCGAGGTGCTGCATCGTTTTAATTTTTCCTTTTTGCCCGATTGGTTCTCGCTGTTTCATCTATGGGACGCCTTCTACTGGGGATTGGCGGCGTTTGGCGTTTATCAATTACGTCGCACCCCGGCACGGGCGCTGTTGCTCCTTTCACTCTGTTTGACCCCTGTGCTCGGCGAGTTGTTGGTAAGCCTGCGGCGCCCGATTTTTTCTGAACACACGTTGATCTGGGCGACTTTATCCTATTACATGTTGTTGGCGGTGGGCATTCGCGGTGTAAGCCACAAGCTAAACCAGCCAATCACACTCGGGCCTAAGCCGGCGGCCAGCCTTAATAGAGCCCCGAATGGAGATCAAATCGAAATTCAGCGCCAGCCTAGACGCGTGGGGAATGCGTTCCAATCCATCGCATTGCTGCTTATCGTAGGACTGAGCCTCCTGTCACTTTCCAACTACTATCTCTATTTTCAGAAAGAGGAATGGGACAAGGCGGCGGATTACGTCGCCCAGAACAGCCGGCCCGGCGACCTCATTCTGTTTAATGCCACCTGGACCCAATTGCCATTTGAATATTATTTTCGCCGTTACCAGACAGACATGGAAATGCATGGGTTGCCAGTCGATCTATTTGACCGCGGTGTAATCGAACCGAAGATGACAGCCGCGGACCTGCCAGCCATGCGCAATCTTCTACAGAATCACCGCCGTGTCTGGCTGATCTATTCGCATGATTGGTACAGCGATCCAAACAAAATTATCCCCAGCGAGCTAAATCGATCCATGCAGCAAACCGACCAGCGTTCTTTCATCGGCTTGCAAGTGTTCCGTTACGCAGCGCGCTAATGTGTACAAGCAACGGTGTGCAACGCATGCCAACCTGCCCTTTACCAGCCATCTATTTTTCCGGGTCTATACGGCAACAAGTTGACCAACCACAGGTGACAGCGTACAATAGACGCGAATACGTCGTTCCCTTATCATCCAATCATTCACAGCCTTTCACTCAGCAACAAGGAGCATTCAATGGCGAAGAAATCCACAAAGTTACGTGTCGGCGTCCTCGGCATGACCCACGATCATATCTGGGGTAATTTGGCTGATCTAAAGCAATCGACGCTAGGCGAACTAGTCGCTGCCGCCGATCCGAACGAAGAACTGCGCGCCAAGGTGCAAAAGGAATATAATTGCAAAAAGGTATTTGAGTCCTACGAAGAGATGCTCGAAGAGGTGCAGTTAGATGCCGTCTATGTTTATGGCGACAATGCGAATGGCGCCGATCTGGCGGCGTTAGCCGCGTCGCGCGGGTTGCATGTGATGATTGAAAAGCCCATGGCTGCCAACCTGGACGGCGCCGACCAAGTGTTAGCAGCGGCCCGTGGTTCCGGGGTTACGCTGATGATCAACTGGCCGTTTGCCTGGTGGCCACAGCTGCAAAAAGCCATGACCATGGCGCAGAACGGCGAGATCGGCAAACTCTTCAGCGTCAAATACCGCTCCGCCCACGCTGGCCCCAAAGAGTTGGGTTGCACCCCGTACTTTTATGACTGGCTATATGATGCCCATCTCAACGGCGCCGGTGCGCTGATGGACTACGGCTGTTATGGTTCGGCATTAGCCCGCCATCTGCTTGGCCAACCCAGCCGTGTGACCGGTGTGGCCGGTCGTCTGCAAAAGGATTATATCACCCTAGACGACAACGCGGTGATCATCATGCAATACCCACGCGCGATTGCCATCAGCGAGGCATCTTGGACGCAAATCGGCCATCTGACCTCCTACTTTGCCACCATCTATGGCAGTGACGGGACGCTTGTGATCGAGCCGGGCAGCAAAGGTCGTTTATTACTGGCGACACGCGAACATGAAGATGGCATAGAGGTTGATGTGCCAGCCTTGCCCGCCGAATTAGAGAATGCCAGCGCTTACTTCTTGAGCCGCATCACCCAGAAATTGCCAGTCGAAGGCTTATGCAGCGCCGAAGTCAGTCGCGATGCGCAAGAGATTCTAGAAGCTGCCCTGCTTTCGTCTACCAGTGGTGAAGCCGTTTCGCTACCATTACCCGTTAACTACGTTTGAGGTCATTTGTGGACGAATCACCCAATCCAGCCAGCGTGCCCAACATGTTGGCCCACGAGCAGACCGAGACGGTGCTGATCCTGATCGACGTGATAAACGATCTAGAATTCGAAGGTGGTGAGCTGCTGCTGCCCCATGCGTTGCCAATGGCAGAGAACATCGCTAAATTGAAAAAACGCACCGAAGCGGCCAACATTCCCAGCATTTATGTCAATGACAATTTTGGACAATGGCGTTCCGATTTCAGCCACCTGATCGATCATTGTTTACAAGATGGCGTGCGCGGTGAACCCATTGTTCGGTTGTTAAAACCCGGCAAAGACGATTATTTTGTGCTCAAGCCCAAGCATTCCGGCTTCTATTTGACAACGCTGGATCTGCTGTTGCAATACTTGGGCGCAAAAACGCTGATCATGACAGGCGTGGCCGGTGACATCTGCGTGATCTTCACGGCGAATGATGCGTATATGCGGGATTACGAATTGCATATTCCGTCTGATTGCATCGCCTCTAATACGGTTGAATTTAATGAGCGCGCCTTGCAGATCATGGAGCGAGCGTTAAAGGCAGATATGACACCATCGTCCCAATTAGACCTGAATAATCTTTGAAGCACGCTGTCAACGGATTTCGGGGTGCGGATTGTGAGGTTTT
>JAPLGZ010000720.1 GCA_026389895.1 Chloroflexota bacterium | reverse complement strand
TGTTTTTCGCCGCGCGGTGCGCCGTTTTCGGTGATGACGGTGACCGGTTGTTCAATCAAACGTTCGGCCAATTGACCGGGATTAGCAATTGTTGCGCTTGTGCAGATAAATTGTGGGTGGCTGCCATAAAAGGCGCAAAGCCGTTGGAGCCGGCGTAACACATTGGCGACATGGCTGCCAAAAACACCCCGATAGGTGTGCATCTCGTCGATCACGACATAGCGCAACCCCGCCAAAAAATCCGCCCAAGCGGTATGATAAGGCAAGATGCCGGCGTGCAACATATCGGGATTAGAGAGGATGAGTTGGGCAGTTTTGCGAATGCGCGTGCGGTCAGCGGAAGGGGTGTCACCATCGTAGGCGGAAAATTGGAGATGAACGCTGGGCGATTGAAGCGGCGTCACAAAATCGCCCAGTTCGTCCAACTGGTCATGCGCCAGGGCTTTGGTCGGAAAAAGATAGAGCGCGCGGGCGGCGGGATCGGTCAGCAAGCTTTGCAACACGGGTAGATTATAACAGAGCGTTTTACCACTGGCCGTGGGGGTGACAATGGCGATATGCTGACCCTGTAGCGCCAATTCGACGGCCTGGGCCTGGTGACTGTAAAGCTGCCCCATGCCGCGCCCTTCCAAAACAGTGCGCAGGTCTGGGTGTAACTCATCAGGCAAAGGCGCGTAACAGGCCGCTTGGGCTGGCAAGGTGCGCCAAGTCATCACATTGGCCATGAATTGCGGGTCACGGCGTAAAGCGGTTAGAACGTCAGATAGGGCCATAGTTTAAGGTGCCAAACGTTCGATTATCCAACGATCGTCCGGTTGCCGTGTATAGCGCTGCCGATCATGCAGCCGATGCTGACCACTTTTCCAGAATTCAATCACAGCTGGCGCCACCCGATAACCACCCCAAAATGGGGGGCGGGGTGGCGGTTGAGTGGCATAATCGGCTTCGAGCGCGCGCAGGCGTTCTTCGAGCGTGGTGCGGCTGGCAATGACTTGGCTTTGCGCAGAGACAATGGCACCAAAGCGGCTGCCCAGCGGGCGGCTATTAAAATAGGCGTCCGATTCGGCTGGCGTCAACTTTTCGACGCGCCCCTCAATGCGCACCTGGCGTTCTAATTTACCCCACCAGAAGAGCAGCGCCGCTTGCGGGTTATTCGTCAATTCTTGCCCTTTGCGGCTTTCATAGTTGGTATAGAAACAAAAACCGCGTGCATCAAACCCACGCAACAGCACCATCCGTGCTGCGGGGCGACCGTCTGGCGTAGCGGTGGCCAGGGTCATGGCATACGGCTCAACAATATCGGCGGCTAATGCTTCGGCAAACCACTGGGTGAACAGCACCAATGGATCAGCTGGCAGATGGCCGGTGTCCAGTGACGCCGCTGGCTTGTTATGGGATAACGCATCACCTGGGTTGCTCATACTTTATGCTCCCGAGCATCGAAAGAACAGCAAAAATCATCTGTCGGGTACAGTTCAGACCTCATCCATCATCTTACTGCTTATTGTACAAATGTTCTGTCCGTTCAACAAAAAGACGTAGCTAGTAAGCCCGTAAGTTTGTCGCGGCTTAAACAGTTGGCTAAACAGCGCCCTACCATTATAATACGCCGAATGCGAGTCGTCCTAGTCAGTAAAGCATTGGTGGTTGGCGCCTATCAGCGCAAAGCAGAAGAGCTAGCCCGTTTGGGTGTCGATCTGACAGTCTTGGCGCCGCCAGCCTGGGGTGACCGGCGTGGCACCCAACGGGTGGAGCGCCGCTACACACAGGGCTATCAATTTGAGGTGATTCCAATTCGATTTAATGGGAATTTTCACCTGCACTTCTACCCAACCCTGGCCCGCGAACTCGCCAGAATTGCGCCACAAATTGTCCACATGGACGAAGAACCGTATAACTTGGCCACCTGGTTGGGGCTACGGGCGGCCCAACACGTTGGTGCGATCGGCACATTTTTTACGTGGCAAAATTTGCACCGCCGCTATCCACCGCCTTTTCGCTGGCTGGAACAAGCCAATTATCGCTATGCCCCTGTGGCGATGGCAGGCAACCAAGACGCCGCCACGGTCTTGCGGCAAAAAGGGTATCGGGGCGAGTTGGCCATCATCCCTCAGTTTGGGGTGGATCCAGAAATTTTCTGTCCGCCCGCGCCAGTCGTACCATCGCCAACGTTGCGCATCGGTTACGCAGGCGGGCTGTTGCCCGAAAAAGGCGTCGATCTGCTACTGCGCGCCGTGGCTGGTTTGCGCGGTGCCTGGCATTTACACATGGTCGGCGAAGGCAGTGAGCGCGCACAGTGCCAACAGTTGATCGAACAATTAGGGATAAACGCGCAAGTTACATTAGGTGAACGGCTGAGCAGCGCCCAGATGCCGGTCTATTATCAGAATTTGGATCTGTTGGTCTTGCCCAGCCGCACATTGCCCACCTGGAAAGAGCAATTTGGCCGCGTCCTGATCGAAGCCATGAGTTCTGAGGTCGTTGTCGTAGGCAGCGATAGTGGCGAGATTCCCAACGTGATTGGGGCGGCCGGTCTGATTTTCCACGAGGAGGATCACGTGGCGTTGGGCCAACATCTACAATATTTGCTCGACAATCCAGCCGAACGAGCCAGATTGGGGCAAGCTGGACGCCAACGCGTTTTAGATTGTTATACCATGGCCAGCGTAGCCCAACAGACAGTTGCGGTCTACCAGCGATTATTAAAAACAAAAGAGAATAATTCCTAGCAAATATGCATATCGCCATCAACGCGCAACTCTTAAGCGACCAGGCCAGCTATCGCGGCGCGGGGGTCAGCAATTATAGCCGGCATCTTTTGCAGCATTTAGGGCAATCGGTTGGGTCAGGCGGAACAGAGCATCATTTTACGGCGTTTATAAATACACCCGATTTCCAGGCCGATGGGATTACGTTGGCCCTCACGCGCCCATCGTTGCAGCAACCGCTGGCCCGCATTGTCTGGGAGCAGTTGGTTTTGCCACTGAAGGTGCACCAACTCCACGCAGATTTGGTGCATGGGCTCGTCAATGTGTTGCCGTTGACAACGGCTAAGCCTGGCGTCGTTACGGTCCACGATCTCAGTTTTGTACGTATGCCGGAGAAATTACGCTTGGCGAAGCGCCTATATTTAGCCCGCCTGTGCCAAGCGAGTGTGACAAAGGCCGCACATGTGATTGCGGTTAGTCAACAGACAGCCGATGATTTAATGGGCTATTTTGATGTGGCGGCCCGCAAGATCAGTGTGGTGCATAATGGGGTTACAGCCGCCTTTACGCCAGGTACCCCCCAACAGGCGGCGCAATTTCGCACAGACCGGGCGTTGCCAGAGCGCTTTCTGCTCTATGTCGGCACACTGGAGCCCCGTAAAAATCTGACATTACTGATCAAGGCTTTTGCTCAGTGGCGCAGTCAGGCGAGTGCAGAAGATCGTTCGTTAAAATTAATCCTGGCGGGGGCCAAGGGCTGGTTTTATACGGAAATTTTTCAATGGGTGAAGACGCTGGGTTTGGAACAGGACGTGCTTTTTCCCGGTTTTATCCCCGACGCCGATTTGCCTGCCTGGTATCGAGCAGCGGAAGGGTTTGTCTATCCCAGTTTATTGGAAGGCTTTGGTTTGCCGGTGCTAGAGGCAATGGCCTGTGGGACGCCGGTATTGTGCAGTCAAATTCCAAGCTTGCTGGAAATTATCGGCGACAGCGCCTTGACGTTTCCGGCGCATGACGAAGCTGCTTTGGCTGCCAGCCTGGCGCTCCTGATCAACCAATCAGCCTTGCGGGTAGCGTTACGCCAGAAAGGTTTAGCGCAGGCGCGAAACTTTTCCTGGCAACGCACGGCCCAGGCCACCATCGCCGTCTATAACCAAATCGCACCCTAATGCAGTCAAATAGGCAAGCGTAGCGGACGGTCAAAACAAGTGACAAGTTCGTTTTTAGGGAAGTGTGATAAACTATCATAAAGTATATCGGTACAAAGGATCGCGCAAAAGTAGCGTGTGTCATTCATGACTAGCCTATCATGTCAACGGTGAATCGGATTAATCTTGCCAATCCAGCCCTTAAAGT
>JAPLGZ010000330.1 GCA_026389895.1 Chloroflexota bacterium | reverse complement strand
AGGCCGCAAGACGGTCGAATTGATGACGACAAACGGCTTGCCGCCTGGCGTTTACTTGGATAACGATCCGGTCAAAGCAATGGGGTTTGGGCTCGGCGTCTCTGTGCAACTAGAACTCGGCAAGGCCAAAGAGTTGGGTTCCGTGGGCAATTATGGGTGGGGTGGGGCGGCCAACACCCATTTCTGGATCGACCCGCAGGAAGAACTGATTGGAATTCTCATGTTGCAATTTATGCCGCCTGGCACCTATCCTGTGGTAAACGATTTCCTGAATCTCACCTATCAAGCCCTGGTGGACTGAGGATTGGTTGGTCGCTTAGCGACCGGACACTTTGGCCTGGCGCATTAAAATACTCGGCTGACAGGGTTTTAACTCTGTTGTTGGCAAAGTGTCCGGTCGCTAGGTTGATCTCTGCAGGCAGAAACAGACAACGGATACACCATTGCGAGAGGTCCAGCGTCGCGTGTTCCATATCTAGCCGGGTATGGAGCAAAAAAATGGCACAAGTGAAGATTAAGCAAGCGAAGGAGAAGATTATAATGCGTGATGTTGACGATCTAGGTAATGGTTTGATCCGGCGTTGGTCTACCCAGGCGGATCAGGCAAAAATTGGCCCGCTATTGGGGGGGGCTTTTCGCAGCAGTCAGGATGAGCCCCCTAGTCCACGTATGATGGATCACGCGGCCATGCTCATGGCGCCGGAATTTCCGTTTATGGGGCCAGGGGATTTTGCCGTCGTAGAAGACACCAGCAAGCCCGATCGCCCACTAGTGGCCTGCACAAGTCTCTGGCGTCACCGCTGGAGCTATGCCGGCATTGAATTTGGCGTGGGACGACCGGAATTTGTGGGGACCGATGCCGCCTATCGCAATCGGGGCATGGTGCGCGCCCTCTTTGAGATGGTGCATGAACGCAGTGCGGCGGAAGGCCATCTGGTGCAGGCGATTACGGGCATTCCTTATTTTTATCGACAATTTGGCTATGAATATGTGCTCGATCTGGGCGGCGAACGCACCACTTATCTGACCTTGATTCCGGCGAAAAAGCCGGATGAAGCGGAACGCTACCATTTGCGTGCAGCGACATTCGAAGACATTCCCCACGTGATGGCACTCTACCAGCAGGGTCGCACAACGAGTTTGGTTTGGCACGAGGCAGATGAAGCTTTTTGGCACCACGAAATTGGCTATTGGATTGATCCGGCAGCAGGTGAACGCGATGCCACAACCAGTGCCATGGGCCGGCGGGTCTATATGATTGTAGAAGATGACAACCGTGTTTGTGGCTATTGCTGGTTAGCCGCCAGACGCTCGAGTCGTAGCTTTTATGTCAATGATCTCCAACTGTACGCGCAGACTAACTGGCAGACGGCCATGCCTAACTTGCTGCGTGCGATCCGTGACCAAGGCCTGCAGACGCCGACGATCAAACCCGATACCGAGCCGCTCAGTGAAATCAGCTTCGGTTTGGGGCGGGCCCATCCAGTCTATAATGTGCTGGGCGAGGCGCTCGCGCCCCGTTTTGAACCGCCCTACGCCTGGTATCTGCGCGTGCCAGACGTGCCAGCCTTTTTGCAACGGATCGCCCCGGTCCTCGAAGAACGGCTGGCAAAATCTGTTTTGACGGGCTATACTGGTGAACTCAAATTCGATTTTTATCGCGGCGGTCTACGTCTGCAATTCGAGCAGGGCAAAATGATGACAAGCGAACCCTGGCGCGCCCCCACCTATGGCGACAATGCCAACGGGGGTTGCCCGCCACTTGTATTTCTACAACTGCTCTTTGGTTATCGAAGTTTAGCCGATCTGCGAATTAACTATCCCGACGTTTGGGTGAATCAGGACACGACCTTATTAGTCAACATCTTGTTTCCGGCCCAGCCGTCTACGGTCTATTCATTATAAGAAATGTCCGCAACGAGGCAGAGAAAGGATAAAGTTTATGTTACAGATGATTCGTGGCCCCAGTAACTGATAACTGACTCGCTCAGACTTTCAAGCCATGATTGCACCCTATGGTCAGGAAGTCGTCATCGATATTGGCACCGGTGATGGTTGTTTTATCTGTCACGCCGCGCGTCAGTATCCGCAGAAATTTCATATTGGGATCGATGCAAATGCCAGCGCGCTGGCGAAGGTCTCGGAGAAAATTCATCGCAAACCGAACAAGGGTGGTCTACCTAACGCGCTCTTCCTGCAAGCGGCGGTCGAGGATCTCCCAGCAGAGCTAGACGGTAGTGCCCAAGAAGTCCATGTGCAATTTCCCTGGGGGAGCCTGTTGCGCGGGGTAGTTAATGGCGAAGCAGGTGTGCTGGCTAACTTGCGCCGCGTCTGTGCGCCACAGGCACGCTTACAGATTCTGCTCGGCCTCGATCCTGTGCGCGATCAGACGGAAATAGCGCGCTTGGGCCTTAATGCGCTTTCCGAGATCTATCTAGACCAAGTTCTGCTGCCCCGTTACCAAAACGCGGGCTTTGCGGTTACGAAAAAACAGGTGTTATCGTCAGCAGAATGGTCGCAAGTTGCATCGTCCTGGGCCAAACGGCTACGGGGTAATTCGGAACGGCGGTTGTTGAGCTTAACGGCGCATGCCTTGGAAATCGCACCCGTTACTTAGTGACAGCCGAGAGTAGAAATGCAACGAGAACGCAACCCACTTGCACAGATGGTAAGCTCAACCTACACAGGTAGGTTTTGTACCCGTTGGTGCGAATTTATTTGCTGGGCAACAAAAGACCCCGCCATGCCTACCGCGTATAAAGGAGTTTATGGATGCTTGACCTAAACGCAGTAGATGAATACTTTCGTGCTTTGGAAGCCGAGCATAAATTCTCTGGCGTAAGCTTGCTCACGCAGGGTGCAACGATTTTGTATGCAAATTCCTATGGCTATGCGAATCGAGAATGGCAGGTAAAAAATAATCTGGCGATCCGGTTTGATACAGCCTCGGTGACAAAACTATTTACAGCCGTGGCCACGCTTCAACTGATCGAGCAGAAGCGGCTGGCTTTTGACACGCGTGTGATTGACTTTTTGGGTTTGACCGATACAAATATCGCGCCGGAAGTTACTGTCTTTCACCTGTTGACCCATACCTCAGGGATCGGCGACGACGCCGACGAGGAAGCTGGGGAAAGTTATGAAGATCTATGGAAGACCAAGCCCAACTACGCCGTTACCGAAACCGTTGATTTCTTGCCCCAGTTTGTGCATAAACCGCCTAATTTTGCGCCAGGGCAAAGTTGTCGCTACTGCAATTGTGGCTACGTTTTGCTCGGGCTGCTGATCGAGCAGACGAGCGGCCTGCCCTATCGCGACTACGTACGCCAAGCGATCTTCGCCAGAGCAGGCATGTTTGATTCCGATTTTTTACACAAAGCACAAGTTCATAAAAATATCGCTGAGGGTAGCGAGCCGATTCTAGACGCGACAGGGCAAATTAGCGGCTGGCGGAAAAATATCTATAGCTTTCCGCCGATTGGTTCGCCCGACGGCGGCGCCTATGTGACAGCCGCCGATCTAGATCGTTTTCTGCGCGCGCTGCAAAAGGGTGTGCTCCTTTCGCCCGCCCTGACGACGGCGTTTTTGACGCCGCAAGGACCTTACCGAACCTACGAAGATCACTCGATGCGCCAATATGGGTATGGGTTATGGTTCCATGTGGATCAGACCGGCAAAATCCTTTATTATCAAAAAGAAGGGATCAACACTGGCGTCAGTGCGATGCTTCGTCATTATCCGGCGCAGGATATCAATGTTGTCCTGCTTTCGAATATGAGCGAAGGTGTGTGGCAACCTGTGCGCAAACTTCACGAATGGCTTGCACCGATGGTGTAATCCGAGAAGGAGCGACAAGATGACTTTTTCCATCGAAGGCCCGTACACTGGGCAAGCGGCCGTTTGTGAGCCAATTCTGCGGGCACTGCCCGCCTGGTTCGGCATTGAGGACGCCATTGTCCATTATGTGGAAGCCATCGAAGGCCTACCCACCCTGCTCGCCTATCAATCCGGTCAAGTGATTGGCTTTCTCAGTCTTCAGCAGCATAATGTCTATGCCGCCGAAGTCTATGTAATGGGCGTGCAACCGGAAGCGCATCGCCAGGGGGTTGGTCAAGCGCTGATGCAGCAGGCAGAGACATTTTTGCGCCAGCAACAGATCGAATATTTGCAGGTAAAAACGTTAGCATCTTCACACCCTGACCCTAACTATGCGAAAACCAGAACCTTTTATCTAGCCGTTGGCTTTCGCCCTTTAGAAGAACTGCCTCAACTCTGGGGTGAACAAAATCCTTGTCTTATCATGATCAAACGGCTCTAAGCCGCACACAACAAAGGAGAGCATATGCGCTTCGCCATCGCTGGCACACGTTACCGATCGATGATCAGCCGATTCGTGATCATTTTTCTGGCCTTGCTTGGGGTGAAGCTTGGCTTTGGCGTGGCGCGGACCAGCTTTGCCGCCCCAGATAGCGCTTGGCAGACCTATACGAATGCTGACGCAGGCTATACGGTTGACCTGCCGGCCAATGCGCAGATTACGGAAAGCGATGACGCGGCGCTGCGCTATAAATTGCTCTATACACGGCTGCTGGCCGACAGTTCCGCCGGCTACCAAGGTGTGTCGATCCTGGTGATCGAGGATGCTGCGTCACCAGAAGCTTATGTCGCCAAGGCCTATGCGGACGCAGGGGTCGACGTAAAAAGCGCGGTACGGCCCAGCGCGCCAGCCCAGATCAATGGCCAGGCCGCCCTACGCTTAGAACGGGATT
>JAPLGZ010000663.1 GCA_026389895.1 Chloroflexota bacterium | reverse complement strand
ATTTACGATTTACGATTTTTGATTTACGAACTCATGTTACGCAGACAATAGGAAAAGCGTTGCACAGAGCGCACAAAGGAAAAGCTTACACAGAGAAAAACGGTAGAAGAGAGTTTGCTGCTTTTTCTCTGTGCGCTCTGTGCCTCCTCGGCGTGCTCTGTGTAACCGTTTTTTCTGACTGTCTGCGGTACATGAGTTACGAAGTGACTTCGTCGACAGGATCCTTCGTAAATCGTAAATCAAAAATCGTAAATCAAATCGGGAGAACAAACATGGACCTTTCCACCACCTACCTGGGCTTAAAACTAAAACACCCCGTCGTGCCTTCTGCCTCGCCGCTTTCTCATAGCCTGGACAGCATTCGTCGATTGGAGGATGCCGGCGCGGCGGCCGTTGTCATGTATTCACTCTTCGAGGAGCAGATTGAGGGTGAAAGTCATCTACTTGACCACTATCTCAACTATGGCACAGACAGTTATGCCGAGGCGCTGGATTATTTCCCCGAAATGGACAATTACAATGTCGGGCCAGGCGCTTACCTAAAACTGATCCAAAAGGCAAAAGCGGCGGTCGATATCCCCATCATTGGCAGTTTGAACGGTGTCTCGACCGGCGGCTGGATCGAATACGCCCGGCATATCGAAGAAGCTGGCGCCGACGCGTTAGAGCTGAATATCTACTACATTCCAACCGATCCGCTGATGAGTGGTAGCGAGGTAGAGCAGTTATATCTGGATGTGGTCCAGGCTGTCAAGCAGTCGGTTTCGATTCCTGTCGCGGTAAAGTTGGGCCCCTATTTTAGTGCTTTTGCTAATATGGCCCAGCGGCTGGCCCAGGTTGGCGCAGATGGTCTGGTCGTTTTTAACCGCTTCTACCAACCCGACATCGATCTGGAACAGTTGCAGGTGACGCCCAACCTGGTGCTCAGCAGCGCCCATGAATTGCGATTGCCTTTGCGCTGGGTGGCGATTTTAGCCGGGCGCGTGCCGGTAGATTTTGCCATCACCAGCGGCGTACACACCTATGAAGATGTGCTCAAAGGTCTAATGGCCGGCGCCAAGGTGACCATGATGGCCTCGGAATTGCTACGCAATGGCGTGGGGCGGATTGGCGAAATCACGGAAGCCATGACGCATTGGCTGGAAGAGCGCGAGTATACCTCTGTGACGCAATTGCAGGGCAGCATGAGCCAACAACATGTCGCCGAACCGTCCGCTTTTGAGCGGGCGAACTACATGAAGGTGTTGCAATCCTGGCAGTTCAACCCCATTGATGTGCTCTTGCGCTAAATAAAGGGGAATAAAGATGAAACATTATCAATCACGAATTCAAGATTTTATGACCGCACAGCCCCTGGTGATATCACCGAATACAACCCTCAGCGCGGCGTACACCCTCATGTTTGACAATGAGATTCGCCGTCTACCCGTTGTAGAAGCAGAGGAGCTCGTCGGCATTATCACCCTAAGTGATATTCAGCGGGCCATCTCCCCACTTTTTGAAGGAGAGCTGGATGTCGCAACTCGGCTAGAATTAGTGGATCGCAAGGTGCGCACGGTCATGGCTTGGGAACCGGTGACGGTGGGACCTGAGGATACGATTCGGGAAGCGGCCGCCCTGATGCTGGAGAACAAAGTAAGCGGCCTCCCGGTGGTGCAAGATAACCATGTGGTCGGCATTATTACAGAATCGGATATTTTTAAGCTGGTTATCGATGCCTAGTAGACTGAACAGTTAATGTTTGTTATATTATAATGATAGAGACGACTTCAGTCGTTCGTTATGCGACGAACGACTGAAGTCGTCTCTGCGACTAGAGCTAATCACGCATGTTACGCGAAAGAAGTTTGGCACAGAGCCCCACCCCGCCCTCCCCTTGGGAGGGAGCCTTTTGGTGGACATAAGGTGTCATTTCATTTGTCGCTGATGGCGCTCTCGGGAGCCCACTTTGGACGCGCGTTGCGATCGGTCCCCTCCCAAGGGGAGGGTTAGGGTGGGGCTCCGCCGAACGGTTAGGGTGGGGCTCCAGTCATGTTGCAACTATCCCATTTTTCATATCGGCGCGTAAGGTGCGTTAACCATATACATTGTAAAGGGAAATTCGATGAATAGTTGGCATCAATTGGGCGCCGATGAAGTGGTGCGTAAAGTCGCTAGCGATGTGGACAGCGGTCTGGCTACACCAGAAGCCCACCGTCGACTCGCAGAAGTTGGCCCCAATGAGTTAGTCGAGCGCGGCGTCAAGGGACCGTGGCGCATTTTATGGGAACAAGTCACGTCAACTTTAGTGCTGGTGCTGATTGTGGCCGCGCTGCTCTCTGGGTTTCTGGGTGACTTCAAGGATACCGTTGCCATTCTGCTGATCGTGATTTTGAATGCTGTGCTCGGTTTTCGGCAAGAATATCAAGCCGAACGCACGATGGCGGCCCTGAAGCGCTTGGCCGTGCCACTGGTTAAGGTGCGCCGTGATGCGCATATTCAAGAAATTTCGGCGCGCGATCTGGCGCCGGGCGACATTATTCAGTTGGAAGCTGGCAACCTTGTTCCTGCCGATGGCCGGCTATTGATCAGTGCCAGCCTGCGCGTGCAAGAAGCCGCCCTCACGGGGGAATCCGAGCCGGTAGAGAAGAGTTCGATGGCCATTTTTGCCGCCCAGCAGCCGCTGGCCGAGCGACGCAACATGGTCTATCGGGGGACTTTGGTCAGCTATGGACGTGGCGAAGCCGTTATCACAGAAACGGGCATGCAGACCGAATTGGGCCACGTGGCGGATTTAATGCAGGCGATTGGAAACGAGCCCACGCCTTTACAACAACGCCTAGACCAACTCGGCCGCAAACTGGCGCTGGTCGCCCTGTTGATTGTGGCCGTTATCTTTGGCTTTGGCCTGTTGCGCGGCGAGGATTGGCGGGTTATGTTGCTGACGGCCGTCAGCCTGGCCGTGGCGGCTATCCCTGAAGGTCTGCCCGCGATTGTGACGATTGTCCTGGCGCTGGGCGCCCAACGGATGTTGCAACGGCATGCCCTGATCCGCAAGCTGCCCGCGGTGGAAACGCTCGGTTCCGTGACCGTGATCTGTTCGGACAAGACCGGCACGCTCACCGAAAACCGCATGACGGTGACGATGCTCGACGTGGCCGGCGAACGGATTGATTTCGCGGAGCAGGTAAATCACAACCACACCGACACGATCACGGGGCTAACCAGCACCCGAACGGAGACCCAACCAGCGTTGGCGCTCTTGCTGGTCAGCGCCGCGCTCTGCAATGATGCTGCGCTCCAAATTGATGAGCAGACGCCGGGGCATTTTCGGGTGCTCGGCGACCCCACCGAAACGGCGTTAGCAATTGCGGCAGCACGTGTGGGACTATTGAAAGAAGAGCTGGATCAGCTTTTCCCACGCATGGCCGAGGCGCCCTTTGATTCACAACGCAAGCGGATGACCACCGTGCATCGGCGACCGCCTCTGGGCACGCCCTTGCCAGCCGGGCTTGCGACAATCCAAGATCTGCCGATTCTGACAAACGCGCCAGCCTACACGGTCATTACCAAAGGCGCGTTAGACAGTCTGTTAGAGATTTCGACGCGGGTTTGGATGGACAATCGGG
The DNA here is from genome assembly GCA_026389895.1 of Chloroflexota bacterium. Classification (GTDB taxonomy): domain Bacteria; phylum Chloroflexota; class Anaerolineae; order Caldilineales; family Caldilineaceae; genus JAPLGZ01. Next base: position 1,423 of record JAPLGZ010000663.1, on the reverse strand, counting down.
TGCAGCCATTGCAGTTTGTCCAGCGCACCCAGATTATGGCGGCCCATAATGACCTGGCGCAAAAGGGCATGCGTGTTCTTGGGGTGGCATTACGGGGCCTGGCGAGCCTACCTGATGCTGGGCAAGTAGAGCCATTGGAACGCAATCTGATCTTCATCGGCATGATCGCCATGATCGATCCACCCCGTCGTGAGGTGAAAGCGGCGATTCAGATTTGTCAAACCGCCGGCATCCGTCCGCTCATGATCACGGGCGACCACCCGCTGACGGCGCGTCAGATTGCCCAACAGTTGGGGATTAGCACAGACGAGCCATTGTTGACCGGTCGCGAGCTAGATAATTTAACGATCGCGGAATTAGAAGACGTAGTCGGTGATGTTGCGGTCTATGCGCGGGTTGCGCCGGTGCATAAGCTGAACATTGTCGAGGCGCTTCAACAGCGCGGGCAGATCGTGGCGATGACGGGCGACGGCGTCAACGATGCGCCCGCATTGAAACGTGCCGACATCGGCGTGGCGATGGGCATCACCGGCACCGATGTCGCCAAAGAAGCTGCCGATATTGTCTTGCAGGATGATAATTTCGCCACCATTGTTGCTGCCATCGAGGAAGGGCGCGTCATTTATGACAACATTCGTAAATTCATTAAATATCTATTGAGTTGTAACTCGGGCGAAATTTTGGTAATGCTCGTTGGGCCGCTGCTGGGCATGCCGCTCCCGCTGTTGCCGTTGCAGATTCTCTGGATGAACCTGGTGACGGATGGTTTCCCAGCCCTGGCGCTGGGTCTGGAGCCGGCCGAGCGCAATGTCATGCGCCGCCCACCCTATCCACCCGCCGAAAGTATTTTCAGCCGCGGGGTGGGGCGCGACATCATCTGGACCGGGCTGTTGATGGGGATAGTGTCACTCGGGCTTGGTTATTCGTATTGGCAAGCGGGCAACCTCGCCTGGCAGACGATCACCTTTACAACGTTGACCCTCTCTCAAATGGCGCTGGCGCTGGCCGTGCGGTCAGAACAAGATTCACTCTTCCAGGTCGGCCTATTTTCTAATAAAGCAATGTTAGGGGCGGTGGGACTCACCTTTGGTTTACAACTAGCCGTCATTTATGTGCCGTGGTTGCAATCTATCTTTAAAACGGTGCCCCTATCTGCCCAAGAATTAGGGATGAGCCTGCTCTTCTGCACGCTGATCTTCTGGAGTGTTGAACTGCAAAAGTGGGTGCGCCGCAGCCGTGCGTCACGTTTTTAGCGAATGGAGATGGGAGATCTAGCCACTTGCCACTTTTCCAGCAACCGAATATTAATAGTTCGCGCCAGCGCGTCGGGTAATTATCTGGCCATCAATCCGAGAACCGGCGTGTTCGTAGGGGCGTGCCCTTGTGGCCGCCCGTGTGCCTTTAGCGAACCACGGGCGGCCAC
>JAPLGZ010000112.1 GCA_026389895.1 Chloroflexota bacterium | reverse complement strand
ATCGCCATCGTTTTAGGCGGTAGTCAGGCCCTCAGCCGTTCGGTCTTTTCGCTGATGATTCCGCAGGGGCAGGAAGCAGAATATTTTAGCTTGTATGAGGTAAGTGAGCGCGGCACAAGTTGGTTAGGTCCGTTGGTCTTTGGACTGTGGCTTCAGTTTACTGGTAGTAATCGCGTGGCAATTTTGTCGGTGGTGATCCTTTTTTTTCTGGGCTTAGCCGTTCTGAGTCGCGTCAATGTACGCCGAGCCATCGTCGAAGCCGGCAATGTTGCGCCAGAACGTGTATAATGGGGCGTGAGCTAAGCCCGACTTGCGTTGGCTAGCTGGGTTGGAAATTCGTTCGCCTGCAAAGGGCTACGGCAAGCGTAAGTTGAGGCGAGAATCGTGAGCGTTGCATGAATAACCTGGCCGACTCCACCGAGACGTTTGATTTCTGGGAACTGGCAAAGAGCCGCCGCTCCATCCGTCGTTACCAAGATCGCCCTATCGATGGGGCCTTGCTGGAAAAATTGTTGGCCGCCGCCATTTGGGCGCCATCCGCACATAACCGCCAACCATGGCGATTCTGTGTGGTGACAACTCCGGCGACGAAACAAGCCTTAAGTGCCCATATGGCTGATTATTGGCGCAGCGACTTGGGCGCCGATGGGGCGGATCCTGCGTTTATCGAGCGTCGAATCACGATTTCACATGCCCGTTTGATGGGCGCTGCCGCTTTGATCCTGGCGGCGGTGAGTATGGAAGAGATGGACGTCTACCCCGATACGCGGCGCAGCCAAGCCGAGTGGACGATGGCGGTGCAAAGTGTGGCGCTTGCCTGTCAAAACTTGATGTTAGCAGCCCATGCCTACGGATTGGGAACTTGTTGGATGTGTGCACCACTGTTTGTACCCCAACTCGTGCGCACCGTATTAACTTTGCCAGACCACTGGCAACCCCAAGCCTTGATTACTGTTGGCTATCCAGCAGAAGAAAAAACGAAAGAACGCGCACCACTGGCGAGTCGTGTGTTGTGGCGATAAAAATACGCCTACGGCTTACGAACTCTTTTTAGATTTATCCTGGTAGAATCAAGCAATGAAAAATATGAAAGTTGTTGCTTTGGCCGGCGGCGTCGGCGGGGCTAAATTGGCGGCTGGCCTACAGGCTGTCTTACCGCCGGGCGACCTGACCGTGATTGTCAACACCGGCGATGATTTTGAACATTGGGGCCTGACCATCTGTCCAGATTTGGACACAGTGATGTATAACCTGGCGGGGATTCACAACCCAGAAACCGGCTGGGGCCTGCTGGGCGAAAGCTTTACGACGTTTGGTGCGATAAGCCAATTAGGCGGTGAAGATTGGTTTCGACTTGGCGATAAAGATCTGGCCGTTCACCTGCGCCGTAGCGAATGGTTGCGGCAAGGTGTTTCGCTGACGGAAGTAGCTGATCGGTTACGGCGCAGCTTTGGGATTCCCTCAAACATTTTGCCGATGAGCGACAGCCCGGTGCGCACGCTCGTTCATACCGACGAAGGTGATCTGCCGTTCCAACATTACTTTGTCCGGCGGCGTTGTGAACCAATCGTGATCGATCTCTCATTTGTTGGGGCGGATCAAGCGCGGCTAACCGACGCTGTCCAAGAGGCGCTCAGCGCTGCCACCCTAGTGGTTTTCTGCCCCAGCAATCCTTATCTAAGTTTGGATCCGATCCTCTGTATTCCGGGGGTACGCCAACAGTTGCGCCGTATGGCTGCGCCGAAAATTGCCGTCAGCCCAATTGTCGGTGGCCAAGCAATCAAGGGGCCAGCCGCCAAGATGATGCGCGAATTGGGCCAGGCAAGCAGCCCCTTAACGGTGGTTGATCACTTTGATGGGCTATTAACCGGCTTTGTGCTGGATGATCAGGATGCCGTTTTGCGCAATGCCGTTGATCTGCCGACCGTGGTCACGAATACGATGATGACGGATTTGGAGAGCAAAATCAACTTAGCCAAGCAAGTCCTGGCTTTAGGCACTGAACTCATGGTCAGCCCTTCCGCGAAAATTCGTCGCCGGTCAAAAGCGGCTTCCTAAAGTTGGCAATGAAACTATGGCTGCTGGTGCCGGTGAAACCATTTGGCGAAGGCAAGAGTCGGCTGGCCGAGCGTTTGTCGTCTGAAGCACGACACAGGTTAAGTCAGGCAATGCTGGCCCATGTCTTGCAGACTGGCCAGAGCGCCAACGTGCTGGCGGGTGTATTGGTGGTAAGCCGCGATCCCCAGGCATTGGCCCAAGCTGAGCAAAGGGGCGTTCACACGTTGCTTGAAACTGGTCATGACTTGAATGCCGCGCTCACCCAAGCGAGCCAACAGGCAGTGGCGAATGGGGCCGAGGCCGTGTTAGTGCTACCCGCCGATCTCCCCCTGCTTACGCGTGAGGATGTGCAACAGTTATACACACTGGGGGCCGCGCAACCGAGCGTTGTGCTGACCCCAAGCCCCGACGGCGGCACCAATGCGCTGTTGTTGCATCCACCCGGCGCGATCAATTTTGCCTTTGGACCCGATAGCTTTGCCCTGCATCGCCATCAGGCCCACATGGCCAATCTAGCCGTGCAGATTTTTGAATCACCCACCTTAGCCCTCGATATCGATTGGCCCGAAGATCTCAATTCAGTGCAAAGCCTCTTTGCCACAGGCGTGTAAATAGCCACAGCGCCGACAACGCCCTGGATCTTCGTGGCTGCGCGACACCTCCTCTGACCCTTGCGCCCGGCGAATGGCCTCGGCAATTTCGATCACTTGATCGCGCAGTTGCTGTGTAAACTCAATTTTCAAAGTGGCGTCGGCGTAATGTAACAACCCGTACGGCGGCGTACGCTTAAACTGCTCCTCGATCAGCAAGCAATAGGTCGCCAGTTGTAACGCATGGTTTGCATAAAGCACAGCAGGGCGCTTGCGACTTTTGACCTCCACCGGAATCGGCATCGATTGTCGATTTTCTGTCACCTGCACCAAATAATCCGGTTTGCCGATCAGCCCATAGCGACGACTGATTAACGGCGCTTCTACCTTTTGCCAAGCGCCTGTGTCGCTGTAGATGACTTCACCGATGGGCAGACCGGTCTGTTGCTGCCTGCGTTGACCCAGCCGCAAGAAGGCCAAGCCGAGGAGGATAAAGATTAGAACGGCGATGAGAAAATAGAGCATGGAGAAGGTAGCGAGAAATTGTCTAGATCAGTTCCATCCTTGCCTTGGCAAGAGACTGATCTGGGGAATGTCGAAGTAACTTGTTCTACGCGAAAGCGCGCTCAGCTTCAGAGCGCCGCCATGATCTCATCGGGCACGTCACTCATGATCACGTCAACGCCTAGCGCAGCTAACCGTTGTGCCTCGGGCACGTCGTTGACTGTCCAGGTGTTCACGGCGCATCCTTTGCTCTTGGCCCAAGCGATCAGTTTGGCATCTACAATCACATGATCAGGGTGTAATGCCTCTGGGTGGATGATCGGGGTGAACCAGGCGTGGCGTAAATAGATGGGTAAATCATCTGAATATAAAAGGCCTAGTTGAATTTTTGGATCTGCCCAACGCATTTTGATCAGCGTGATTGGATTGAAGCTAGAGACAATCACCTGGTCATAAAGATTGCGCTTTTGGATCATGGCGACTAGTGGTTCAACCTGGTTGCCACCAGTTGGATCTTCGCTCTTGATCTCCACGTTGACGCGGCAATGGTTGCCCACCAAATCAAAAACCTGCGCCAATGTTGGAATGCCAACGCCGGCAAATTCGGCGCTCAAAGAACTGCCTGCATCCAGACGCGCCAGTTCCGCAGCCGTGAAATCACTGACCTTGCCTGTCCCATTCGTTGTTTTGTCAACTGTGAAATCGTGGATCACGACCAGTTCGCCGTCTTTACTGCAATGGACATCCAATTCGATGCCATCGACTTTCATATCAAGCGCTTTTTGAAAGGCGGGCAACGTGTTTTCTGGGGCAACGACGCGTGCGCCGCGATGGGCAAAAATTTGTGGATGGCGCATAAGGGTTCCTTTGGTTTGCTGGTGCTTTAGCGCGGTTTTTGAATTAATTTAACCAGTTGTTGGGCCCATTGGTCTAGCTGCTTGCGGGGCGGACGCACGGGTGGTTCCGAATAAATATGCATCAACCCATCCCCATCATAGCGCGGTAAAATGTGCATATGAACATGGAATACTTCTTGTCCGGCCGCTTCGCCATTAGATTGCCAGACATTGAGCCCTTCTGGATTAAAGATCGTTCTTATCCCACGGGCAACAATAACCGTGGTTTGCATGAGTTGGCCAGCCGCATCTGGGTCAAGTTCATAGATCGTTGCTACATGTTTTTTGGGCATGACGAGCACATGCCCTGGATTTGGTTGGCGCAGATCCATAAATGCTATGGTTGCATCATTTTCATAAACGATGCTTGCTTCTATTGATCGATTGACAATTTGGCAAAAGATACAATCGCTCATAACCGACCCCTTATCATCTGATCTGTGCCTGAATAGCACCACACAAATGGCTTAGCTGACAGATTATGATTAGGCTATTCGCATGTCAGCAGCGTAGGGGGGTGCCCTTGTGGCCGCCCGTGAAGCTAGAGAACG
>JAPLGZ010000050.1 GCA_026389895.1 Chloroflexota bacterium | reverse complement strand
CCTCGATATCAGCTTTGAGAATCGGCAAGGAATGGGCATCTATATCGCACCCAATCCTCAAAAATTATCGATAAAGCGCTTTGTGGAGGAAGCTGCCGCAAGCAATAAATATAATTCACCTAAGATTCCGGTGGTTACCATGTTAGAAGGGGTAGAAATAATGGGGATGCCTATCTATGAGACTAATCTATTCTTTGGCAATGTCCAAATCCTGCTGCCCTATCGGGATAAAGTATATGTTCTTTCTCTGGGGTACACGATTGGTGGTGCAATCTCAACGCCTGAGGAGAAAGCGATCTTTTTCAAAATTATTGATACATTTCGGCTCATAGACGCTGAATAGCCGCGTGGCTGAATAGCCGCGTAATTGGGGGCGCTTGCTACGCGGACAATAACGCCTTTGCCTCGACTAAATCTGGCAAAGCCGCGCCTTCTTGGAACCAATGATAAATTGCCGCCAAACGCGGGCGAGCCTCGGCGGCCTTCCCTTGTTGCTGCCAGAGCCGGTATAAACTCATGGTGGCGCGCAATTCCCACAATTTGGCCTGCTGTTGGCGCGCCACGTTGATCGCCGTTTGAAAGGCGGTCTCGGCTTCGGCCAGGGCATTCAGCTCATACGTGTCAATGCCCGCAGTCTCCATTTGACGCCATAATTCGCCACACAGCCGGTGCAACTCAGCCTCGCACCAGCGATCTTGAGTGCGCTTGAGCAGATCAAAAGCTTCATTCATGGCAATCATGCCAATGTCTGGTTGCCCAGATCGCCCCAAGGTTTCGGCCAATAGACCGGCAAAATAGGCTGCGCCCAGTTCAGCGCCAGTGCTGCGGAACAATTCCACACTTCGTTGCATCTCGTCAAAACCGTTATCAAACGCATTTTGACGAGTCAATGCCCAGCCTTTCAGGAAGGTCGCCATCGAAAGCCACAGTGTGAAACCATGTTGGGTGGCCAATGTAATCGCGTTTTCGGCATAAAGACGGCAGCGCTCCACATCCCCCCAAAATTGACATTGGACACTGGCATAGGTGGTGGCAATCACCAAGCTATAGGGATGGGCGAGTTCCTGCGCCAGGGCGAGCGCCGCTTGTGTGTGCGCCAATGCTTGGTCGGGATAGCCCAGACACCAACGCGTCCAGGCTAGATAGGCCAGGGCAACGACGCACGGGTCCTGGCCGTAGATCAAGGCATGGCTGCGGTGGCGCGGTTGATCATAGAGCGCAATGCTCTGTTCCAGATAGGCGCGCGCCGCCAACAAGTCAACTTGATGAAAAAGATAGGTGCCCAGTGAACAAAACGCCTCGACAAGCAGATCGGGTTCTTCTTTTTCCTGCGCCAACGCCAGTAACTGTTGCGACGCACTGAGCCCTTTGGCCAAATTAGGCTTGACCATGTAGTAACGCCCCAAGCCCCACAAAATTTGGAACTGTTGTGGCGTATCACCACCCTGCTGGCAGAGTTCCCATGCGCGCTGAAAGGCATGTTCAACCTCTGGCGCCGCATAGCCTTTGGTCGCCAACAAGAGTGGGCCAAGCGCCATTTGTAAGGCTAACTCTTGCTCGGCGCGTGCTGGATTGTCTGGCAGGGTTGCCAGCAAATGTAATGCTTGCGTCAGGTGGGCCATGGCTTCTTGGATCGCCGAAAGCGCCTGGGCGGCTTGCGCCGCGCGTTGATAGTAGGGGATCGCCTGCCTGGCCAGACCGGCATATTCGTAATGAACCCCAATTTGCGCGCTATAGGCCGCCAGGTGGGCGGCACGCAAATTTTCTAGCGCCTGTGCGACGCGCCGGTGTAAATAGCGGCGTCGAATCGGGCTGAGACTGGTGTAGGCTAATTCTCGGATCTTATCGTGGCTAAAGTCATAGGTGTCGGCACCCAACTCGGTTGGCGGTTGTTCGCGAATAATCCGCTGCTGCCACAATTCATCCAGCCCCCGCACCAGGCTATCTTCGTCACTCTCGCTGACCTGGGCCAAGACATCCAAGGGAAATGCCCGCCCAATGACGGCGGCCACAAAGACTAATTCATATGCCCGTGGCGAAAGTTGCTCTAGCCGGGCTTTGATAACAGCCTGCACCTTGGCGGGGAGCGTGGTTGGCGAGTAGAATAGTGGCGAAGTGGGGGTAAGCGGCTCTTCATCGCCGCGGCCCCGTTCGCTGCGATTTAATTCGGCGCGTACGGTTTCCACCACAAACAATGGATTGCCTTCTGTATCGGCAAAGAGGCGCGCACTCAAGGCCGGGTCAATGGCGCGGCCTGTTAGATTCGCGGCCAAATCGGCTGTTTCTTGGGGGCTCAGGCGCGTCAATTCAATTTCGACTAATGAATTAGTATAGCCAAGTTGATATAAAAAAGGGGTGAGTGGGTGGTTGGGGGGCAATTCCTCGCGGCGCAAGGTGCTCACCAACAGCAGCCGGGCTTTGGGTTTAAAGTGCAGCAAATAATGTAACCATTCCAGGGTGTCGCCGTCGCACCACTGGAGATCATCGAGTACCAGCAACAGTGGCTCACTGCTATGTAAGATCAGGCGCGCCAGTGCTTCAAAGAGCCGTTGGCGCTGCCAGGTCTCCATGAAAGGCGCGGGCGGTGTCAACTGTGGATATTCGATCAGCAGATCAGGCAACAGGCGCGCCACTTCGCTGAGCCAAAGTGGATCCAATGTCTGCTGCGCTCGGCGGAAAATCGGCGAGCGCAACCATTCCTGCACGGGGGCATAGGCCAAGCGGCTGCGCACCGCATAACAGTGTGCAACGGCGGTGGCAATGCCTTGTCGGCTGGCCCATTCCACCATTTCTTCGACAAGGCGCGTCTTGCCAATGCCTGCTTCACCGGCCACCAGCGCAAAGATCGGTTGGCCGCGCGCTGCCTGGCGCCAGCCCGCTTGCAATTTGGTCCAGGCCTCGTCACGCCCGACGAGCAGCGCAGTATTGCGCAACATGGCGGCCGCCGCCGGTGGCGCTTCTAGCTTTAATAACTGCTCGTAGATGGTGCGCGTGGCCGGTCCAGGCTCTACACCCAATTCATGCACGAGCGTCGTGGTGCAGGTATGATAGACGCGCAGCGCTGCGGCGCGATCCCCCGCCAAGGCATAGAGTTGCATCAACCGCCCATAGGTCGCCTCGCGTAACGGATCGAATTGTAACAGCTGTTGCGCATAATCGATCGCCTTGAGATAGTCGCGCTGACTTTCCAGCAACTGGAGCAATTGTTCGAGGGCATTGGTATAGGCCCGTTGCCACTGTTCACGCAGGGGTAAAATCCAATCTTCATAGCAGCCAGGCATAAGATCGCCTTGATAGTAGGCAATGGCGCTTTCCAAGGCTTGGCGCTGGATGGTTAGATTGGTGGTTTTTTGGGCGGTTTGTAACGCCTGTTCAAAATTGGCAATGTCTAGCGTACAAGGCGCATCCGTGCGCCATTGCAGAGAGCTCGCATCGATCTGTAAAAATTGAGCGGCCTCGGGCAAGTGATTGCGCAATTGATGGAGCGCGTTGCGCAGATTGGTCCGCGCCTGGGCTTCGTTGGAATCGGGCCAAAAGAGAAAGGCAATTTGTTGGCGGGCTTGCGGCGCATGGCGGTGCAGGATCAAATAGGCCAGCAATGCTTGCAGTCGCGGGGTATTAATCTCTGTCACCGGTGCATCACCGGCGAGCAGACGAAAATTACCAAGCAGTTGAATGGTTAAGTGCGTAGACACAGGTAGTTGTTCATGCACAGTTTTTTAGGTGCGGTGGCGAACTAGAAAGCGCTAGGCGTGCATAACATGCATGCCCGATCCCCAGACGTCTTGCGCCGTCGTTTATGACTGCTGCAATTCATAGGGGTTCACCCGCCGTTGCGCGGTATTGCGCTCAGGCCGTTTGAGCAGTAGATAATAAAGCGCTAATAGAGTGCTATAGATAAGAATGGCTGTGTAGACCAATAAGCTGTTTTTGAACTCGGGCTTCACCTGACCCGTATAGATAAGCCGCAGAAAAGGCCCCAGCAGCACCAGATCATAGGCCAGGAAACTCCACAATTGGGCGCTGGCTCTGTGCCATTGCGGATAGCGCAGCGCATATAGAAAATAGAAAGCATCCCCCAAAAACATCCAGCCAAAGACAACGGAATCATCTCTAAACGTATTATCCCAAGGCGTGTTTAATGGCCAGGGTAGCACATTGGGAATACGCATGATCAGCGCCACGCCGACAACGGTCAAGGCAATGATAAAAATCACATAGGAAATGCGCACCAGCCGCGGCATGGGGAGGGTCGAGCGCATCGGGATGTTGCGGCTCCAAACAAAGAGCAGCAGATTGGCAATGGCAAATAGGGCGCATATGATCGCATAGGTGCGTAGATAGCCATACGCTGGTTGCCTGGCCATCCCAACAAACGAAACGGCGAGCCCGCCCATCATCACCATTAAGTTGAGTGCGCCCGCCGCAAGCACGCTCAATTCACCCGTAATGCCGATCCAAAGCATCGCCGCCGCAATCGCCGCTTGCATGGAGGCGATAAATGTATGGGAAAGGGGACTATCTGGCCAGAGC
>JAPLGZ010000213.1 GCA_026389895.1 Chloroflexota bacterium | reverse complement strand
CATTAATCTAAAACAATCATCTTTTGCAAGAATTACAGCTTTCTTGCGTCCTAGCGACTAACTGTTGCGCTGCCAACGTCCGACAGTTGTTCGCTGTTTCGATGAACAGAGCAACACCGTCTAGTGTTGCTCTGTACCATTTTTTTATTTTAGCGAGAGAGCGAAAGGTACAAAATAGCTGATTTTTCGTGATTTTGCTCGAGATATTACCGGCTGGCAACGAGTTTTTTGCTCAGCATAGCTGATAAACACCGAAAAACGTTGAAATAGCTCATGATATGCCTTTTGCCGATCACGCAACCGAGCTAAAAATTTCTGCTACAAAAAGCGCGTTGAAACGCACTGATTGCCACGACATCGCGAGGCATTCCAATCTGGCTTTGGCAGATTTTGGCGATCCAGGTCGCTATAACCCTTAGTCTGATGTGTATAGGTTAAAAATCAGACCTACGACCTACTGAAAATTTTTGTTTACACTGTACTTTAATATAAGTGCAGAAAAGTAACCCTCTTGATACATGAGATTTGGGATTCAGGGGAATTCCCTCTTCTACGAATCTATCAAGAGTGACCTCAAGCGTGATCTGAGCCCGAAAGGGATTTAAATAGGCTAAATAGACTGTAAGACAAGTAGATTGCTAGGCCCATGCTCGCGTTTTTGTCCAACATTTAAATTTTTAGTTTCCAGTACGCTAAACGCTCGGTGGCATAGATTATCGGGTGGGTGGTGAGGAGATCGCTATGATTACCACAAAAAAAGTGATTATACCGCGCAAAAGCGATGAGGTTGCTTCAACCGCTGTCAAGGATCTTTGGGGCTCAGTCTATCCAGGCGCCTGGATTAAGCTCTTAGATTTTGCGTTGCTGATCACCTTCTTGCTACTCGTATTGACGGGCCAAAAGGTATTTTATTTTCATCTGATCTTTGTTATCTTAACGCTTGGCGCATTCTACTGGCAGTTTCACGCTTTTCTGCCACGGGCCACGATCTATGTAACGTTGACAACCGCAGTCTTGCTGGGCTTTGTCTTGATCGACGTTATTGAAGCCGAAGAATTAGTCGAAATTCCTATGCTGGTCAGTATCCTGCTCCTTGTCTTCGTGATTGCCCAGCAACGAGGCAAGGCAGAAGATGCGCTGCGCAAGGTCAATGAAGAGCTAGAACAACGGGTGGCGGCCAGGACGGCTGATCTCCTGCTCGAGGTTAAAGAGCGCCGACACACAGAGCAGACTTTGCGCGAAAGTGAAGAATGCTATCGTCATCTGGTTGAACTCTCTTTTGAAACGATCTTCATTCATACTGATGACGATCTTCTCTATGTCAATCCTTCGGGCATGAAATTACTTGGTGTCACAAACGCGAGTCAGCTTACGGGTAAATCGCTCTTAGATTTTGTTCATCCTGATTATAGTGATATTGTGCGCGCTCGGCTGGGCCAGATTAAACATGAAACAAAGGGCGCCCCTCTGGCAGAAGGCTGGTTCGTTCGACCAGACGGCGCCAGTGTCGATGTTGAAATGGTTACGATCCCGATCATCTATCATGGCCAACTTGCCATGCAAACAGTGGCGCGCGATATCCGACCGCGCAAGCAAGCAGAGCAGGCTCGCATGACAGAACGCGTCGCGATCGCCCGTGACTTGCATGACTCGTTAGGCCAGAGCCTTGGCTATTTACATCTGAAATTGGATGAAATCGCAGATAATTCCTTTGTACAGAAAAAAGCTGATCTGCATAAGGATTTAGTGCGGATGCGTGATGTCGCTAACGAAGCGTATGAACAGATCCGTGGGATGTTGGCTGCTTTAATGCCTGCCAATACCATTCCACTCGCCAAAGTGCTACGCGACCAGGCTAAGGTCATCAGTCGTCAGAGCCACTTCAGGCTGCAAGTTGTCAACCACGGCGAGGAAAGCTCACTGTTGCCCATACTTCAGCAACAATTACTCTGGCTGTGCCGTGAAGCTTTAATGAACATTGTAAAACATGCGAATGCCCAACAGGTTAAAATTGAACTATGGTGGACTACAGAACATTTAATCATCACGATCACTGACGATGGCTGTGGCTTTGACACCAATGCGCCCCGCCCTACCACGTCTTTTGGCTTGCGAATTATGCAAGAGCGGGCAGCACAGCTAGCTGGGATACTTTCGATTCAGTCGGGAACTGGGCAGGGCACCGTGGTAACCTTACATATTCCGCTGGCCGTATCTGCTAATTAGTCTGGGGTAGACTTTGCCCCATGGAGTACTCATGAGAATTTTAATCGTTGACGATCATATTTTATTTCGAGAAGGCTTAGTGGGTCTCTTGAACGGTCAACCGGACACCCATGTCATCGGGCAGGCGGGTTCTGTTCAGGAAGCAACTGCTTTGGCCCATGAGCTTCAGCCCGATCTGGTTCTCATGGATTTTGGATTGCCTGACGGCACCGGCCTAGATGCCACCAAAGCAATTCTTGCCATTCGACCCGAGACAAAAATCGTCTTTTTAACCATGCATGAAGATGATGAGCGTTTATTTGAAGCGATTCGTACTGGTGCGAAAGGGTATCTGCTCAAAAATGTCCATGCCACCACCTTGTTGACATTTCTACGCGGTGTTGACCGTGGCGAAGCTGCATTAACGCCAACGATGACGAGTAAATTGCTAAATGAATTCGCTCGATTGACCGAGCCACCTAAACAGGGATCATCGGAATTTGAAGCATTATCAACCCGTGAATTGCAAGTACTGAAACAACTAAAGAAGGGCGCTACCAATCGCGAGATCGCTGAGCAGTTATTTATTTCTGAGAATACGGTGAAAAACCATGTTCGCAATATTTTAACTAAACTTGGTCTCCAGAATAGACGCCAGGCTGCCAATTATTTCGGGAGCAAAGGATAAAGACTATTGGCTCCTGCATAATAAAAGCGGCTTACTAAAAACTCGGACGCAAAGGCGTCCGAGTTTTCTTTTTGAATAACCTCAGTGTGCCCCCTCATCCTCCCTAAACCCTTGGCCGTAGTCCTTTTCTAGTCATTTAATCACTAACAACTCTAGTTCTTTTAGCCAAAAAGTACTAGAGCCGCTGGCTGCAATTTGTCAAAAAAATAGTATATTTTTAGTTTCCAGATAATTGCATTAACTATTGAAGCTAGTAGAAAAGTCCGTAAACTTATATTGTAAGGTTTTCCTAAAACTCCATCTGCAACAGTGCCAAACGAATTGTATCTTTTACGAGCTCAACGTGAAAAAAATCTTAGTTGCTCAAGCTGCCCGGCTATTGGGGGCCGCCATTCTAAGCTTGTTATACCACGAATGTGATCTGAATGTTATCGGTTGTATGGCAGACACTGCCACTGAGCTTATTGAAGAGATCGAGCGCCTGCATCCTGATGTCGTCATCATTGATCAAGCCAGCCACTTTACTGAGGCAATTCATCTCCTGCCCGCGCCTTACTATTTCAAATTACGCCTGCTGATGGTAAGCACGGAGAATGATTTGGTGAATATTGATAGGGAGGAATCTATTTTAATTTCCGAATGCGCTGACTTAGCCCATATCATCCGCTATGGTCAAAGTTAATTACCGACTAAGCAATACGGCTAAACTCAAAATCATAACAATTCAGATTGATCGATAAGGAGCACCAAATTGTCATGAATGTTTCACGATGTAAAACATAAATTAAATTGGGCAATGTCATCGTCAGAAAAAGGAAACGCTACATGAATCCTAGACATTATAGAGTCAAGAGTGAACATAGAGCCAAGAGTGAATCCTATCAAAAGCGGCGCCAACTGGCGCACATTTTCCTCGTCTGGAGCTTACTGCTTTCCGGTTTGGCGCCATTGGCGCCTCTATTGGCCCCACCAGTGCTGGCCGCACCTGCTACGGTAGAATTGGCTGCACCCGCCACCAACACGCTAACGCTCAATGTGGTCAGCGCTCGTACAGAAGCACGGGCCTTTGGTGGAGCTGGTGTGACTAAAGGCGCTGCTATCACCACCTATAAATATATTATCAATATCGATAATACGGGCCAGACGACACAGCGCACGCCGTCGTCTGGCTGCTCGCCTGGAGGCGTTTATCCGGTAGGCTGCTTGTGGACCTCTATCGCCGGCACTGCGAGCTCTAGTCCGATCTACACGCAGGGTGATCAGAGTGACTTGGCCAATGGCCTCACGCTACCCGATGGTCGCTATCTGATCTCGGTGCTGGCTGATGGCTATAAACTTGACGGTGCGCACTTTACGATGCCACTGAATGGCCCAGTCACCGTGGAACTGCAGCCACACCCATTGCCAGATGCGACGATCCGGGCCTTTATCTTCCAAGATGAGGCAATTACCAATGGCGCACCCGATGTCCCCGTAGAACTGGGCTTGGCAGGTTTTACTGGGCAAATTTCCGATTATCTGGGTTTGGTGACGACTGATATCTATGGCAACCCGCTTTGCACGGTATATGAGGGCGAGGATGCTGATACGCATGTGATTCCCGCTGGCTCTCTGGACGCCGATCAATTACCAATCCCCGTGCCCGGCACCGGTGGTCAATGCGTCAGCGATGCCAACGGTATGCTGGTGATCCCTCACCTGGGCACGAATCGTTACGCATTGACGGCCACCCCACCTAATGGTTCGGGCTGGATCCAGACGACGACCCTAGAAGGTAACCACGACTGGGATGCATGGATCATGGAAGGCGCCACGGGCTATGATACCGAATTTGTGGTGGCTGGTGAACCCTTTCCCAGCATCTTCTTTGGTTTTGTAAAGCCAAAAACATTATCTGCTGGACCTAACAGGCATCATATTACGGGCATTGTAGATGCCGCCAAGGTCTATGTCCCCCCCAAGGGTGGCCTCGATTATATCTACGCCGGCATTGCTGGTACTAAGATTGACAAGCCGATCGAAAAGCCCTGGCTTGCCTTGGCCGATCTGAACAACGGTGACAGTGCCATCTGGGTAGGCCAGGGCGATGTCAACGGTCACTTTGATATTGCGAATGTGCCAGATGGCAACTATACGCTGAGCTGGTGGGATGAGCCCCAAGACTACATTCTGGACATGGTCAACGTGACCGTAAGCAATGGTGATATTAATTTGGGGATTCTACCCCTGGCCGGCTGGTGGACCTATCTCGATGGTTATGTCTTTAACGACGCCAACCGCAACGGCGTTAAGGATCCTGGCGAACAAGGCATCCCCAATTTCACCCTTACCATGCGCAAACGTGAGAATTCGCTCATGGATCGTGGCGCTACACTGGTCACGACCGATGCAAACGGCTATTATAAGATGGAAAATGCCTATCCGATGACCCAGTGGCTGGTCGAAGAGGCTTATAATGACATCTACTACACGACAGGCATCACCTCCCAGGCCGACAATCAAACCACCCCGACCACCGTAAAAGGCGCTGGCGTTGATGTCAGTGTCCTCCCTATCATCGGTCTTTCCGGTCGCCTGGACTGGGGGGTGCACGCCTATGACCCCACTGGGGCCACCTGTAACCCGGCCGGGTCGTATGTGAACTGTCTTGACCCGCGTAACGGTGGCATTGTTGGCACGGTCAGCTATGACACTACGCGCAACGAGCTCGACCCGCGCTTTGCCGTGGTGGAAGATTGGCAACCTGGTGTCCCTGACATAACCGTCGATTTGTACGCAACCATCGCCTGTAATACACATCCCGGTACACCCTGCGATCCCACCCATCGCTATGAGCTGGCCACTGATGGCGCTTATGCCAAAGGGGCGCTCCTGAACAACTATGTCACCGAAACCTGGCAGCGGCCAACTGGCTGTACGGCGCGCGATGTCGATGGCAACGCACTTCAACATGGCGTTGATGAGCAATCGCTGCCTTTGGATCCGAACGCAGATTGTCTGGAAGGCCCACTGATGGGGGTGCAATATGGCTCCTATGCAACTGACCAGAGCACCCCCGATGCAAACTTTGGGGCAACGGTAGATGGCAACTACGGCTTTGGTGACGGCTGCTTCAACCCAGACAACACGCCAGGCCTCTTTGACGCTGGCACAGGGGCCTGTACCACGGGCTCGCTGCAACCACTCCCCGGTGGCCGCGACTATCTAGTCCACATTGAGATCCCGCAAGATGCTACGGGGCGACCCACGTATCAGGTGACGAAAGAAGAAGATATCAATATTGCCAACGGTGACCAGATCATCCCACAAGTGCCGCCGCCGGCTTGCGCTGGCCCATTGCACACTGTGGATGTGGCTGGGCTTGGCACCGATGGCTATCCTGTTGCGAACCCAGCGCCGGGCATCACCGTGCCAGCCTCGACACCAGTGGACAATCCTACCTTCATTGACATCGGTGGCTCGCCCTACGAAGGCATGCAAAAGCCGCTGTGCGACACCAAACTGGTGACGGTTAACAACGGCAAATCGATTGTCCCCACCTTCAATCTCTTTACAGACGTGCCAATTCCAGGCCGCTTCTGGGGTCTAGCTGTAGATGACCTTAACTTCTCGGCTGATCCAAAATCCTTGCTCTATGGCGAGAAGGCTGGCATTCCTTTTGCACCAGTTGGCATTTACGACTTCGCTGACCGATTGGTTACCACCGCCGAGTCCGATTTCAACGGCCTCTTTGATGTGCTACTGCCCTCGACCAATCGAATTAGCTGCCCGACGCCTTCGGGGGTTTGTTCCAACGTCTACCGCTTTGTCGGCAATGATCCGGGTATCCCAGGACGCTTGAACCCCAACTACAAGCCAGAGTTCCGTACGATTGCCGCCGAATTTGAAGCCTTCCCTGGACTGATCGTCCCAGCCGACCTGGCTCCGACGCAAGTGGGCGTGACAGTGCAGTTGCCTGGCGGTCAAACCAACGCTGTGAGCTGCGCGCTCGATGCGACGACGCCGCAACTCTTGGCTGTCTCGACGCCTTATGTCAATGTGACTGGCAATACAGCCGGCGCTTTTACGATTAAGGGGGTCGGTTTTGGCCCCACGCAGGGTGCTGGTCAGGTTACGTTGGATGGTAGCATTGTGCTACCGGTCACGGGATGGAACGACACCGATATCGCCGTGACGGTGCCTGCTACGACACCGGTTGGCCCGCATAAGCTCAACATCAAAGCCGCCAACGGCCAAAGTACAATAAACGGTCTGACCTTCCATGTGCTGGGCAGCGGCGCTTTTGGCGCTTTCCCCTCTACTGGCGTGCTTGATAATTTCAACCGTGGTAACACAACCAATGGCTTTGGCGGCAGTTGGGTCGATGACACCCCGAATGCCGTGTTCAATGTCAACAGCAACCAGGCTCGCGTTCAGACAGGCACGAACGTCTCTGGCGCATGGTGGGGTAGCAACAGTGGCACGCTCTATGGCAGTGCTCAGGAGGCCTACTTTACATTTGCCAAGATTTCGCCGAGTTCGACCGAACAGGCTTTGCTGTTGAAGTTAAATCCTGGTTTAACGGGGGCAGATGCCATCCTGGCTTCCTGGATCGAGGTTAGCTACAACGGGAGCAATGCTGTTCAGGTGCGTGTTAAATCGTCAGGGCAAAACCCTGCCAACCGCGGCGCGGCGTTTGCTGTGACTTTTGGTGTAGGTGACCAACTTGGCGCCCGTGCGGCGGCGGATGGCACTGTCACGGTCTTTAAGAATGGCGCTCAGATTGGCAGCGTCAACGTTAATCCGTGGACGCCTCTTCTGAATGCAACGGGTGGCCGCATTGGCGTCCGCTTCGTTGGAACAGGGACGACAACGGCCAACGAAGCCCGCTTCGATGATTTCGGTGGCGGTACGGCGACGGCTAGCAGCTATCTACCTACTGTGTACGAGGTGGGGCCAGGCAAGACTTATGCGACTATCCAGAGCGCAATTGACGCAGCTGTCGCCAGTACGGCGACAGATTTGGTCGTGGTCTATCCCGGCCAACCGGATCCCAACCCGCGCGTCAACCCGCGCGGCGCCTACTACGAAAACTTGATTATCACCGCACCGCTCAAGTTGCAAGGTGTCGGTCCGGGCGGCTTTCAGGGCAATACTTTTGTCCCCGGTTCGATCATCGATGGCGGCGCTTTTGGTGGTGACACCGCATTAG
>JAPLGZ010000880.1 GCA_026389895.1 Chloroflexota bacterium | reverse complement strand
AACTCAAATCGAACAGGCCTGTTATTTGCAACATGGCTTTCATAGTCTTTTTGACTTGACACCGAGCGTAGCCAAGGTGTTTTGGTATCAATATCAGGACACGGCGGCGGATATCGAGGATAAAGACTGTGGGAACCGCGTCACCTCCCTTGCCTGGTCTAGTGGGCTGCCTTCGCCTTCGTGGTCTGCTTCCGATGCTGCGCGCTATTTCATACACGCGAGTGGGGCTACGACCGTCAACATTCCCTGGTCCTTCGGGTTGTATGACGGCAATCTCAAAGACACCAAACCCGTGCGTGCTGCATTCACGAACTATCCCACGACCGATGCGGCTTGTATGGCCACGTTCCCTAATCTGCCGACGCTGGGTGATTTGAAAGAGCGGGTCTATCTGCCGCTGATCACCGGCAACGCTGTCACAGCCACAGGACAATAAAGCGATGCTAATCCAAAGAGAGTCAAGTTACTTACGCATGATGCTCCTGGTTGGGCTGACGACCGGCCTGCTCACCCTCCTGCTTTGCAGTATGACCGCCTGTCAAGCCGTGGCGCAAATCCCGCCGCCACCGCCGCATCGGCTAGCGCTGCTCAAGACACCGCCATATGGACTCTACCCGGACAGCATTGTCGTAGCCCCCAATGGTCTAGCCTACATCATTTTGCTCACTGGACAGATTGTCGTATTGGATGGTCCACAGATGGTAACCGTGATCCCAAAACCTTTGCCTGAAATCAATAACTACAGTCTCTCTTTTTTAGCTGTGCAACCGAAAACTGGCTTAGTTTATTTGACTGACGACCCTGGCTTTGTGCATGTAATCAGCGGGACGCGCGTGATCACCAGCATCGGTGACATTCAGTGGTTACCCAATGCTATCACCGCAAACCCACACAGCGGCCTGGTTTATGTGGCGAATGCAGGCAATCGGCATAACCGCCAAAACCCGCATCCTAATCCGAAGTTACCGGGCACCGTGGACGTGATTAGCGGCACACGCGTGCTCACCGAGTTGCTCGTTGGCTATGCACCACAGGTACTGGTGGCCGACCCCGGCAGCGCTAAAGTCTATGTCGGCCAACTCTCTGGTCACGAATCGATGGGGCAAAAACAGGTCGGTCCCCTAGGCATCCTAGAAGACGCCACCCTGATCACCAATACGTTTCTCGGTCCGCAGCAATGGGATCTGGACATTGCCGATATTGCGGTCAATGCCCAGGATGGAAGTCTGTACTGGATATATGGTGGATTATATTACTGGGACGGCCAGCATCCGGTTGTGCAAGCGCCCCTCCATTTGCTCGAAAAATATGGCAATGGCGCACTCAATCATATCGTCGTAGATGCCAAACATAACCTCGCCTATGCCAGTTATTGGGGCGCAGAGGGTAATATTGTGGCCGTGGTGCGCCAAGACCAAGTGCTTGCCGAAATCCCCGTGGGCCACGATCCACGCCAGATGGCGGTGGACACCCTGCGCGATTATATCTATGTTGCCAACCGGCTGGATGGGACGATGAGCGTCATTCGGGGGACGGAGGTCATCACCACCCTGGATACCGGCGGCGCTGGCGCCGAGTTTATCGCGGTGGACGAACGGCGTGGCTATGTCTATGTCTCGAACTCCGATTCACACACCATTGCCGTCTTTGGCTATGACCAGCCAGTCGCCAAACCTGCCCTCTGGCAAACCTTCCTGGCTTGGCTGGGGAAATAACCAAACGTTCGCTCTACACCCCAACCATGCCCGCACCCAGCACCATAAGCAAGGATTGGATCGTCTGCTAGTACGCATGGGTGACAGACGACGCCTAAAAAAATAAGTAATGGTCTTTATAACAACGTACTTACGCCTTCTCCACCACCAACAAATGGCTTAACCCCAGCACGGTCAACGGGGAATGTTCCAAGGCATAGGTGATGCGGCGCAGCCACTTGCCTAGCACTGGGCGCCGGTAGACAATATTGTCGTACCCAGGAAAGATTTGGGTGTGGTGGACAACGCGGACAGGCTGGCCGATGAAGAGGTTGCGCAGGCCGCCAGCGGTATAGATGCGGACGTGTGGGGCTAGTTGATTGCGCAAGGGATCGGGCAGATAATTGATCAGTGGGGTGTTGCCAAAATGATAGACGCCGCGCCAATAATGGCCGTGCGTTTCAAACGGATAGAGCCGGTTGGGGACGAAGATCACGGCGCGGCCACCTGGCTTGAGCACACGCGCCATTTCAGCGGCGGCCAGGTGATCATCTTGGACGTGCTCTAGCACCTCGTGGCTTAACACCAGGTCAAAGAAATTGTCTGGGTAGGGCAAATGTTCGCCAGCCGCAATCTGTAAATGGGCCTGCGGGGCATTGGCCACGGCGCGCGACAGATGTTCCGGCTCAATATCAATCCCATAGACCTGCTCGGCAGACGATTGGAGCGTCTTTACATACGAACCAACCCCGCAGCCATCGACCAAAACCTGGCCAAGTTTACCGGCGGCGTTGGGTTTCGCCCATTGCAAAATCATCGCCAATCGACGATCCTGGCCAGCCCGCCAGACAAAACTTGGGTTGCCGCGGCGCGCGGCGCGTTCCCCGTGCAGATCAAGATCATGGGTTAAATCAGCGGCCAAGAACGATCTTCCTTTCTATGTGTAGAGCAGGGTGTAAACCGTGGGTTCATCTTCCGGGAAGCGGTCAAGTGCAACTTGGTTAGCGGGATTACGTGTGACCGCTTCCCGGAAGATGAATAACGAGTTCGTCTAACCGAACCGCCACCTTGGAAACTCACTTCGTCCCGACATGAATGGCGACAGTGCCCAGCATTCGTTCGGCAAAAAACACGTGGTGTAAATTGGCCTTTTCCATGTGTAGCTTTAATTCTTGGGGAGACGGAAAATTGACGGTGCTTTGGGGTAAATATTTATAGGCCCCCGCATCACCACTGACCAAAGTGCCAAGCAAGGGCACCACGGCAAAAAAGTACAGTTGAAAGAGCGGGCCCAAAATGGTGTTGCTGGGTGGCGTAATTTCCAAACAGACCACACGTCCACCGGGCTTGGTCACGCGCGCCTGTTCTCGAAAAGCAGCCACGCGGTCAACCACATTGCGCACCAGGAAACCACTGACCACGGCATCAAACGTATTATCGGCAAAAGGCAGTTTGAAGGTATCGGCTTGCATAAATGGCAGATCACGCCCAGGCAACTTACCGACACCAGCGGCCATCATTTCATAGGTAAAATCAGCGCCAAAGGCTTGCACACTTGGAAAACGGCGCATCCCTTCATAGGCAATATCGCCTGTCCCCGTGCCGACATCTAGCAAGCGGCCATGGGGCGGCAGATGACAATAATCCAGCAATTCACGCCGCCAACGGCGATCTTGCCCCCCAGTCATCAACTTGTTCATCAGATCATAGGTGGGGGCAATACGCGCAAACATGCGGTTGACAAAGGCCGGCTTGTCTTCGGCGCCTGGTAAGCTAGTAGAGTTTGATTGTTGCATCGTTATTACTCGTCAGTTTTGTTGTCGGTGCTCATCGGTTATGCAGGGCGTCGCTGATACTGATCAATCGCCGCAATCACTGTCGCCGGATGATCGGCGAGGACAGCATCTACGCCCAGTTTCATATAATACCACATGCGCTGCTCGGGGGTTGGATCAAGCGGCGCCACAATTTTATTCAGCCGATGCGCCCATACCACATAGCCTGGATTCAGGCAAAGTAGCGGCCAGATCGGGCCTAACAGTTGGGCATGACCAGACGGTAATGGGTTCCACAATGTGATATTACCCGTCGGCATGGCCGAACAAACGGTCTTGACTGCCGCCACATAGTCTGGGTGAAACGAGACAATTGCCGAGCTTTGCAAGACACCGTGCGTCTCTAACAATTCGATCAATTGCTCGGCATGTTTGGGATCAGCAAAGAGCGGGTCTTTAAGTTCCAGCAAAAAAGGAATTTGGCCTTGGGTATATTCAATGAGATCGAGCAAGGTGGGCACCTCAGCGTCGGTCAGTGAGCCATTCGGCGCCCTGGTGCGCAAACGTTTTAAGGCATGCAGTGGCTGATCATGCAGCGCCCCCTGGCCATCGGTGGTGCGCGCCAATAAACGGTCATGAAAGAGCACAATCTGGTTATCGCGGGTAAACCGCAGATCCGTTTCTAAGACATCGGCGCCCTGTTGCAAGGCCAACGCAAAGGAGCGCACTGTATTTTCTGGTTCTAACACAGGCACACCCCGATGGGCCATCACAAATGGCCGGCCACGCTTTTGGCGCTCGCTGCGCACTTGCCGCCAGTTAATCATAGGAGAAAGCCTACGGTACAACGAATTTACCACCCTTTTGCGAATCATTAGAATCTATTGATGGACAGATGCTAACGAAGTGCCATTATAGCAGCAAACAGGATGATGCCTGAATTATGCACACATTTGGATGTGCTGGCCAACAAACAACGCCAGGCTATTCCGCCTGGCGTTGTTTGAAAGGTTATTCGGTTTTCAAAAAAATTACTGGCTCTGCCTGTTAATGCGAAGGGATCGTCAATTCCCAGCCAGCCACGATCATATTCGGATTTTGCGCCAAGATCGGGTATTTTTCGCTATTGGCGTTGATCAGCGCCTGAACGGTAATCCCATATTTCTTGGCAATGATCGCCAGGTTTTCGCCACCCAATACTTTATGTTTGCTACCTGGCGTGCCAGCCGCAACCGGTGTGCCAGTGCCAGCGCCGGGCGTGGGGACGGCCACACCACTCAACGGGCCACCAGAAGGACCAGGCGTCGGTGTGATCAAAGGCGCCGTCGTATCAAAGGCATCATCCGGCCAACGTCCCGTGCCATAGATCGAAAAAGGATTTTCACGTGTGTAAAAAGAGCCACCGGTTAAACCACGGGCTGCGGTGCCGTTTGTCTGGATAGGGACCGTCGTTTTGAAGCTGTCGTTACTACAGAGCAACTGCCAGTTTTCATATCTCTTCGGCCACCAACCGCCCGTATCAGAAAACACATCACAAACTACGTCTTGCGGAATATCCCGTTTATTCATGATTTTGATATTGTCACTGACGCTGCCAGTCGGGTTATAGATATTTTGCAACCTGGCAGCCCAGATCTCCAGGGCGTTTTCTTTCAGCGGATACGTAGGAACCGGTGCGCTTATAATGGCAGGGGCGGCCGCTACTTCAGATCCTCCCTCCGTTGCAGCGTCAGAGGGTTCACTAGAACTCCCAAAGACACTAGGCGCGGCTGACTCCGATCCTCCCGTATCCCAATTGACGCGCAATGTAGAACCGGAGATACGGCTTAACTCGCGAGCCATCCGAGTTTTGGGCAAAGTATCAAAGACCTGACTAAAGATCCAGTCTGCGGTAAAGACGGCCACACAGCCAAGGAGCACCGCAAGACCCCCCAACACAAATGTAATACGGACAACATCGAAGAGTGTCCAGGCCTTCACACTGCTCAGCACCAGTGGAACAAGCCGGAAGAAATAGAGATAGACAATGGCCAAGGCAATAATTACATAAAACGCTCCGGCAAACCAACTGAGGGTATTTGCCACAACATTAGACGCCATAAAAAATTCCTTTCGACAATGCTGAGTGCGTTGGTAGTCGCAATAATGAGGATGATAATAAGGGCCACAACTAACGCAATTGTAAGGCAAGAGCGTACACCGCGACACACGCTCTTGTCAATTTAGGTCAAAGCTTGTCAAGAGGTGCGTCTTGACAAAGTTTACTCAACCACAACGCCAGCACTGTCCCTGCAAATTTATAAATTAACGCAAATAATAGCATGTACAAATCACGATCAAGCGCAACATCCATAAAATCTACTGCTGGACCCACCAGCCAACATCACGCGCCATTGGGTCAGAAAATAAAGCATACCAACTTTGACAATCAAAGCCTTGGGTAATCCCAAAACCTTTACAAGCGTAATTAATCGGCCATCTTTGATCAAATGCCATCAAACCAGAATCAGCGGGTCCAGCCGAAAATAGCCGCTGAGTGGCACCCAAGCCAGCCACCTTCGTGGCGGATGACCCATATCCGGTAAAAATTGGCACCACCTTGACGCCATCCACCGATAAGTCACCGCTCTTGTCGATGTTATGAAAAACATTCCAAACCACAAGCACACCGTCACCTTTGATGCCGGCCGCCGTGCGGCGGGCGGCTAAATAGCGAGCCAACTCTTGGATGCCCTGCCCTGTGACACTTTGCATAAATTCCATATCGAGGGCCACCCCATCCAACCCAACATCGGCGAGTTGATCGATCATGCTTCGGGCTTGATCAATGTTGGCCGCCACATCCACAATCACTAAGCCATTCGCCTGGTGCGCCTCATAGAGCAAGCTTCTGACTTGTGCCACCCCAAATTGACGGCTCAAACGCGGAATCACGACAAAAATAGGCTGTTTCCCTGTAAATGAGTATACATCCTTTTGCCATTTTACCCCTAAAGCGACAATATCCGCAGGATTGCATACACGCCCCAAGGTGCCGACAGTCTGACAGGGCGCGCCCCAAACAGCGCTGTACTTTGAGCCACTTAGATAACCACCCCCCAAGTATGGATAAAAACCATACCGAAAATAAGTCACCAAATCGGTATAGCGCACGCCGTGGTCCACCATCCAAATCTGCAAGGCCAATAGCGAGCTACAGAGCGCCAGAGGCATGACCAACGAGAAAATAGTGGTTGCGCCAACCCAGACATGATTGCGCCGAAACTTTTCAATTTTATGGCGCGAGGTATGCAAGCTCCCCAATAAGAAAACGCCAACACTTCGGGTTGTTTTTACCGTAAATTCTGGCTTGATCAAAAACGAAGCAAGCAAGAGCAAAAAGAGCAAACTACCCCAAACTTCCGGCCGCTGGAAAAAATTAGCCAGCAAAGTTGGTTGCTGCAAGACCACCACATCGGCCAGACCACCTTGGCCACTGCTAGAGGCAGCGCAGAACTTACAATAGGGAACAGCCGCACGGTCGAAATAGGCGTCGAGTCGCACACGTCCGCCCGTATGCCGGTGGATTTCCCAATGGACATGGGGACCAAAACTAGTTTTGCCTGTCCAGCCTACACGACCAAGGGGAGTCCACTGTGTTACTTGGTCGCCCGCGTTCACCCAAATGGTCCCGCCACCTTCATCAATCATGTGGGCATAGATACTGGCAAAGCCATCATTATGATCAACCATTGCCCAACAGCCATAACCACCTGCGTTATTGCAACCGGCATAGATGACCCGTCCGCCCGCCATTGGGTAAACAGGTGTCCCAAATTGCATCGCCAAATCCCAAGCCCAGACCGAATTGCGTGCGAGGTGATCTTCTTCGTCCGAGGCCAACAGCGAGGCTGCGACTGGCGTCAACCACTGGCCATCACGCGAGGGAAGACGTCCGCCATTAAATAAGGTTGAAAGTTGGGCGTTCGTTACAGTGAACGTACCAATCAACAAGCCTAACGCCAGTACGCTAGCGACAAACCATCTACCCATGAGTGACCTTGCTCTGTGATCAAAGTACATTCTTGTAGGTTGGAAAAATGTACTTTGACGACAATAGCAGATAAAGCGATATTTCGACAACGAGGCTTGGCGTCTATACAACCTAAAAGACGATAGGCTAGATGATCGTAGATTACATAACAATAGGTGTAAATATACCGTTAATGGGCTCTGTCGTCGTCAGGATGACCAGGCTCAACGCCGGTATTTCAATTGTACCATAAGAATTTGTCTTGTCTACCACGAAATTTTTTCCCGTTGGCAGCTTCACAAGTTGCGACTGTTCAGAGACGTTAATTCCAATGACTACGCGATCTAGCTCATAAACGCGTTCGACCAACCAAAGCCCTTTTTTAGCATCCAACCCGAGGGTGATGAATTCGCCATAGACCAAGGCGGGATGTTGGCGGCGCGCCATGATCAGCTGTTTAAAATATGCGAACAAGGCTTGATCTTGGGCATCACCCCACCACATAGGGTGGCGCGATTATTCACGGTAGGGGCCTTTGGCGCGCGGCTGTGTTAAGCCAACTTCGGTGCCATAATAAATGATTGGTGGGCCGCCCAGGGCCAATAACAAGCCCGCCGCTAGCCGCAAACGGCGCAGATCATTGCCGGCAACCCAGGCGAAACGATTCATATCATGGTTATCGATAAAGGCGGGCAGGGTGAAATGATTTCGATCAAAAAATCGTCGACTGCGCTCGATTTCATTGGCAAATTGCTCAATTGTGATCGTTGGCTGGCGGTCTGCACAGAGTTGGCGGATGTTGCGCGCCAGGGCAAAATCTAAACAACCATCCAGCCGGCCCTGATACGTCCGCAGACGGTCGCCAGCCAATGTAACCTCGCCGAACAACCAACAGTCGGGCTTTACCTGATGACAGGCCGCGCGAAATTCACTCCAAAAAGCATGGCTGGGGCCAGCAGCATAATCAAGCCGATAGCCATCTATCTGATAATTTTTTAACCAATAACAGGCCGCATCGATCAAAAAGCGGCGCGCAGCCCCATGATCGGTATTGACCTGAGGCATTGAGGCCACATCGAAAAAAGCCCGGTAGCCATGCGTGTATTGCACATCAAAATCGAACCATTCACTATACGAATGTTGCAAATTATCCTTGGCCACCACAAAGGGCGTAAACTCAACGCTCGTGTGGTTGGCGACAAAATCCAGGATCACGCGCAGCCCGCGCGCGTGGGCTGCCGCCACCAATTCAGCCAGGTCAGCGTTACTGCCAAAATGCGGCTCAATCGTGTAGTAATCGCTTGTGTCATAGCCATGATAGGTAGGCGTGCGAAAAATCGGACTTAACCACAGAACAGTTATCCCTAAATTGGCGATGTAATCGAGCTTTTGAATGATGCCCTGCAAGGTGCCGCCGGTAAAGCTGTTCAACTCTGCCGGGCTGAGCCAACGATTCTCAACGCCTGTAAAGCGGTCAACAAAAACCTGATAGATCACCGCCTCATGCGCCCAGCGCGGTGGCGATAGATAATCGATATGATAGCCATATAAGGTTGGGCGCTCGACAGTGCGGTCCAAATTGGGCTCACAGCTCCAGATCGAGCTATCTTCGCGATAAGTAGACCAACCTTCAATCCGATACTGCACGAGCGCGCCTTCAAACTGGGCCGGAATTTGCGCTTGCCAGATTTCAACATACCCCCAAATTAAGGCTTCCCACCGCACCGCGACCCGTTGCAGGCTAATTGCTAAACCATTCATCGCGACCCCTCTATAGCCCGCGGGATCGCTGCGATCCGCCGTCATATAGAGCGTCACGCGATCCACATGAATGTCAGGGGCGACAAAAACGGTGACTAATACCGGCTGGCCTGGTTCGGGATCGAGGGGATCCAAAGTATGCAAATGACGAATGCCACGCCACAGTTGGCGCGTGTCGGCAAGCAATTGGCGCTCATCCGCCTCGATCCCGCCAAAGATAAAATCTTCCATGACAGGCTGCAAATTGCTTTGCGTCGGATCATTCTCCATGTTGATTTATCCTTTGTTACATTTTGCATGCCATTCGTTGCGGAGGCACGGGGAAACCCCACGAGCCAAAAGATCGAGGGAGTGATAGCCAGGCATAATAACTCAGCTAGAGGATATACCCTAGACGGCTTTATGGCAAAGTTCAAACTGATCGCTGAATTATTGATCGGCGCGGTTGCGATGAAGCGTTGGATCGATGGCCTGCGCCATCCGAGCAAGGTCAAGTTTGTCATCTAAAAAATGATTAACAGCCTGCAAATGAGGCGTAGGTGCGAGGAGGAGTTGATTGTAGTCGACATCAAGCACTCTGATATTAGGTTGGGTTTGCAGCCAGGCTTTGGTAGCTTGAAGATGCTTTTCAAAAAGCGTGGCTAACGCGGCATCCTCGGTGGCGCCCATCTGCTCACCGCGATGAGCAAGCATCTTACGCTGGGAAGCCAACACTTCGGCCAGTTTGCGCTGCATAAAAATTACGCGGTATTGATGGGTGGCGGGTAAATGGGGCAACAGGGCTGAAATTACCTTGACGACTTTACCCTGCGCTGTGACAAGCCAGGCGACATCGCCTTTATCCAGTTGCTTGACACGTTCGTATTCGTAATACCCTTTGGGGTTGTCGTCATCAGCTGTGCGTAGTGCATCGGTCAGCACGGGCAGACCACCCGCTTCTAAAATTTTCATCATCATCGATGTGCCAGAGCGCGGCAAACCGGACACA
>JAPLGZ010000463.1 GCA_026389895.1 Chloroflexota bacterium | reverse complement strand
CATTACACCCAGCCCGGGCAAATATACGGATTATAAGGCCCCTGGTGAGCGCCATATCATAATGACAGACGCATAGCAACCAGGGGCCAATTATTGTTACCCTAAAAATGCGGATGGTTTTCGTGATATTTTGGATATCGCCAACGAAATGGAGGCCATTTATACCTGGTTCATGCACCAACTCTGGTTTACTGCACCCAATCAGCATGAAGCTCAACTTTATTTTGAGCCAGCCAACGAACCCAACAATGAGTGGTATCCTAACTATGATAAGAAGACAGGGCAACAAATTGACATTGCCCCCAATCTACCAAGTAGTGCATCCTGGAGCCAAATGGATGCCTACTTTAGTAATCTCTATGACACGGCTCACGCCAAGCAATCCCACTTGCAGATTCTGGCCCCCCCGATGGGGCAACGTAAGTACGCCGAACCTATGTTTTTGGGCAAGTGCGGTTTCATGGCCGTGGATGGCGTGAATGGACAATCCGGCTATGACTTTATGCCCAAAACCTATAACTCTGACCGTTTTGAAGGCTACAGTTGGCATAACTATTGGGCTTATGGCACTGAACAATTGGATTTCAATATGGATGTAAACTATTGCTTCAATCACTCAGATTATATCTCTACGAGTCAGCACCTCTTTCAATATCTACCGCGCTGGATGATTGACCATTTGATTCAACGCAAAAAACCAGTCTTTATGACCGAAGCAGATGTGATGTCCCCCTGTCAGGAGGATCTCCACAATGTCATGACGATGGCCAATAGTAAGTTTATACGCTCGGCTGAGACGCAATTGTCACTGCATGACTTTATCGTCAACGAATCTTTCGCTAATTATGTGATTGTTTGGTTATTAGTTCAGGAAGATGATGGGACAGATCCCAATTGCATAAATGGGGATGCGAACTACGAAATTGCTTGGCACGAAGCGTATTATGAACAAACAACCGGCGTGGTCGTCCGTGACTGGTTTCGTGATTGGTGGATGGGCGATGAAAACTAAAGCGTTTGTGGATAACTTGGTTTTATTCATGAAGGAGAAATGGCGATGAAATTACGTTTGGCTGCTACCTTGCTTATGCTCTTGGGTGTCGGCTTTGTCACTCTGTTGAGCCTCCGAATTTTTGCTGCCCGCCCCAGTAATCCGAGTCACCGGCTGATCGTCGTCGCGCAAGTGCATTCCCCGGCTGGGCCAGCCCGCCAGCCGGGGCAGACTGATCACCACCAAGTGCGGGCGGGGACGCCGCAAGCCGTGGCGCAAACGCCCTTTGATCTAGCCCCGCGCTATCGCTATCGCTACACCGAATATGCCAACTGGAGTAAATTGCCCACCTTGTCGATCACCGACACCCAGACCGGGCAGGTGATTCCACTGGGGGATGCCACTGGTGCGCTCGCCTTTGGTGCGCAAAGCAATGATTATTTTGCCTGGAATTTCGTTTGTAACAGTGATTGCCCAACGCTGGCTGACGGTTTGTATGTCTATGTATATGCTGCCCAGAAAAATATCTTCCTGGGCCGTAACTCTGTGCTTGCACCGAATGATGTACAGCTCGCTGGCGACTGGATTGCCTATACGCGACTAGCGAGACTCAGGCTCGCCAACTTGTTTGCAACCAACCTCAAAACTCAGGAAACGTTGACGTTGACGAATGACCTCAGTTTTGACTTGGCGGTGGTGCGCCATGCGCTCAGCGAACGATTAATTGTCTGGGTCAGTGGCTCTCCGGAAAGCATTGACATTTACGATCTGGCTGACCGGCACATCATCGCTTCGATCAATCCCAATCTGTTGAGACCGTTACCTACGACAACAATGACGATGGGCGCCGGTGACACTGTCGTGACCTGGGATTATCAGTATGGCTATGATATCGTTACCAGTTCCTATTTTACCTTTAGCCTGAAGCCCCCAGATTGGCAGCCAGTCACCTATGCCGATTGGAGTCCTGTGCGGGAAAAAGATCGTATTCTTTATTGGTCTTTTAAAACGCGAGATGGCACCGAGCATCGTTTCAGCGCGCCTTTAATTGACGCCTCACCGTCAGTAGTACCGTGCGTGGAAGGGCAAAACTTGGTCCAAAACGGCGACTTGGAGAATGTCGCGACACACAATGTCTGGCAACAGAGCAGCAACCCCAGCGCCCTGATCGTCAACGACCTGCCACCCAATTCGCCCCAAGCGGGACAATGGGCGATTCGCCTGGGCCGTTACAGCAACGCCCAACCCACCATCCAGCAGACCCTGAACATTCCGTCGGGCGTCAAGCACATCAGCCTGGCCTTCGATGTGCGCGCCAGCAGTTGGGACATCTGGGGTGGTGACCAGCTACAGATTGATCTCATCGACCCGATCACCAACCAATCAATCCTCGCCACGCCGGTGCAGTGGACGAACCGCCAACTCGCCAGCGGTGGGTGGATTCCTTTGCAAGTGGAGATCCAAGCCTGGCCGGGCATTGACACGCCGCTCTATCTGGTCTTCCGTGCGCAGACCGACTGGGCCTTTCCCACCGATTTTACCGTTGATAACATCCGCTTCACGACCGCATGCCAGTAAACCAAAGGAAGCCTTTATGCCGAACTCATCTCCCCTTCGCCAAGCGGGTCTACTCGTTGTCGCACTAGCGACTCTGGTGCTCATACGTTGGCTGGCCGTCACACCCGCGCTCTATGCGCAGACTTCGCCGTTGGCAACGCCTTGGCCGACGTTGGTGGTCACCTATCCACCCGGCTTGCCCACGACCACGCCCACGTTAGCGCCCACCGCCACCGCCGTGCGCGTCAATTTCATCTTTTATTCGCCGTTGCCCACGCCCACCGCTATTGCTGATTTCGCCCCGCCGCAAACGACCCTGCAAACGAGCGGCGTGCAAAGCACTACTGACTGGTATCGCAGCCCGGTCACGGTCAGCTTTGTCATCAGCGACAATTTCGGGGCTGGCGTCACGGCCTATCAACTCGACAACGCACCCACGTGGACGGACCGTGAATATTACTATCCACCGGTGGTGCTTGCCGATGAGGGTGTGCATACCCTGGCCTACGCCTCGACCGACCGCTGGCACAACACTGAAGCGCTGCAAACCACGCAGATTCGCATCGACCGCACGCCGCCGCAAGTGGTCGCGCCAGCAGTCGATGGTAATCAACTGCTGAATGGTTGGTACAACACACCCGTGCAGGTCACCTTCACCGGCAGCGACGCGTTATCTGGCCTCGCCGGTTTTGCCCAACAAACCACGGACGCCACCTGGGTGGACAGTCCGGCGGTGACGACCCTGGCGACGACGGGCAACCATACCCTCACCTGGCGTGCCGTGGACCAGGCGGGCAATGTCAGTGCCGTACAGCAAACTACGGTGCAAGTGGACCTCACACCCCCCACGACGACTTATACCTTGGATGCCCTGCCGGTCAACGGCTGGTACACCCGTCCGGT
>JAPLGZ010000825.1 GCA_026389895.1 Chloroflexota bacterium | reverse complement strand
GGTCTTAACCCACTCGGCGAAACGGTTGGTGAAGCCGGGAACACACTGAAAGCCGCCTTGATCTGCCGTTGTGTCGGCCAAATAGAGGACACCCTGGACAAAAAAAGGAATGGGATCTTGTGAAGTGTCCACATCCCAGTGCACCATACCCTGATAATCCCATTCTGGCCGAGCGGGCGGGTTCATATTGGCGCGATCAAAACTGACCCATAGTTTTTCGGTATTCCAAATATCGGCAAACGCTTGATGGACCCGTGGGTATTGGCGGTTATTCCACAACGCTTGGGTATGATACATCTCCAACATCCCAGCTTTGCTGATCGGGGCCTTATACCAGCTTTCCGGATCATTCCGGTCTACCCCCAAAAATGCCCAAATATCGTCGATCACAGCATCTAGATTTTCCTGGGGAACGGCGTTGTGAATGACCACATACCCATTTTCTTCCCAGAAAGCGTGATCGGCGGGCGTTAGCACGCGCTCATTCGTCATTAATTCAGTCATCTCTTTCTTCCTTACAACTAATTTTCCTACGCTGCGGATGGTCTTAAAGCCCATTTACAGAAATCGGACTAGGGGGGATTATCGGGGAAATACGATCACCTAAGAATCTTTGTTGCCAGGCATCACTCCTTTTTAGACGGATGAATTTAAGTTTAAACATGGTATATAAACAGTTATCTATATCAAAGAGCAAAAACGCTACACGGCACGACTTCTGCTACTAAGCAGCAGAAGCACTGGCAAGCAACCAATTTAGCCCGCGCGTTTATTCAGATACACAATCGTAAACTAAAATCACTATACGACTGATCGATGATCGAAAGCTAGTAGCAATCTATACAACCATCAATGTGAAAAATTGTATACTAAGTATGAGACTCTGTCAAAGTAGGCTGCGGTGACCAGATCTGTCCTTAAATTTTGGCATCTTTTTGCGCAAAAATTTATTGAAGTTTTCATCGACCTTGTTGTCCAGCCTTGTCCTATGGTATAGTGGATGCCAGGGCTTTCAGGCCGTCTAGCATAGCTCCCGTAGAACAAACCGCGATTAAACGCACGTCGGAAAGGCTTACGATGATGACGAACCCACCTACCATTCGTTTTGCAACGATTGGGTTGAATCATTTTCACATTTATGGACAGACCAATCTCCTCTTAAAGGCAGGCGCTGAGTTGGTCGCCTTTTATGCGACAGAGCCAGAGCTAATCGAGCTTTACCGCAAAGATTATCCCCAGGCCAAGCTGGCAGCGAGTGAAGCAGAAATTTTAGAGGATGCATCGATCCAACTGGTAATCAGTGCAGCGATCCCCAGTGAGCGTGCGCCGTTGGGCATGCGCGTGATGCAGCATGGCAAAGATTTTATGAGTGATAAACCCGGCTTCACCAGCCTGGAACAATTGGCAGAAACACGGCGTGTCCAGGCCGAAACAAAACGCATTTATTCGATTGATTATAGCGAACGGTTCGAGACGCGCGCTTCAGTCAAGGCCACCGAACTAATCCAGAATGGTGCGATTGGCCAGGTAATTCAGACCGTTGGGCTAGGACCCCATCGCGCCCGGTTGGACAAGCGCCCTTGGTGGTTCTTCGAGCGCGCCAAATACGGCGGCATCATCTGCGACATCGCCTCACACCAATTTGACCAATATCTGCATTACACGGGCGCTACGCAGGCTGAAATCGTTCACGCCCAGGTCGCCAATTATCATCATCCGGAATACCCCGAATTGGAAGATTTTGGCGACGTGGTCATTCGCAGCAACCATTGCACCGGTTACATCCGCGTCGATTGGTTCACGCCAGATGGCCTAGCCACTTGGGGCGATGGGCGTTTGACTATTCTCGGCACGGACGGTTATATCGAAATGCGCAAGTATATTGATATCGCGGGCCGACCAGGGACGGATCATCTCTTTTTGGTCAATCAAAACAAGACTGAATATATCGATTGTTCCCATTTAGCGTTGCCCTACGGTCGCCAGTTGCTCGACGACATCATCAACCGCACCGAGACGGCAATGAGTCAGGCGCATTGTTTCCTCGCCTCTGAACTGGCGCTAACGGCGCAAGCAAAGGCCGCACGGCTCGGCCATTTACAAGGGTAAAGCGATCAACTATGCAAGCACTTTTTCCACAATTTACGCAATTCGATCCGCTCACCGGCACCATCGAAGGTGCGCCTAGTCTGGAACGCCACCTTAGCGATCTGCGCGGCTACTTTGCCGATCAAACCGCGTATCAAGCGGCGTTCACTCAAGAGGATGCGCTGCTATACACCGTTACCAATGTCGAACCAGCCCAGGGCGATGGCGCGCTGCACTATGGCATTAGCTACCTTCTGCCAGGGCGCGTCGGGCGCGAATATTATATGACCAAGGGCCATTTTCATGCCTGGCGCCCCGCGGCCGAATATTATATTGGCTTGCGCGGCGCTGGCCTGTTATTGTTTGAAGATGAACAAGGCCACAGTTGGTCAACGCCGATCACGCCCAACAGTGGCGTCTATGTGCCGGGTCACACCGCCCATCGCACGGTCAACACTGGCCCAGAACCATTGGTCTTTTTGGGGATCTATCCGTTCAACGCCGGCCATGATTATGGGACGATCCAAGAACGTAATTTTTCGCAAGTTGTTGTCGACGTGAACGGGCAACCCACCGTCATGGAACGCTCGGCTTTCCTCCGCACGCTTACCCAAATTTGAATGGAGCTCTTATCTATGGCCCACCTTACGCTTGAAAACCAACAACTGCGCCTGATCATCGATCCCAGGCAAGGTGTGAACATTATGGCCTTTGCCGTGCGCCAACGTGATCAGTGGCTATCGGTGATGCCAGACGTAAATGCCGGGCGCACGGATCTAAAAGCCAGCAGCTTTGCGATGATCCCCTATTCCAACCGGATTGAAAATGGTCATTTTGTCTTTCAAGGTCAGGACTATCAACTGGCCAACGGCGATAAACATGCCAGTCATGGCGACACGCGCGCACGGCCTTGGGTGGTGGAAGAGACCAGCGAGACGATGATTCGTTGCTCATTTGACTCGCGTTTGCACAATCAGGTGAATTGGCCGTGGCCTTTTACGGCTGAATTGTCCTATGAACTTAAAGAGTATGCGCTAGCCTCGCGTATTACCATCTGGAATCAAGGCGACACCACGATGCCTGCGGGCACCGGCTGGCATCCCTATTACAACCGCACCCTAACGCGGCCAGATGAACCCGTAGAAATAAATTATAAAGTTGCCAGTGTCTATCCAGATGCGAATGACAACCGCATCCCGTCGGGGCCAGCACAACCAATCGCGCCGAATCAGGATTTTTCCACGCCAAAAATTCTAACACCTGATAATTTTATCGATGTCTGTTTTTACGGCTATGACGGTAACGGTTTTATCCGTTGGCCGGAAAGCGGCGTCAAACTTGTTTATCATTGCTCAGCCACCTGCACCCATCTGGTCTTTTTCAACCCACCCAAACCCTATTTTGCGATGGAACCGGTGGTCAATGCCAACAATGGCGTTAATCTCTATGCCAAAGGTGATCCGACCAGCGGCATTCATTTGCTGGCGCCCGGCGAAAGTTTGGAAGCCACGTTCGAGGTTCATGTTGAATTGAGTTAACCATTGTAGCCATGAATGAATTCAAGGCCTAAGGGCACCCGCCTCTGGGCGCGGTTTTCTATACCAGACGCCGAATGTTGGTGATTAACAATTTATTTCGGTAAGAGCAGCGGTTGAAACCGCTGCCTGCTACGGGAAACCTGCCGAAGCAGGTTGGGTAACCTGTTACCGCTTTGTTTTGTTAATCACCATCATTCGGCGGACATTCCACAGTGAGGAGGAAATTACCATGTCACTCGCCACGCCAGCCTTGCTTGAGGCGCTGAACAGCCCGACCACGATTCCGATTGTCCCGTTCAAAAACGGTCAGATCGATTATGCAGGCCATGCCAAAAACATTGACTATCTGATGCGCCATAACCACCTGGACAACCATCGCCCCCGTGTCATTTCCGTGGCGGGCACTAGTTTGATCCATCATCTGGAACCCGAAGATCAGACGCGTATTTTCGACGAAACCGGTCGCGTGATGGGCAAAGATGGCGTCTTGATGTCGGCGATTGTGCCGAATCCAATTGGCACCGCGGGTAAGTTAGTCGAAGCCCAGGCCAATTTATCGCGCCCGCCGGACCTCAACCTGATCATTCCGCTCACGGGTGTGGCCAGCCCAGAATGCATCTATGAGCAATTCATGCAGTTCGGCGAGCACTATGGGAAAGCCTATGGGGCGCGCTTTCTCTATTATCTACGCAATGCCAGCGAACGCGCCGCCGTGACTCGATTGCTCAAGGATTCACCCCACTGGATTGGCGTCAAAGTCGGCACAAGTGAAGCCGATGTGCGCCCATTGATCGAGGGCGTTGGCAATAGCGGCCTCGTCATTTGGGGCATCGGTGACCGTAGCACAAAGGCCGCCGAATTAGGGACGAAGGGCCATACATCCGGCACAGCCGTACTCTGCACCGGCATCTGCGACGGGATCAACAATGCGCAGCGCCGCGGAGATTATGCGGCAGCGCGCCAATTAGAAGCCGAGATCGACGCTTTGGAAGAGCTGCGGTTTATGAACGGACGTGTCTACAACTATTCGGCAGTGGTCGAAGCCATGCATTTGAGTGGTTTCAGCGATATTGTCGGCGGTGAAGGGGGTCCTTTTAACCCGCGCGTGCCAGCCGACATCGCCGAGCGCATCAAAACGGCGATTCAGAACTTGGGAAAGTATCACTGATCATGGTCAACCCGCAACTGATCGATCTCAGCCACACTGTCGAAGAGGGTATGATCACCTACAAAGGTCTGCCCGCGCCATTGATCTGCGATTATTTGAGCCGTGAAGCGTCACGCCAGATCTATGCGCCAGGCACTGAATTTCAGATTGGCAAGATCGAAATGGTCGCCAACACAGGCACATACTTAGATAGCCCATTTCATCGCTACGCCGACGGCAAAGATTTATCACAACTAGACTTGGCAGCGGTAGCACATCTGGAAGGTGTGCTGGTTGACGTGGTAAAGCGGCCAGGCCGATCCATCGACCAGACAAGCTTTCAGGGGTTGGACGTGCGCGGCAAAGCGGTGCTCGTGCATACCGGTTGGGCCAGACACTGGCGCACTGACCAATATTTTGAAGACCATCCTTTTCTGACCGCCGGCGCCGCCGCCTATTTAGCCGATGCCGGGGCTGTGCTCGTCGGCATTGATTCACACAATATTGACGATACATCCACTGGCGAACGACCTGTACATTCCACATTGCTCGGGCGAGAAATCCTGATCGTCGAGCATCTGTGTCATCTCGAACAAATCCCAACTGGAAACTTCCACTTCTATGCGGTGCCAGTCAAAGTAAAGGGGTTTGGCACGTTTCCCGTGCGGGCATTTGTCCAGCTTGAAGGCTAAACGACCAGGTAGGGGCTAGGCATGCCTAGCCCCTACCTGGATCAAGCGAAGGGCGTTTATCGACCAATCGTGCCGGTTTCAACCGGCACCTGCTACAGAAAACCGGTTAAAACCGGTTGGCCTCGCCCGTGATTGCGTGGCCGCCAGTGCGTTTTTGCGAATTAACCAATGAATCGAGCAATCCGTAGGTGCGGTTAAAAACCGCACCTACGCCGCCGCTTTTTTTGCCTGATTCATTGGTTAATGTCCAATAACGCACTTTTTGTACCAGACGGTGAATTCATTCACCGGTGCAACCGCATACATTGTCCATTAGTCCCTTACCTTGATCCACATGGGGACAGCCATGCCTATCCCCTACCTGGTTATCCCTCCCTGATAAAATCTTCTAAAATGAGGATGCATCTGCCATTTTGCCACAAGTTGCGCAACACCCTTGAGGGTGATAAACTACGAAACTGTAACGAATCAGCTTTGCGTACAAATTTTATTTACCCAAACCTACCGCAAGATCAGGATTAATTTGAAGATGAAAATCGAATCCGTAGATTTTTTCTACCTTTCCATGCCCGAAGTGCTTAATATTGGCGATGGCAGCCAGGATGCCCTCCTTGTACGCATTCAAGCCGGTGAAACCGTCGGTTGGGGCGAGTGTGAGGCCGCGCCACTGCCGTCGATCGCCAGCCTCATTTGCCCGATGTCACATAGCGCCTGCAAACCGGTGCAGGCCTCCGTTTTAGGTCAGCGGCTAGATGGGATTGAAGATATTACACGCATTGGCAACTTGGTGCGGGCCGAAAGTTTAGATTTACTCCAAGCGGATCACACGTTGTCTGGCATCGACATGGCGCTGTGGGATCTGATGGGCAAAAAGCTCAATGAACCAGTCTACAAGCTGCTTGGCTATACGAAAATTTATCCCAAGACTCCTTATGCCTCGATGCTTTTTGGCGACACTCCTCAAGAGACCTTGGAAAAAGGCCGGGGTGCGCGGGCCAAGGGCTATCGCGCCGCCAAGTTTGGCTGGGGACCGATTGGACAAGGCAGTGTAAAAGCGGATGAAGACCAATTTATGGCGGCGCGTGAAGGGTTGGGCGACGATGGCATTTTATTGATTGATATTGGCACGGTCTGGAACGATAACTTAGAAGCCGCCAGCCAACGCGTGAAGGGTTTGCAAGCCTGTCGGGCCACCTGGCTAGAAGAGCCATTTGTCTCAGGCGCGTTGAAAGAATATCATGCCCTGGCTCAGTTATGTGGTGATGTAAAGTTGGCCGGTGGCGAGGGTAGCCACAATTTCCATATGGCGCAACACATGATCGACTATGCCGGTCTAGGCTACGTACAGATTGATGCCGGACGCATTGGCGGGATCAGCGTTGCCAAACAGGTGGCCGACTATGCGCAAGCCCACCAGGTCACCTACGTCAACCATACATTTACCTCGCACCTCGCGCTCAGCGCATCACTCCAGCCGTTCGCCGGGCTCCAAGATGACGTGATCTGCGAGTATCCCGTTGAGCCAAAATCCTTGGCGATTGATATGACGGCAAACCATATTGTGCGCGATGCCAATGGGCAAGTCCAGGCGCCAGACGCGCCGGGGTTAGGCATGACCCTGAACTTTAGCGGCCTCCAACCTTATCTAGTTGATGTCGAAATTCGCGTGCAAGGCAAACTGCTTTATCAGACGCCAACGCTAGCCTAAAAGTAAATGGTGTAACACACCTTCACCTAAATTTTACAAAAACCACCCCTTCGCGGTATAATAACGAGAGTATAGCCGACCTGAAAACAGGTCGGCGATTGCTTTAATAGCAGATAAAACAAAGGCTTTAAGCGCCGCCGGTAATCGGCGGTGTTTTTCATGGCAAAGCTGCTGACGAGATTTATGTGCGGTTATGCTGGTTTGAATGCTTGTGTGATGGTGGCATCTTACGGCGAGCTCAGACTGAAAACGAGCGTATCATCAATCTTCATTTACGCACATCGCGCTATGTGTCTCCAAGTTGTGCGAAGCCACTGGTTATGTGAAACAAAACGTTGTACAAATTCGTTTTAATGATATGCTGCAAGCCTTTACACTTCGTCCATAGTTGCCAACTAAGCTTACGTCCTCCCCATGTCTGTTACCACGATGTGTAAGCAAGAATTTTTATGTTTGAGAGACAACAATGAGTAACAATCAACCGATTTACCTGACCGAAGATGGTTTACAGAAAGTAAAAGAAGAACTAGAATTTCTGGTCACTGTGCGCCGGCGCGAAGTGGCGCAAATGATCGCCGAAGCCAAGGCCGAGGGTGACATTAGCGAGAATGCCGGGTACGATGAAGCCAAGACAGCCCAAGGCTTTCTTGAAGGCAAAATTCGCGAGCTAGAAAATATTCTGAAACATGCGCAGCTGATCAAAGAGGATGCCGCGCCCGCCAATGTTGTCGCCATTGGCCGCACGGTGATCATCCAAGAAGAGGATATGGATACCAAAGAGACCTATACCATTGTCGGTTCGCGCGAAGCAGACCCCATGAATGGTCGCGTCAGCAACGAAAGCCCGATGGGTAAGGCCTTATTAGGCAAAAAAGCGGGCCAGAAGGTTAAAGTGGAATCACCTGGCGGCCAGATCACCTTCAAGATCATCAAAGTCGAATAGACCAATTTCCTCGTGCAAAGTAACAAAGAAAGAAGTTATCGTGAGCGATTCGCCACATCTATTATTTGACCCGGCGCATCTAACCGACCAAGAACAGGCGCGGTTACAGAATTTACAAGCGCTGATTGCCGCCGGCATCGATCCCTATCCAGCGCGTGTGCAACGCACTCACACGATTGCGCAGGCGCGCGCCCTGTATGAAAGCAATCCACCACTGGAAGCCGCGACCTATGGGCCGGTGGTTACGGTGACAGGGCGCCTCAAAGCCTTCCGCAATATGGGTAAGGTGAGCTTTGCCGATCTGGAAGATGGCACAGGCCAAATGCAGATTGTGGTGCGCCGCGATCAATTGCCAGACAATTGGTACAACGATATCTGGAAAAAATCCATCGATCTGGGGGATTTCCTCGGTTTCAGTGGCCCTCTCTTTGTGACCAAGACTGGTGAATTGAGCGTCGAAGCCCATAGTGTTCAATTTTTGAGTAAAACACTCAAACCGATGCCCGATAAATGGCACGGGGTGCGCGATCAAGAAAAGCGCTATCGCCGCCGCTATGTAGACCTGATCGGCAACCCCGAAGTGCGCGACCTGTTTCGCACACGGGCAGCGATTGTGCGCGCTTTGCGCGAATATCTGGATAACGAAGGCTTTCTAGAAGTCGAAACACCCATTCTGCAACCAGTCTATGGCGGCGCAGCGGCGCGCCCTTTCGTCACACATCACAATCAATTACACCAGGATCTCTATCTGCGCATCAGCTTTGAACTCTATCTCAAGCGGCTGATCGTCGGTGGTTTCGATAAAGTCTATGAGATCGGGCGCGACTTCCGCAATGAAGGCGTCAGCTTTAAACACAATCCGGAATTCACCCAGTTGGAATTCTACGAAGCCTACGCCGACTACAACGATGTGATGAATCGCACCGAGCAGATGATCGCGTATGTAGCCCAAAAAGTATTGGGTACGTTGACTTTACAATGGCAAGAACATACCGTCGATCTGACGCCGCCTTGGCGCCGCATCAGCTTACGCCAGGCAATACTTGACGCGACCGACATTGATTATGAAGCGTTTCCCGATGCAGAGTCGCTCTCGAATGAAATGAAGCGGATGCGCATTGATCACGATCCCCGACAACCGTGGGGCAAACTAGTGGATAAGTTGATGTCCACCTTTGTCGAACCAAATTTGATTCAACCAACTTTCCTGGTTGATTACCCGCGTGATGTCAGCCCGCTGGCCAAAGGTTCACCCACCGATCCACGCCAGGTAGAACGGTTTGAAGGCTTTCTGGCCGGCATGGAACTATGCAACGCCTTTAGTGAAATCAATGATCCGATCGATCAGTTGCAACGTTTTATCGACGAAAGTTATCATGCAACCCAAGGCGATGAAGATGCGCATCCTGTAGATGAAGATTACATTGACGCGCTTAGCTTTGGCATGCCGCCCACCGGTGGCTTTGGCATTGGCGTTGACCGGCTGACCATGTTGCTCACCGGCAAGGATACGATCCGCGAGGTGCTCCTTTTCCCCCATTTGCGGAGTGTCAAGGAAGAAGCAGAAGAAGAAGTAGCGCCAGAGAGTTCGTCCCAATAACACGTTGTCCCCATTAACCGCAAATTTACCGCTCGTCCCGCAAGTCGCTCTCCTGACTTGCGGGACGATTTTATTTACGCACTGACCGAGCCCGTCTTCTCTACAACAAACCAAGCTAGGGCAATTTGGTACAACATATCCGTTCTTGGATTGCGATCAGCAACGGATCAGCAAAACTAAATCCGCGCAATCCGTTGCCAGAATTCGTTGCCATTTTTTCCTACTTGACAAAGTCCGATCAATTTATTATACTTTCGGTATCGTTATCGGTAACGATACCGAAAGCTCACCCAGCGAGAATTTCCCGTGAAAAATCAATCTGTGTCTGTGCGCATTCAAGATGTTGCGCGTGCGGCTGGTGTCTCTGTTTCTACCGTTTCGCGTGTCTTAAACGGCCGCGATGATGTCGCCGCCGCCACCGGGCAGCGCGTCCGCAAGATCATCGACGAATTAGGTTATTCATCGAGTTTGGCGGCCAAGGGGATGCGCAGCCGGCATAACCATGTGATTGGCGTCATCATCTTTGATCTCAGCCTCTCCTTCTGCATTGAAGTCGTGCGCGGCATCGATCAGATGGTGCAGGCGCAGGCCTATGATTTGATTGTTCATACCAGTAATCGCGCCAAGCACAGCGGTGATCCGGCCTGGGAACGCAAGGTCGTAGCACAGTTGAACGGCAGTATTGTCGATGGAATTATTTTTGTGACGCCAGCGACAATTAATTTGCCCACCAACTATCCCGTAGTAACCATTGATCCCAGTGACGAGGGCGCCTTTCCGTCGGTGATCGCCACCAATTGCAAAGGTGCTTATACCGCCGTACGTTATCTAATTGAGCTTGGGCACCGGCGCGTTGGCTTAATTGGGGGTTCCCCTGCCCTATTAAGCGCGCGCCAGCGCCGTCAAGGTTATGCGCAAGCCCACTATGAGGCCGGTTTGCCAATCTTGCCAGAGCTGTATGCCGAAGGTGATTATTCTTATCAAACTGCCTTGATCGGCGCCCGTCAATTGCTGTCGCTCCCTGAACGCCCGACAGCAATTATGGCGGCCAATGATCAATCGGCATTTGCCGTGATGGGGATTGCCAACCAGCTTGGCATTCGCGTGCCGCAAGATTTGTCCGTGATTGGCTTCGACAACACGCCAGAAAGTGCCTATACGACGCCCCCACTCACAACAGTCGATCAATCGATCGTCACCATGGGCAGCCGCGCCGCGGAGTTGTTAATCCAATGGATCGAAGGCAAGCCAGTCGAGGATCGGCTGTATGAATTGCCGACCCGCTTAATCGTGCGGGCGTCTTGTCAAGCATGGCCAGGTCACAGTTAATTGTTTGTTGATGTTGCCTAATTTTAGGTTGGTAAAATATCCGCCAAACTGAAAAATTGCGCAACGTGCCATATCTCATCAATTTACAATTTACAAAGGAGAAAGAGGAGATGAACAGAGTTCGCAATGGGTTATTTGTTGTCACATTGGTGCTAGGGCTGCTGTTGGCGGCATGTGCGCCACCGGCAGCTGGCAATCCGCCGGCAGCAGCTGGGAGTACGAGCAACGCGGCGAGTGGTCAGAAGGTCAAGATTCGCTGGTGGCACATTTGGGGCGGTTCGGAGAGTAATATCGCTGACAATTGGCAGAAACTGGCCGACGCCTATATGAAAGACCATCCCAACGTCGAGATCGAGATTACGGTGATTACCGGTGATCCTTACAAGGATAAACTAGCCACCAATATGCAAGCCGGTGATCCACCCGATCTGTTCCAGACCTGGGGTGGCGGCGTGCTGTGGCAA
This sequence comes from Chloroflexota bacterium, assembly GCA_026389895.1. Lineage (GTDB taxonomy): Bacteria > Chloroflexota > Anaerolineae > Caldilineales > Caldilineaceae > JAPLGZ01. The sequence continues at coordinate 4,095 of JAPLGZ010000825.1, read as the reverse complement.
TATGCCGATGCAGGCTTGGTGCAAGACTTAACAGATGCCCTTAAAGAGGACAGTTGGGGAGATTCCTTTGTGGCTGGCCCGATGGCCGTCTATCGCCACAATGGCAAAGTCTATGGGGTGCCCTGGCGCTTTGGGATGGTAGGCATCTGGTATAACAAGGCGCTCTTCGAGAAAGCCGGGATCAAAGAGACCCCCAAGACCTGGGGCGACTTTTTGACGACGGTGAAAAAGCTGAAGGATGCTGGCATTACCCCGATTGCGCTGGGTGAGAAGGATAAATGGACGGGACACTTTTGGTGGAGTTATCTAGCGGTTCGCAATGGTGGCCAAGCCGCCTTTGCCAAAGCCCAGGATCGCACAGGCTCCTTTGCCGATGCGCCTTTTATCAAGGCGGGTGAACAGCTGAAACAATTGATCGACCTTGAACCTTTTCAGAAGGGTTATCTTGAACAGGCCTATGGCGACCAGCAGGTTGTGATCGCCAAAGAAGAAGCCGCAATGGAGTTAATGGGCCAATGGGCCTTTGGCGCCGATTCTGCGGTGGCCGAGAAGAATTTAGAAAACTATGTCGCACATATTGACTGGTTTCCTTTCCCGACGGTAGAGGGGGGTGCAGGTCAGGCAGCCGATGCGTTTGGCGGCGGCGATGGTTTTGCGATTGGCAAGAATGCGCCACCCGAAACCATTGACTTTGTAAAATTCTTGACGAGTAAAGAACATCAGACCAACATGGCAGCCGATGGGATTGCCGTGCTGCCGGTGGTTAAGGGCGCCGAAACTTCAGTCAAAGAACCCGTCATGCAAACCGTGCTCAAGCACTTTGGCGAAGCTGAATATCTGCAACTCTACCTTGATCAATTCCTTCCCCCGGCGGTTGGCTTGGCGGTCAACGACGATGTGCAGGAGCTCTTCGCAGGCACCAAAACACCGGAACAAGTGGCCGACGCCATTGAAAAAGTCGCCGAAACCGAAATGGCGAAATAAAATATAGCGCATCATCGCGGGTGAATAGATTCACCTAGCGGTGTACTAATAGAGAAAACAGTTTAAGACATAGAATGAACAGGGAGCACGCCTTCGTGCGGCTCGACTAGCACGTGGGCGTACCGACTCCTCATTTCTATGGACTCTATTGGGTTTGTCTATAATTTTGTTTCATACACTACTGAGCGTAGAGATTGAGTGCTCAATCTCTACGCTCCACTCCTCAGGTGCTAACTTCTATGCAATCGATTTCTACAGCAATTTCAGGATCAGCCAGCGTAAATAGGCGCAGGAGCGTCCACCTACGCCGCGAACGAACCTTTACGATTATCCTCTTTTTATTGCCGGCGGCGGCGCTTTATAGCTTGCTGGTGATCTTCCCTGTGCTGCAAGCGGCTTACTATGGCTTTTACAAATGGAATGGACTAGGACCAGCCACCAACTTTGTTGGTATGGATAACTACTTGCGGATTCTGCGCGATGAAATCTTCCAACAGGCACTTTGGCATAATATCGTGCTGATTGTGCTCTCTCTGGTCACGCAGTTACCATTGGCTTTGGCCTGTGCCATTCTTGTGGGTCGCCATCTACGCGGGCGGTCCTTTTTTCGGATGATCTATTTTCTGCCGTTTGTCTTGTCCGAAGTCGTTGCAGGTCTGATCTGGTCATTCATCTATCACCCGCGCGCTGGGCTACTCAACTGGCTATTAAAACTCGTTTTTCCAGCATGGGAGCCACCCTCCTGGCTTGGCACCCCAAACTTATTGGTCTTGTTCTGTATTTTCGTCGTCATCACCTGGAAATACTTTGGCTATCATATGATTCTCTATGTAGCCGGTCTGCAAAATATTCCAGCGGAAGTGGAAGAAGCCGCCCAAATTGATGGTGCGTCGAGTTGGCAGGTGATTCGCTACATCATCATACCTTTGTTAGGCCGCACGATTCGATTGACCGTCTATCTGTCCGTTCTGGGCTCACTCCAACTCTTTGACCTAGTCTGGATCATGACGCAGGGCGGTCCGGCCAATTCGAGCAATACAATGGCCACCTATATGTATCAGTTTGGCTTTCTGCGCAGCCAACTTGGCTATGGCAGCAGCATTGCCTTGATTATGTTTATCATCTGTTTCAGCTTTTCGCTCATTTATCAACGCAAGGTGATGCACCAGGATTTTGCCGTCTAGCAGAGCGCGGCCAGGAGAAAGAGGGAGTACGGCGATGGCATTACGCAAAATCTCATTTAGCTTGATTATTCGATATCTGGTTGCCCTGTTGATAGCATTGTTGGTGCTGGTTCCGCTTGCAATGACTGTCTTTGGTGGGCTGAAATCAACTGGCGATTTACTCTCCAATCCAATTGGTTGGCCGGATCGGTTTCATTGGGAAAATTTTGATGGCATTTTGCAAAGCGCCTCCTTCTGGCTGCAAATGCGCAACAGTCTTTTTGTCATGTTAGCCAGTGCCCTAGGTGTCGTGTTACTGGCCAGTATGCCAGCCTTTATCTTTGCACGCACAGCTTTTCGCGGACGCGAGATCATCTTTAATTTTTTCACCATAGGTTTGCTCTTTCCATTGGCAGTCGCCATTCTACCGTTGTACATTTCGTTGCGCCAGTTGCTGCTGATTGATAGCCATTGGGGCATCATTCTACCGCAAATTGCCTTTGGGTTGCCGGGTACGATCTTAATTTTGCGTGGTTTTTTCGCTGGGCTGCCACAAGAGATCGAAGATGCAGCCTATATTGATGGCTGTACGACCGTTGGTTTCTTTTGGCATGTAGCTTTGCCCTTGGTGCGGCCGGCATTAGCCGCAGTCTTTGTGTTAGCAATGGTCGGCAGTTGGAATGCCTTTTTTCTGCCCCTGCTCGTCCTTAACAAAGAGAATTTGTGGACGCTACCCTTAGGCATTTTGCGCTTCCAAGGTCAATGGGGAACAGATTGGGCGCGGATTCTTGCCTTTGTCAGCCTCACCCTGATTCCAACGATTGGCTTTTATTTTTTCGCTGAACGCCATATTGTCACGGGGCTGACGGCGGGGGCGGTCAAGGGGTAGAGCAACCCTCATCTCCCGTGAACGAGCGCGCTACGTTCAGTAGAAGCGGAGACCAGCAGTTGACGCGCCCCTCTCCTGAACACTCGGCCCTTTGATTCAGGAGAGGGAACGCTTCAGTAGAAGCAGACGGGTGATGCCACTCTTACTTACCATCCACTTTTTGATCTTCCCGTTTTACCTCTTCCATCGCCTCTGGCTCCAATTCTTCCACGCTGCGATTGAGCCAAATAAATAGGCCCCAAGCGGCCAACAAGGCAGCAGCCATCACGCCAACGGCCGCGGCATAAATCAGATTCGCTGGGTTCTCGTGGCTGAATTTGAAAACCGAGACCAAGGCTTCAATTGAAAGCGCAACAACCAGCACCACCATAAAACGCGATAAAAAACGCCGGACCCGCGTCGGCGCGCTCATTTGGGCTTCGCGCTGCACCTCCTCTTCGATCAGCGTCTGGCCCAGTTCCAAGGCAGCAGTAGCAACGGTTAAGAGGGCGATGCCTTCGAGGATAAAATTCATGCGCTGTTCGAGCGCCAGGGTGGTAAACGGTTGGATGCCTTGCCAGACCTCAAAGGTCGCAATAATGATCAAAGCCAAGGCACAGAAGATAAATAACAGGCTAATGATAAAGTGACCGATGGGGAATATCTTATGAATGATGTTCATCGCGATTCCTGAAACCAAGCGTAAGCTTGCACGCTAAATTTTGCACAAATAGTTTGGCATCTGACACCAGCAAGTGACTGAGGCGACTTGCTGGTGTCAGATGTGGGATTCATTCCGGCAATTGCGCAATAGTAATAGCACAACCGACCAATCAATTGCTAGCCGTAACCATTGTCTGGAACGCCGCCACTTGTTGTGGATCACCCAACACGCCGACATTATCACCAGCGGCAAAGCGATGGTCACTGTCGGGGTTAGGCAATAGGCCGGTTGGTTGCACAACCGCCACCACCGAAGCACCCGTACGCTCACGAATCTGTAATTCTTTGATCGTACGCCCGACGATCGTGCTGGTTGTGGGCAAGGTGACCCAGGTTAGGCGCAGCATTCGTTTAGCG
>JAPLGZ010000635.1 GCA_026389895.1 Chloroflexota bacterium | reverse complement strand
ACCACCACTTCGATCAATTCGTGCTTGCGCGAATCGGCAAAATTCAGGCTAAACTTCTCTTCGATCTGGGCAGTGGGCGCTTGGAGGGTTAATTGGACAATCAACGGTTTTTCCGTTTGAGGCAGCAACGCTCCTGGAAAGTCAATTTTAGGATAAAAGTCAACGCTGCGAACTTGCAAGCCCTTACTCGCTAGCCCAGACGCGTCACGCATGACGACTTGCCTGGGGACAATAATTTCTGTCGTCCGGGCTGTGCTGCCTATCGCCTGATAAAAGTTCACGGTGATGTGTTGATCACCGGTTATTTGACCGGCTTCCAACAGGAAGATCGCAGGCAACGAAGTCTCAGCGCTAAAGATCTGAATGGTACGCGTCCAATAACGGGTCTGCTCGTTGAAACCGGGCGCGGCCAGCGCCACTTCTAACGCCACGGGTTGATTCAAATGAGCAAACGGCACAAGCAGGCTATCAATCTGTTGGTCGGGCGTTCGTGAATCCGGGGTCAGGTAGACGATCAACGGGCGAACGGCGCCTTGTTCCACTTGTGCCGCGAATTCGATATGGATCTGGAATGGAAGCTCGATTGAAGGAGCAGTTATACTGGCGATGACCGGCGACGCTTCCAAAACTAGCTTTAATTGACGGATCTGTTCATCACTAATTTGGACGATGCTGCGCATCAAAGCGCCTTTCCCCGCCGCCAGTTCAGCATTGGCGAGGGCGCGCACTTCCTGGATCGTTGCCAACCATTGCAAAAATTCATGGAGCTTGTTGGCGCGCTGAAATGGTGTGAGGGCTAGAAGCTCATCACCCAAGGGATAACGCCGCGCATCAAGCTGTTGCTGCACGGAACTGGGCAACCGCGCCCAGTTTTCCAGCAATTTTGAGAGTACGGCTGTGACGGTTGCCAGATATTTGGCGGGCGCAAAAACTAAGTCGGCCATGGGGGATTCTCCTGCTTAGGCATGCGATATGAGAGGCAGTTAGCGCCAGTTTAGAATAGCCGGAAGTGGGGCATGGCCCACTTCCGGCGCATTTCCGCTTGATACGCCAATTCTACTCGTCGCTCTTAGACTTGTAGGCCATGCTTGTGGCTCTCAGCGATCAAAGATCAAGGGTATGCAGACCGTTCATCCCCAGGATCAACGAGACTTCGCCACCATGATGCAGATCATGCTCCAACACATGGTAGATCACCCAACTGCGCGAGACCTGGTGCACCTGACCGTCCCATTCATCGGGGAAGGTCTTGGCGCAGTCGTCGGGTGTCCAACGCTGCAAGCGGGCTTCGATGAAGGCCCACGTCTCATCGAGGCCGCGTGCCAGTTCCACCCCGCTGCGTGCGGGTGAATTACGTTGGCCCCACGACGACATGTACTCGTTCATCGCTTGGTCGTCATCCTGGAGGGTGCCGCTGAACCACCCTGCTCTGACAGAGATGATGTGCTGCACAATTTGGCCAAGCGGCCACATATGGGGGGCAGGTTGCAGTACGATTTGCTCATTTGTCAGCGGTGCGATGGCATCGCGCAGTTTTTCATGATAACCCCGCCAGTTCTCATAGATCACATTCAGGGTCGATGAGTCTTGCTGTTGCATCTGTTCCTCCTTGAGTATCACTCTCTTCATTGTAGAATCATGGTAAGGCAGACAACTAGTAGGTTACCCTGTGCGGAGACAGGTGCTTTTCCAACTACTAACGTCGATATAGCCCCTTTTCGTAGCAGACTATCCCCCTATCCTCCGATGCGTAGACACATGCGAACTTTCACACAGCCTCTTCTGAGGATCCTCAATCGCCTTGGTGTAACCCGTGGCTAGTGATCAGGGAAGGGCAAAGGTGGATGACCGATGGTCCAGCCCCCATCCACGGCCAAGTTTTGCCCGGTGACGTAAGAGGCGTCATCCGAGGCCAGGAACAAGGCGGCGCCAGCAATCTCTTCGGGCTGGCCCAGCCGGTCGAGCACCGTCATATCGCGCCACCATTGCACGATCACCGGATCTTCTTTGTAGCGTTCTAAATCGGGCCGGCCCGAGTCGATAATGCCGGGGCTGATGGTGTTGACACGGATGCGCTGCTTGCCAAAGTCGATGGCCATCGAACGGGTTAAGCCAAAAAGGGCGCTTTTGCCAGTGACATAGGCGGCATGGTTGGCCACCCCCATCATCCCCTCGGCAGAAGAGATATGAATGATCGAGCCGCCCCCGCGCTTGATCATGGCCGGCACGGCAAACTTCGAGACATGAAAGACACCGTCCAGCGTGACGCTTAACACGGCGCGCCATTCACTCTCTGGCATCGTTGCCACACTGTTCATTCCACCCAGATGGGCGGCGCTATTGACCAGGATATCCAAGCCACCGTACAGGTCTACCGTCTGCGCCACGGCCGCCTCGGCTTGCGCAATTTGCGCAGTATCACAATGAACAAATTTTGCTTGGGCTTCGGTGGCGGTAGCCGCGCCGGCGGGATCATTGATATCGGCAATCACCACTTGTGCGCCTTCGCGGGCAAAGCGCAAGGCAATCGCCCGGCCAATCCCGGTTGCGCCACCTGTGATCAGCGCAATCTTCTTTTCCAAACGCATGAGTAAGCCCTTCTGTTTGCAAAGGGCATCGTTATAGACATTCCACAAAATAAACCGGTCACCCGCTCTATAGGGCTGTGGGTGCGCCCTATACGTTACCGAATTAAATACTAAATGACCATAACGACGCCCTGCTTATTGCGAATTAACCAATGAATCGAGCCATCCGTAGGTGCGGTTAAAAACCGCACCTACGCCGTCGCTTTTTTTGCCTGATTCATTGGTTAATGTCCAAT
>JAPLGZ010000437.1 GCA_026389895.1 Chloroflexota bacterium | reverse complement strand
CAATAGCAACTGTCAGTGACGAACGCGTCCGGCGTGTGAGCCCCTTCAAACGGCTGCTCGGACGCCCGGAATTAGGCGCCATCGCTGGCTCGATTATCGTCTGGCTTTTTTTTGCCAGTGTCGCCGGGCGAAGCGGTTTTATCAGCGCCGCCGGCACAGCCACCTATTTGCAAGTCGCCGCCGAACTGGGCATTTTGGCGATTGCGGTCTCGTTGCTCATGATCGCTGGCGAGTTTGATCTGTCCGTCGGTTCGATCATCGGCGCCAGCGGTATGTTGATGACCATTTTGTCGGTGACCTATGGCTTTAATATCTGGCTGGCGATTCTCGCGGCGCTCGTCTTTGCGCTGCTGATTGGTTTTTTTAATGGCTATCTGGTGATCAAAACCGGATTGCCTTCTTTTATTGTCACCCTGGGTACACTCTTTATTTTTCGGGGGGTTACGATTGGCGTGACGCGCCTGATCACCGGTCGCACACAGGTGGGTGGGCTCAATGAAGTGGCGGGTTATAACGTGGCCCATGCCTTGTTTGCCAGCGATCTCACGCTCGGCGGCGGCCATTTTTCAGTTTCGATTATCTGGTGGTTGGCGTTGGCCGCGTTGGCCACTTGGGTGCTTTTGCGGACCCAATTTGGCAACTGGATCTTTGGCGTGGGGGGCGATCCGAATGCCTCACGCAACGTCGGTGTGCCCGTTGCGCGTGTCAAAATCACACTCTTTATGACCACGGCCCTAGCGGCCACGCTGATTGCCATTATTCAAGCCGTGGCGTTTTCTGGCGCAGACGTGCTGCGTGGCGATCAACGAGAATTTTTTGCGATTATTGCGGTGGTGATTGGCGGCAATTTGCTAACGGGCGGGTATGGTTCGGCAATCGGCTCGGTCTTTGGCGCGCTAATTTTTGGCATGGTGCGCCAAGGCATTGTCTTTGCGCGTGTCGATGCCGATTGGTTTCAAGTCTTCCTGGGCGCCATGGTTTTGATTGCCGTCTTGGTCAATAATTATGTACGCAAACGGGCGATACGGGCGCGGTAAATGGCAGGGATACGGGAGTAAGGATACAGGATTAAGGTAGATGACACTCCTTATCCCTTATCCCTTATCCCGTATCCTAATCTCTTCCCACACAAACGAGTAACCGATGAATAACAACCAAACGCCTCTTATCGAGGTGCAAAGTATTTCCAAATATTTTGGCAACGTCATTGCGCTGGAAGATATTTCGCTGCGGGTTGGTGCGGGCGAGGTCATGTGTTTGCTAGGTGACAATGGCGCGGGCAAATCGACGCTGATCAAGGTGCTTTCTGGGGTGCATCAACATGACAAGGGTCATATGTTGGTCGAGGGCAAGGAAGTCCATTTCACCTCGCCCCGTGATGCGCTCGAACATGGGATTGCCACCGTTTACCAAGATTTGGCCATGATCCCGCTGATGAGTGTCTCGCGCAATTTTTTTCTAGGCTCGGAACCGACCACGGGTTGGGGGCCTTTTCGGCGCTTTGATGTAGAATTAGCGGACCGTGTGACGCGCCAAGAATTAAGCAAGATGGGCATCGAAATCCGCGACACTGCGCAGGCGGTTGGCACGCTTTCGGGCGGTGAACGCCAGTCGGTGGCCATTGCGCGCGCGATCTATTTTGGGGCGAAGGTTTTGATTTTAGACGAGCCAACCTCCGCATTGGGCGTGAAAGAGGCCAGTGTGGTCTTACGGTATATTGCCCAGGCGCGGGCGCGCGGGATCGGCGTTATATTTATTACCCATAATGTTCACCACGCCTATCCAATTGGCGACTATTTTACAATTTTGAATCGGGGCCGCAGCTACGGCACCTTTGCCAAAGCCGATGTGACGCGCGAAGAAGTGGTCGCGATGATGGCGGGTGGCGAGGAATTGCAGGAATTGAGCCACGAATTAGAAGAGTTTGCGCGCAGCGATAAGGCCCTGGCGGGTAAATTGACAGAAATGGGCCACGAATTAGAGGATGCCGCCCAGCCAGCGGTGACCAGTCCAAAGCACGACGAATAGCATCGAGCACATACAAGCATACATCTAAAGGATCCTTTGCATGAACAGGGTAAAATTTGGTTGGCGCGTTCCAGACTTCCCCATCGACGGCAGTGCCAGCAACATATTCCGAGATCAAATTTACACCAATCTGACGCACCTCCAAGAGAAGTTTGATTCGGCTTGGGTCTCTGATCATTTTATTCCCTGGGCGCCCTGGCAGAGTGCTGAGATTGATAACCTGGAATGTCTGTCAACCATCTGTTATCTGGCTGGCGCATTTCCCAAATTAGATTTTGGCAGTATTGTGCTCAGTCAGTCTTACCGCAATCCAGCCCTCGTGGCGAAGATGGGGGCAAATTTGCAGTTATTGACGGGTGGACGCTTTATCTTGGGCATTGGCGCGGGCTGGAAGGAAGAGGAGTATCACGCTTACGGCTATGACTTCCCCTCCACCAGCGCCCGCATTGCGCAGCTAGAAGAAGCCTTGCAGATTATCCACAAACTCTGGTCCGCGGACCCAGCGGATCGGCCCGCCACCTTTGCAGGCCAACATTATCAGATTAAAGATGCCTGGTGCGAACCACGCCCAAACCCGCGGCCACCCATTCTGATCGGCGCCGGCGGCGAAAAGAAGATGCTACGACTCGTGGCCCAATATGCAGACTGGTGGAATTTATCTGGCTGCACCCAAGCCGAATTCGCCCACAAACTGACCGTCTTGCGGCAGCACTGTGAAGCGGTGGGGCGCGACTATGATGAGATCGTAAAGACGTGGAACTGCGAGATCACGGCGGTGGCCGAGACCGAAGCCGAAGCGCAACAGATCGCCGCCGCATCGCCCTTTGTCCATGGGGACAATCTGATCGGCACGCCAGCACAGGTAGCGGAACAGGTGCAAGGTTGGATCGATCTTGGCGCAGAACATATCATCCTGCGCTTTTCAGATTTTCCGAATCCAGCCGGCGCGCAGTTGTTTGCCGATGAAGTGATCCCGCGCTTGCGAAGTACTTAATCAACTAATTTAAAAAGTGCTTCGTCTACGGGCACTCGACCTTTGAACATACCACGCTGAAGCACTTTTTCTGGAGCTGGATTAGGCCGGTTTAATAGTTCTGTAATTAAAGCTTTCATTGCTTGTTGACGATTTTCTATAAGGGGAAATTCTTCGTCGTGTGCCAATTCTTGGTGTAACATTTGCGTAATGGCTTCGATCAACGACAATTTGTCATTGATCGGCAAATCGTGGATAGATGCTAATAAGTCGGCGGGAATCATTTTAAACCCTCCTGGAAATATGGATATCAATAGTCAGATTATATAGTAAAACTACCGTTTGGGAAAGCAAAAGGAGTCGTACCATGAGCAGCAATGCCACCGTCCGCCTGACTATGGCGCAAGCGGTCATCCAGTTTTTGAAGCAGCAATACACAGAACGTGATGGGGTTGAGCAACGCTTTTTCGCCGGCTGTTTTGGGATCTTCGGACACGGCAACGTGGCAGGAATGGGCCAGGCGCTGCATCAGTACACCGACTTCCGTTATTACCAGACGCGCAATGAACAGGCGATGGTGCACACGGCAATTGCCTATGCGAAACACAGAAATCGTCTTCAAGCATTTGCCTGCACCACTTCGATTGGCCCCGGCGCGACGAATATGATTACCGGGGCGGCCGTCGCCACGGTTAATCGCGTGCCCGTGCTCCTGCTGCCAGGTGATATCTTTGCCCGCCGCAATGTGGCGCCCGTGCTGCAACAATTGGAATCCGAACATAGCCAGGATATTTCGGTCAACGACTGTTTTCGCCCCGTCAGCCGCTATTGGGACCGGATCAATCGCCCTGAGCAGATTATCACAGCCCTGCCTGAAGCCATGCGCGTTTTAACCAGCCCAGCCGACACAGGCGCAGTCACGTTGGCTTTGCCGCAAGATGTCCAGCCAGA
>JAPLGZ010000325.1 GCA_026389895.1 Chloroflexota bacterium | reverse complement strand
GACCTTGGCCGTTGGCGGTCCCAAACGGCTCGCCTTCGACAATCTGGATATGCTTGCCAATATCCGTCATCACCGACAAGTGTAAATCTTCTTCGATCACACCCTGTTTTGTCTGCTTATAATGGGTATCTGGGGCTGCCGGTTGCAAGGTCAAATTCGGGCTAGAGACAAAGGTTGTGAAGTACTTGATCGGCAACCCGGTGCGCTCGGCGATCAAGTCGCGAAAGCGTTGGCCGAGCGTCTGCGCATCGGCCAGCGCCAGTGGCAGATTTTCCTTCGTGATAAAATAAATGCGGGTTGTCAATGGCGGTCGATGAAATGTCTTGCCCAAATTGACCAATTCATCGCGCAACAACAGATAGCTGACGCCTTGCGCAAAGATCGGGATGCTGACCACCATGCCCACCGCCAGCACAACGCTGAGCAGCGAAAGCAAGGTCAATCCCAATCGACTGCGCAGTCGTCGCCCAGCCAAGCCCAGAAAACGGATTACAGGTTTGTTCATTGTTAATTTGAGAGAATCATCCGCAGATTACGCAGATGTTCAGGCCAATTCAAAGAGATAAGGAACAACCAAGCCACCCCCACCTAGCCTCCCCCAAACGATGGGAGGAACCGTCGCAGGGAGGACAAAGTTGTTTTCTTTATTCCCGGCATGCTTGCCCCAAAAAATCTGCGTCATCTGTGGATCAATAATTTAAGGCCCAACGATCACATCGCCTTCGCGCAGGCCATCCAGCACCTCAACCTGACCATTGACCACCAAGCCCGCCGTAACATCGACGCGGCGTTGTTTATCACCATCCTGCACCACCACAAAAGTACGGCCAGCAAAACGACGCACCGCACCGTCGGGCAAAATTAGTGTATTGGCGTGGACAGCCAACAGCACGGCCACTTGAACCGAGTCACCAATTTTCATGGGCGGATGATTGGCCGGCACGGAAATATGCAACTTGTCTTTGAAATCGGCCTGCTTGGTCGAACTGGCGTTCAGTGCGGGCAGATCGCTCACGGTGCTGGCAAAGGGCTTATCACGCGCCAGATAATGGGTGAGCGTGACCGGCTGACTAAGCTTTAATTCATTGACACGCGATACATCACCCGCCACAATCACTTCGAGCGGCTCGTTTTGAGCGACAACCATCAGCGGTGTATAGGCGGGAATCCCTGTATGCGGTTGCGGGCGTTCGGGCAAACTTTGGATGCCGGCCAGGCCAACGCCCAATGCGATGACAGTCCCCGTATACGGCGCACGCAATTGACGATCTTCGACCTGACGTTGTAAAGCTTCCACCGCCAATTGGTTCTTGGTGACGTTGCGACTCAGGGTGGGATCGATATTCGCCTCGACCTCCTGCACAGCCAATTGCGCCAATTGCACTTGGATCTCCTGAAGTTTGACCGCCGTCGCATCGCCGGCCTTTTTGGCCTGGTCCAACAACAATTCGGCCTTGCTCTGCTCCAATTGGGCGCGTTGCAGATCAAACTTGCGCTGCTTGTCATGCGTGGCCTGGTCGTCCTGCGCCTGTTCCAAGGCCACCTGCGCCTGGGCCAGCTTCTCTTGGAGATCCGGCATTTCCAACTCGGCCAGCAGATCGCCCGGCTTTACATCATCGCCCTCTAATTTGTGGATCGTCCCGAGCAATCCCTCCACCCGAAACGCCAGCGGCGTCCACGTAACCGGCACAACCTCGCCGTTCAAAACGATCTGGTCGATCAGTGTGCCGCGCTGGACGGTAAAAGTGGTCTGGGCCGAGACGGTGGGCGTTGGCCACGGGGTGGGCGTCGGCAAGGTATTCACAGGCGATAGACAGGCCGCAAGTGCGAACAGGCTGCCGATGATGGCCGAGATTAATTTGAGTGGTGAAGCGTAACGTGTAGTTTTGACCATGAAAGTTTTTCATCCGTGGATGAGTGATGGGTGAGATTAAATCCAGCAATGGGGCATTTTTGCCTGGGCCATTAAAATGGCCTGCTGACAGTTCAGGAAGTCGCCTCAGCGACCTAGGCGTTCAGTGCCTGAGGGCACTTCCTGAACCTGTCACGGGAGCCCACTGGGCGCGGGTTTTAACCCTGCTGCGCTCATCCCCCATCACTCATCATTCTACCAACTGTTAAATTCTGCCCGCAACTCTGGCGCCAACCCCATCTGCTCGGCGGTGAAGGCCTGGTCAATTTGGGAAATGTCGCGGCTGCCAACCAGCACCGAGGTGATGTTCGGCTGACCGATTACCCAGGCTAAGGCCAGATGGATCATCGAGATGCCGGTCTCTTGCGCCTTGGCGCGCAATTTTTCCATCCGGGCCATTGAAGTCGCGTTCTCATAAATTTCCCAGTGATCGGGGATACGGTCAAAACGTGTGCCGGGGGGCGCGGTCCAGCTTTTGCTATATTTGCCGGTGAGAAAGCCAGCGCCCAGTGGGCTGTAGCTGATCACACCGATCGCTTGATCGGCGCAGAGCGGCAGCATTTCGGCCTCGATATTGCGGATGGCCAAGTTATAGTTGGGTTGCACCGATTCCAGCCGCGGCCAACCATGCAGCTCGGCCTTCCATAAGGCCTTGCACAGTTGCCAGGCGGCAAAATTGCTACAGCCCAGATAGCGGACTTTGCCGGCCTGCACTAATTTGCCTAGTGCTTCCAGCGTCTCTTCCAAAGGGGTATTTTTGTCAAAGGCGTGGATCTGGTAAAGGTCGATGACATCGGTCTGTAACCGGCGCAAACTGGCTTCGACGGCTTCTGGCACGCGCGCCGTGGTCAAGGGTGGAATCAGCTTCGTGGCCAGCACAATCTTGTCACGCTTGCCACTGGCCTTGATCCAGTTGCCGACCACCGTCTCCGAGCCACCTTTGTTGTAGGCTTCAGCAGTGTCAAATAAGTTGATCCCCTGCTCGACCGCATGATCCATGATCGCAAACGACGTGGCTTCGTCGCTCTCGCGGCTAAAGGTAACACAGCCCAGACCAATCGAACTGACATTGAGATCGGTGCGCCCTAGTTTTCGATACTCCATGCTATTTTCTCCTGCGCGATTAAATGTTTTTTTGCGATGATTTAGTAACAGCGCCTCACCCCCTGCCCCTCTCCTGAACGATAAAGCTGTTTCAGAAGAGGGGGGCGCTTCAGTAGAAGCGCCGACTAGCCAGAGCGGTTGACGTGCTCAGGGTCTCCTGAACTCGGCCCTTTGATTCAGGAGACCCTGTTGGGGGGTGAGGCGCTGTTATTCCACGCGCCTCACCCCGCCAGCCGCGCCACCGGATTCTCGATCACCCCTAAACCCTCAATCATCCCGCGAATCTGGTCACCCGCCTTAAGCCGGAGCTTTTTGCTGTGCCCCACACCCGCCGGTGTGCCGGTGCTGATGATATCGCCGGGGTTCAGGGTGATAAATTGCGAGATAAAGGCGATCGCCTCGGCGGGCGAGAAGATCATCTGGCCCGTGTTGGCATCTTGTTGCAACTCGCCGTTGTACCAGAGTTGCATGTGCAAATTATTGGGCTGCGCGATCTCATCGGCGGTGGTGATCCACGGCCCCATCGGCCCAAACGTGTCCACCCATTTGCCAACGAGCCAATCAAAGAACCAGTCACCTTCTTGCAACGGCAGTTGTTGGCGAAAGGTCAACTCACGCGCCGAAATGTCATTAAAGATCGTGTAACCGGCAATATGATCGGCGGCCTGCTCAACGCTCAAATCGCGGCCAGCCTTGCCGATCACCACGGCGAGCTCCAATTCCCAGTCGGCAAAAGCGGCGGACGGCGGGATGCGAATCGTGTCGCCGGTGCCGATGACGGCGGTACACGGTTTCATGAAAAAACGCGGGATCATCTTTGCCTTCTCAGGCGAAGGACCACCGCCTTCCATGATATGCGAAGCGTAGTTGCCCGCCAGGCAGAGCAGTTTACCTGGGCAAGGGAGCGGGGCAGATAACTTGACTTGGGCCAGCGGCTGCACCAGCGCGGTGTCGCCCTGCTGTTGCGCCCAGTCAATGGCCGCCTGGGCGCTGATGAGTGTGCTTTGTCCACCACTTAATAAAGTGATCATATCCGTTGCCAGCTTCGGATCGCCCAGCCCGCTGGCATGGAGGCAATCCGCTAAATCGTACACCTGCTCCTGGTTGACAACACCGACCCGCTTAGATTCGTCGCGCATATAGGTGGCTAGTTTCACAAGGCTTGTTCCTTTCGTTCCATCAACGCGTGTGGCCGATCAGGCCAACCATGATCATGGCAGGCTATTCGGCACGATTGTATACTTGATTCGTAACGAACAAGGAAACCCCACCCTAACCCTCCCCTGGTAAGGGAGGGGACTGTTTAGTGGACAGGCGAAGCCACTTATTCTATCCGACCAATGGCTCCCTCCCTTACCAGGGGAAGGGTTTCTTATCCCCTACAACTTATAAACCCGCCGCGCCTTCTGACGCAGGATCAGATCCGCTTCGTGCTCGTTCTGGAAGGCATCCAGATACGCTCCATACTCAAACCACGGTGCAAAGAGTGGCTGATCAGTGCCAAAGAAGATCCGCTCTGGCCCCAGCACATCAATAACCCGGCGAATGCGACCGGGCTGAATCCCACTGCTACAAAATTCAAAGTAGACATTGGGCAGATCGAGAACCTGGCGTGCGCCATCCACATCGTCACCGTGCGCTTTGATGATCACCAAATCTGGGTTGCGCAGCGCGGCCTGACGTAGCCCCCCATAAGGCGAGCCGCCTTCGTCCATGTGAATCTTCACCGGGCGACCAAACTTGGCGACTTCAACCAGCAGTTCTTGCATGCGTTGGGTGGCCATGTTGCCACCAAACGGACAATAGAGTTTGACGCCCACAAAGCGCGGATCCTGAAAGTAGCGCGTCATCTGTTCCACTGAGCCAGGAATGTCGCGCGGGTCACAAGTGACATAACCGCGCAGCACAGGGTGACGATCCAAGAATTTCTGCGTGTCGGCATTGCCTTCGCGCATGTCGTAGTTGATCGCATTATACGAAGAGACAAAGGTTAATTCAATATTGCAACGCTCCGACATTTCGTGGACGTTGGTCTCCGTGCGCGAGTTGTGCGGTTGCGCCACATGGAAACCGGAGACATGGGCATGCATATCGATGATCGGCTTGTCCGGCAAGTAAGGCTGGGTGCGAATCAGCAGCGGCTCGACTGGCAGATCCTCTAGATCCTGACCAAGCAGGCGCAAGGCATTGCCACCTAAAATGGCCTGTTTTTGCTCATCCGAAATCTTGGCCATCAGCACCTGGTTGCGCAGCCCCGTGACCGAATATTTGGGCGCATTGCTGCCGTAGAGCAGGCGGTCGCCGACGCCAGCTTCGACAAGCACTTCCAGCCCATTGGCCAGACAGAGCCAACGAATCGCAGCATAGACGTTATCATATTCCTGCATCACCGTAATCAGTTCGCCCAAATAGCCGTAGCTGACTTCATTTAGCACGACCGGCACGCCATAGCGGTGGGTCAGCGCGCCGACCTTATGAATCCACTCGAGCGCCTCACCGCCCGCGCCATTAAAATCGACAATGATCGGCAGTTTGGTTTCGCGGATGGCGGCGACCATCTTTTCAAAGAGTAATGTGATTGGGGACCAATGTTGGACGCCCGGGGAAAAACGGATCGCAACACAGCCACCCTCGACACAAGCGCGCAGATCACCCTGCCAGTTGAGATAATAGCGCGGGTCGAGCGTGCCGACCGGCAGCAGGCGTGGATGTTGCTTCACGATTTCTACGGTCTCGGCAATGGCCTCATAGTTTACCTGGTTTGCCAGCCCGCGTTTCGAGGTAGTCAGGGTCAGGGTTGTATTATGTTTTTCGGTCTGTTGCAGCAATTGCGCCAATGTCGTGTCGAATTCGGCAAGCGGCTCGACGCTGAAGTCGGATATAAAATCAATCGCGTACATGAATAAGTTTCTCCTTGATTAATCATGTGATGCACGCTAAAGGGTGAATGAATTCACCCTCTAATACAGGAAACACGTTAAAACGTGTTGACACATCCGTGCGTAGTATGAATCATTCAATCTCCACCCAGAAGGCATAGAGCGCGGCCTGGCGTAATTGGAAACGCACGCGTACCGCCCGATCCGCAGGCAATCTAGGTTGATCGCGCCAACGCAAGCGCCCGCGTAGGTGATCGTCTTGCAGGATAACCGCTTCAGCAGCCGAGAAGCCTGGTAACACCGCGCCCGTTTCGGCGTCCAGCACTTCTGCGCTCAGCGCGCCGCCAGTGGCATCCACGTTGACAAAGAGTTGCCCGCCGTTGGACAAAAATGGCTTGGTCGTGATTGTGCCCGTCTCCGCGGCATCGAGCGAGACAAAGCCATCCAGCCGCAGCTTGGCCAACACCAGCGCACTCTCATCGTCAAAATAGGCGTCTGGCACCGTCGTATACAGTTCGCGATGACCGCGGAAGCGCAAGGCATTGTAGTAGATCCAAATTTCGCGTTCTTCGTGCACATGGGGCGTGCCGCACAGCAATTTCTGTGCCCAGCCATAATGCGCATCATCGGCCGGATCGACCGGCAGGAACAAGGCCCGGTCGGCCACGCGCGACCAGTGAAAGCGGTCACGCGAGAAGGTTAATTCCACCTGGTTAAGACCGGTGTAATTCATGTGGGGCGGCGGAATCGCGCCGGCCGGATTAAAGATCACAGGGAAACCGATGTAATTTCCGGCATACGGCATCACCGCCATCTGGTAAACCTGGGCGATGTGATCAGTCTCATCGATTAGCGGCGGCGCAAGATAGGCCAGATTGGTGGCGACCGCTTGCACACGCCGTTTGCGGTTCTCGCGGTCAAGCGTATCCGTATGAAACACAAGTTGCGGCGCGCTGAAATGCTGAAAATCTTCGCTGCTCGCCAGCCAGACCGAGCGGCCCCACTCGGTTGGTTGTTTGACAAAGGCCAGATATTGCCGGCTGCTTTCGTCATACAGAAAATGCGATTCGTCCTGGCTGGGGATCGGCGGCACATCCAGCATGGTCCAGGTGAAACCATCGGGCGAGACGCCAAGATAGCGGTCATGCACGTCAAAGAGCGCTTTGTAACGCCGCTGGGGATCGGGCTCCTGTTCATCACGGATCAGGTGATAGAGCATGGGGGCGGCGGGATCGTAGGCAATGTTATTCTGCCGCGAGCCCTGCCACTCATAGAGTCCTAGATTGGGCATCTCCCAGTGGACGCCATCCGTCGAGATCGCATAACAATCGGTGCGGGCATCCGTGCTGTGATAGGGACCGTGCGGTGGCACCCGATAATAGCCCCAATAGCGCCATTCCCAATGCTGCTTTTCACTGTTCCACTGCGGCGCGCTCCGGCTCTGCACCGCGACCTGGCCCCGGCTGCGATCCGGGCGGAGCACCGGTTGGTGCTCGATGGGTTGATGCAGTTGGCGCGTCACACCGGTGCTCTGCTCAATCGCGTCATCATCGAGAAAAAGTTGTTTGTATTGAGTTGGATCGATCATTGGGTCACCCCCCTTCATTACGCCACCAACGAACTTCGTTGCTGCCCCGCTCGGCGGCGGCGATAATATCCAGCCGGCCATCGCCGTTCAAATCGGCGACAATCACCTGGTCGGCGCGCGTCCAATTCTCTTTGAGCATCTGCATGTCCCACAGACCGCGTGGGTCGCCGCGATGTTTGAAGAGCGCCACCCGGCCTGGCAGATCCCAAGAGGTAGCGACCACTTCGATCTGGCCGTCATTGTCGAGATCGGCGGCAATGGCTTCAAAGGCGTTGGAGAAGTTTTCACAGATGATGTGCTTTTTCCACGGGCCTTGCGTCGGGTCGCCGTCGTGCTCATACCAGACGATCTGCTGATCGTGTAAATCACAGGGGTCGCCGGGCGGCGCCATGCCCAATGCCATCACGACATCCACCTCACCATCG
>JAPLGZ010000236.1 GCA_026389895.1 Chloroflexota bacterium | reverse complement strand
TCCACTTACCATTGATTACTCTTCGCTACTCCATTTTTCCGAACAAAATAGCGTGCAAGAATTTCGGTCCATGCACACCCAGGGTCATATTCATTTCAATATCAGCAGATTTGCTAGGGCCACTGATCATGGCGACATTTGAGTGCAGGCGCAACGTATCGACAAGTTTGCCGGCCTGACGTTGCTCACTCAGCCAGGATTCTGCCGTGGGATAGAGCCGCGCAAACGGGATCAGCGCAATATGGCGAAAGGGGAGCAAGCTGGCGGCACGGCTCGTCTGCACGCCAGAGGTCACCAACATAGAACCGGTGGCCGCAAAGGCAGCCTCTACACCTGTCAGACCATAGCGAATAAAACGGACAGTCTGGCGAATTTCGTCGCCGCGCAAATCTTTGGGCACCACTAATTGTATATTCATGTCGTGCAAAGCGTCATCGATGCCAGGCACGGGCAATGCGGCGGGGTCCCAACTCAAGATACTGCGCTCTTGGCCGGTTTCCAGCACCGCGCCTTTCTGGCCCTGCTTTTCCTCGGCCATCCAGGTCATCAAGCGATTGATCAGGGCCATGCGGGCTTCGGCAGGCGATTCATGGATTTCAAAGGTGCCATGCAAACGTTCCAGTTCCGCGCCAAACCGCTTGGCCAATGCTAATTTATCGCCTTCGGCCGCGGTCACCGTCATGCGCGTCTCGGCCGTTAATGGCGGCGTATGGGCCGGCGGAAAGTGCAAATCTGCGTGCGCCAACGTGGCGCGGAGTTTGTTGAGAATGGTGTTACGTACAGTCATAAGAATTTTCTGTTGGAAATATGATGATGAAAATGTGACCTCTCCCCCACCCTCTCCTGCTGGGAGAGCGCCTGATCGAGGGGCAGGCGAAGTGGCTTCGTTCGTCCACTAGACAGTTCCCTCCCTTACCAGGGGAGCGGGAGCCCTTAGGGCGCGGGTGGGGTTGTCCGCTCACCACTAATTTCTTTGCGGCGCGATGTGCGCTCTTGCCACAGTTCACGAAAGCTATGTTTTGCAAAGGGTGGGAAGTTGCGGCTGTTGGTCCAAGCGGTCAGCGGTGGTGGCATAAATTTGATGTTGCCCCCGGTCAGACCAGCCAACAAATTGCTGCCAACGCTGGCCAATTTCCCGGCATTTTCATAACGGGCGCGGCTTGTCATCGTCTGGACGAAGCCTTGCATGGCAACTTTGTCAAACCAAGACCCTTGCTCGGCCTGCACCTGATCGCTGCGCAGATCGAGCAACAGGCGTGGCAAGTCGATCTTGACCGGGCAGGCTTCCCGACAGGCGCCGCATAAAGTGCTGGCATGGGGTAATTTTTCTGAGTTCGTGACATCGGTGTGCAAAATCGGACTGATCACCGCGCCAATCGGTCCGCTATAAGTGCTGCCGTAGGCATGACCGCCGATCTCGCGATAGACCGGACAGACATTGAGGCAAGCACCGCAGCGAATACACATCAGTGCTTCGCCATAGCCTTTTTCCAGCATGTCGGTGCGGCCATTATCTAACAACACAACATGAAATTCTTCTGGCCCATCCGCATCTCCAGGCTGGCGTGGACTGCTCGTCATCGAAAGATAGACCGAAAAATTCTGGCCAGTGGCGCTGCGGCAGAGGGCCTGATATTGCAAGAACGCGTCTTCGGGGGTGGGGACAATTTTTTCGATGCCCATGATCACCACATAGACCCGCGGCATGCCAGAAGTCATGCGCCCATTGCCTTCGTTGGTGACGGTGCAAATGGTGCCGGTTTCGGCAATCGCAAAGTTGCAGCCACTGACGCCCATGTCCGCCTTGAGGAATTCTTCGCGCAATTTGACACGCGCCACGGCGCACATCACTTCGGGATCGAGCGTGGGCGGCATATCAAGCTTGTCTTGCATGATCTGGGCAATATCTTCCAGACGCCGGTGGATCACCGGGGCGACAATGTGGCTGGGTGGTTCGTGATTTAACTGAATAATATATTCACCCAAATCGGTCTCAACCACTTGCATCCCGGCGGCTTCTAAGGCATCGTTGAGATGCACCTCTTCGGTCGCCATGCTTTTGGACTTGATCACCTTTTGCACGTTGGCCTTGCGGGCAATCTCCAACACAATCCGGTTGACCTCAGCGCCATCTTGCGCCCAATGCACCTGGCCGCCGTTTGCCTGAATATTGCTCTCTAGTTGTTCGAGCAGATCCGGCAAATTGGCAATCACATGTTCTTTCATCTGGCGCACCTGATTGCGTAAGGTCTGGCCATCCACGGCGCCCATCGCCGAGATGCGCTGGGCGCTCATACGCACCGTCGAGCGGTTTAAGGCCGTCTTCAGATGTTTGTTATTGAGCGCATCGGCCACGCGTTCTTTATATGGGGCGTGCAGATCGATAACAGATGTTGTCATGAATGGCTTTCTTCATTGATAGATGAGGAATGAAGCGTGAAGCGTGATGAGTGACCGGCCACTTTGGCGCGCGCCATTCAAATGGTCGGCTGACAGGTTCAGAAAGCACCCTCAGGCACTTAGTTTTCAGTCGCTGCGGCGACTTCCTGAACCTGTCAGCCCAGGGTTTTAACCCTGTGGCTAAAAAAATCTCAGGTCTCTAGCTCACTTATCACTCTTCACGCTTCACTTTGTTTTCTGATCTTGCCAACGACGCGATCTCTTCTCTGGCGCGCTGGGCGCAACGGTTGGCGGCGCGACAGCCACATCGACTTGGCTATTGAGCACTTCGGCAATATGCACGGCGCGACACCGTTGCGCTTGCCGGCTTAGCAAGCCGTTAATATGGGTCATACAGCTGACATCACACAGCGCCACCACATCGGCGCCACTTTCGGCCAAATGGCGCGTTTTGCGCTGGCCCATCGCGGTGCTGATATTGGCATTTTTCAGGGCAAAGAGCCCACCAAAACCGCAACATTCCTCAGCCCCGGTCAATTCCACCATTTCGGCGCCTTCAATGGCCGCTAATAGTTGGCGCGGCTGCTCGTCAATCTTCAATTCGCGCAATAGATGGCAGCAAGCGTGATAGGTCAACTTGCCCGCGAAGCGCGAATTGGTCGTGGTAACGCCCAAGACATCGACCAAAAATTCGGTTAGTTCAAAGGTGACGGCGGCCAGGGCTTCTGCCCGCTGCCGAACAGCTGTGTCGGTTGCCTCTTCAAACAGGGCCGCTGCGTAGAAATGGCTGACCATCGTTGCACAGCTGCCACTCGGCACGACAATCGCATCGACCAGCCCTTGCTGGAGAAACGGCTCAAAGATCTCGATAAAACGGTGCGCTAACAGCCGCGCCTCGTCCCGATAACCAGCATTAAAGGCCGGTTGGCCACAACAAGTCTGCTCATACGGAAAAACCACCTCAACCCCGTGGCGTTCCAATAATTCGGCGGTGGCCATCCCGACTTCGGGATAGATCATGTCCACCATACAGGTGACAAATAACGCCACACGGCGCGGCGGTGTCGAAAATTGTTTTTTATGCATATGGGTTCAACTGGTTCAACACCGCCGACGTTGAGCGTCGGCGGTCTCTGGCGTTATTTAGCGGCTAGCGTTGCTCGATCGACGTCCACTGGCGATTATGTTCGCCAATATAGACTGATTGGGGTCGAATCAGCCGACCGGTTCGCTCTTGTTCAAAGCAGTGACCAATCCAACCAGCCACTCGGCCTGCGGCAAAGGTGGGGGTGAACAGATCAGTTTCCAACCCTAGGCCATGTAACAACAAGGCGGTGAAGAACTCCACGTTGGTCTGCAAATTGCGCCCTGGTTTATACTCTTCCAACAGCTTGATCGCGGTACTTTCGACCTGTTTCGCCAATGTATAGAGCGCCATGTCACCATCGGCCTGGAACATCTTCTCGGCCGCTGCCGAGAGGACATCGGCGCGCGGGTCACGCACCTTATAGACGCGATGGCCAAACCCCATCAGCCGTTCACCTTTTTCGAGCTTGGCGCGCAGGAAGGGTTCTGCACGGCTGGCATCACCAATTTCAAAGACCATGTCCAAGGCCGGCCCTGGCGCACCGCCATGCAGCGGCCCCTTGAGCGCGCCAATCGCGCCGACAATTGCCGAGGTTAGATCAGACTTGGTGGCAATGATCACACGGGCAGCAAAGGTAGAGGCATTCAGGCCGTGGTCAGAAACGGTGTTCAGATAGGTCTCCATCCCCCGAACCCGCGCTGCGCTGGGTATTTCGCCGGTGAGCATGTAGAGGTAGTTGGCCGCGTGATCCAGTTCAGGCTTGGGGGCAATCGGTTCTTGGCCTTGGCGCAACCGCCAATAAGCAGCGACCACGGTGGGAATGCGTGCCGTCAAGGTTTGCGCCTGCTCATCGATACTGGTCTGAGCCACGTCCAAATCTAAATCGAGCGTGCCAGCCGCGATTCGTAAAGCATTCATTGCGGGCAATTTATGCTCGGCCACAGATTGTAATAGTTGCAAGGTCGCGGCTGGCAAAGCACGTTTGGCGGCTAGCGCTTGTTTAAAAGCGGCCAATTCAGACTGCGTCGGCAAATGGTCATACCAAAGCAGATAACTGGTCTCTTCAAACGAGGCATGGCTGGCCAATTCTTCGACAGGAAAGCCGGCAATGATCAATTCACCCTTCTGACCATCCACGCTACTCAGTCGTGTCTCGGCCGCCACCACACCCTCAAGTCCCGGCTTGTAACCGCTTGACTCCGCAGTCATAATTTTTACAGTCTCCCATCTGATGATTTACTCAAGTTTAATAGACTTTATTTAGGATATGCAGGAAAACAGGATGAGACTGCCACTAGCCAGCCTCATCCTGCCGCCTTTGTCGCCAAAAATTCTAATAACAACTGATTCACCCGCGCCGGTTCATCATGCTGCACCCAATGCGTGGCCTCCTCAATGAAGACCAAACGGCCGTCATCACATAGATCAATGCTCGGTTGCGCCATTTCTCGGCCCAACGCCACATCCCGCGCCCCCCAGATCAACAAGGTGGGCACGGCAATCCGCATAGAAGCTGGCGGCAGGTTCGGGCGACGTTGCACCAGAGCGCGATACCAGTTTAACATCGCGGTGTAAGCGCCCGGTTGTGACCAGGCTTCGCGATAACGGTCAAAATCAGCTTCACTGAATGTATCTGGACGACCGCTTGCTTTTAGCGTTTGTACAGCCGCGCGCCAGTGATTGAGATGCACCAACGTTTCCGGCAACCAGGGGATCTGAAAGAAAAAGATATACCAGCTCTTGCGCAACTGTGCAAAGCTAGCGCGTAATGTCCGGTTCATTACGGTGGGATGGGGCACGTTGAGCACAGCGATTTTCATCAACCGTTCTGGGTATTTAAGCGCCGTCCACCATGTAACCGCGGCGCCCCAATCATGCCCAACGAGAAAAACCTTGTCGCGCCCAGAAGCGTCGATCAGCCCAAGCACATCCGCCGCCAGACGATCTAATGCGTACGCATCAATGCCTGGGGGCTTATCACTCAAATTATAACCCCGTTGGTCCGGCGCCCACACGCGATAACCCGCTGCGGCCAACGCAGGGATCTGCTTGCTCCACCCGTACCAAAACTCGGGAAATCCATGCAACAAGATCACCAACGGTCCATCCACTGGGCCGCTTTGCACTACATGTAGGCGAATGCCGTTGGTGTTGACGAAAGTATGTTCGATATTGGCCGCTGTTACTTCCATGTTAATTTCTCAACGGTGCTTTTGCTGACAATGAGACCGGCACTTTCGCGCGACGCGAGCATGAAGATCGATGATGGTGACACGTTACAACGTTAAGTGCCGGTCTCATGTTAACCAGTCACGAATCACTTTCAAGCTAAATCTTCCCGGATAGTTTGCTCGTCAACGTCAGGTTTAAAGCCATTAGCATTCAGATATTGAATCATCTCACGTAGTGAAACACCGGCCAAACGGACAGCTTTCCAGACAGAAATATGACCCTGTTTAAAGAGTGCCAAGCTTTGTCCCAACCGGGCTTCACGTAAGCCAGCCAACAAAAGGGTATCTAAATATTCCTGATAAGGCTGAAGTTGATCGGCTAGTTCATCTGAAACAGTGATGATCAGTGTTTGCATATTATTTACTCATTACTGATAGAACCGAACGAAAACGCTCACCTATTGTACCATGAGCCGACGGAAAATCAACGAAGCTTTGCGAGACGAAATGGCATAAGGCATAAGGATTCTGGTGCCGCGACTTCCCCTGCCGCCCCAGCATGAGGAAGTCGCCATAATTACAGCTAAGGTCATACGCTTTTTCGTGAAGGGAGAGGAACTTGTACAATGGTGATAGATTTTTAGATTGGTTCTTACCGGAACAAAGGATGCACAACATGAACCACAAGTTTCACATTGAATCGCTGCTGTCGGCTCGGCTATTTCTCATCCCACAAATTGTCGGCGACCAGATCTACTTTGTCAGCGATCTTTCGGGGCGCTTAAATCTCTATGCCATGCGCGTTGGTGGTAGTGTACCAGAGCCCTTGCTGCCCCCTAACATTGCGCTACAGAGTCCCCACCATCTGGATACACTCTTCTACGTCTTTCCCAAGTTGGACAAAATTCTGGTCATGATCGACCAGGACGGTGACGAAAATTACCAGCCGATGTTGATCCCGCTGACCGGCGGCCTTCCTGAACCGCTCTTTGGTGATCGCTTTGCCAACCAGCAAGTGATGTGCGTCAAGTGTGATACCGAACGCAACCTCGCGCTCTTTTCGATTGACCCGCGCCACGAACCGATTCACTATACGATCAAGGTTGATCTGGCCACGCGCGCCATCACCGATCTTGGCAGTAGCGCCTACGGCAATGCCCCGCTTGGCGCCAATGCTGATTATTCCGAGATCATTTTGGCCGATGGCTATACCGTGGGCGATGTGGTGCTCTATCGCTGGCAACAGGGCGACGATAAGCGCCAATTGTTGTTGGGGAAACCACTAGAAGAGCGTCACCCCGACGAAGTGGTGCCGTTGAGCGGGATTGGGCCCTGTGAATTTACACCAGCCAATGGTCTGCTCTTCATCACCGCGCTCTTTGATGACCAATTTAGCCTGGGCTATCTGCACTTGACCAACCCCAGCCAGGTGCAACCCGTGGAAATTGCCGGTGCAATTCATACGGGTGCGGGTGAATTGGTCGCCCTGGAACACCGGGTGGACGATCGGTATACGCTTACCTACAATATCGATGGCGTTTCGTGGGTCTATGAAGGGGTATTTAATGAAGCCGAGACACGCTTTAGGATTGAACGGGTATTGTGTGGTGAGCGGCCTTTGGCCAATGGGGTCTTAGAATCGATCGCCTATGAGAAGCAATCCGGGCGCTATGCCGTCGCTTTTTCAACGGCAACGACACCGTCCCAACTCTATATCATCGAAAAAGATGGTGCGGTCCACGTCCAGACCAATGAGCGGGTCTTAGGAATTGACCCGGCGTTGCTCTCGCCTGGTGAAGACGCGTCGTATACCAGCTTTGATGGCACGCGCGTCTCGGCGCGGCTCTATTTACCCGCGCCAGCGCTCGGTTACACAGAGAAGCGGCCGGTAATTTTTTATATTCACGGAGGGCCTCAAAGCCAAGAACGACCTGACTTTACCTGGTTTTCTATGCCACTGATCCAATTTTTCACGCTCAACGGCTTTGCCGTCTTTGTGCCCAATGTGCGCGGCAGCACGGGGTATGGCATGAACTACGTCAAACAGGTGGATCATGACTGGGGTGGTCAAGATCGGTTGGATCACCTGGCGGCGTTTGAACGGCTGCGTAAAGATACCCGCCTAGAGATGAATCGCGCGGGGGTGATGGGGCGCTCTTATGGTGGTTATATGACGCTGACCCTGGCCGGGCGCAATCCGGAGCTATGGAAAGCCGCCTGCGACATGTTTGGCCCCTACAATATGTTTACCTTTATGGAGCGGATTCCCGAAACCTGGAAGACATACTTTTACATGGCGGTTGGTCATCCGGAGAAGGACAAAGATTTTCTGACCGAGCGCTCACCGAGCACGTATTTGCACAAATTGGCATGCCCGCTGTTTGTCATCCAGGGCGCCAATGACCCTCGCGTGGTTGAGCAGGAATCACAGAGCCTGGTGGAAAATTTGCGCAGCCAGGGCAAACAGATCGATTATCTGGTTTTCGAGGATGAAGGCCATGATATTCTCAAGTATAAAAATAAAGTAGCCTGTTATAACCAGATTGTGGCATTCTTTGCCAAATATTTAGGAGAATAGGAGACCTATGTCTTATACAAGTATCATCTCAACCGCCGAACTAGCCGACCATCTCACCGATCCCACTTGGGCGGTGATCGATTGCCGCTTTGCGCTCAATAACCCTACCCTTGGACATCAAAAATATCTGGAAGCGCACATTCCAGGCGCGGTCTATGCCAATCTAGATGAGGATCTCTCTGGTCCGCCCATCCCCGGTAAGACGGGTCGCCATCCGCTGCCACCGGTGGAACAGTTTACGCAGACCGTCGCCAACTGGGGTATTGATGCCTACACGCAGGTCGTTGTCTATGATGAGACAAGTGGCATGTACGCCGGTCGGCTCTGGTGGATGTTGCGCTGGCTGGGGCATGATGCCGTGGCGGTTTTGGATGGCGACTTTCGCCACTGGCAAAAAGAGGGGCGGCCCGTGATGAGCGGTGAAGAACAGCGCACGCGGCGCAGCTTTATCCCACGCCCGCGCCCAGCGATGGAAGTGAGCGTTGAGGAGATGGTAGCCAACC
Source organism: Chloroflexota bacterium (assembly GCA_026389895.1). GTDB lineage: Bacteria > Chloroflexota > Anaerolineae > Caldilineales > Caldilineaceae > JAPLGZ01. Next base: position 7,556 of record JAPLGZ010000236.1, on the reverse strand, counting down.
TGGCAAGCGGGCAAGCCAAAGTCTTTGATGTGCGCAGCGAGGTCCGTTATCGCGGCGAGGAGGAGACGATGTATCCCGTCGCCGGCCATATTCCTGGCGCCCATTCGGCTTATTATGCGCATAATCTGGATGCAGAAGGCAAGTTCCTACCACCAGAACAGTTACGCGAGCGCTATGCGAAGCTCTTGGGTGAGACGCCACCATCGGAATGTATCTTCTACTGCGGTTCCGGCGTCAGCGTCCATCACGACCTGATTGCGCTGGAGCGCGCGGGGTTGGGGGTCGGTGCGCGGGCTTATATCGGGTCATGGAGTGGCTGGATCGCCGATCCAACGCGGCCAGTGGCGACGGGTGAAGAGTCGTGAATATAAAATTTAACGCAGAGACGCAAAGACGCGGAGACACGCAAGCTGCCCCACGTTGCCCTTGCGTCTCTGCGCCTCTGCGCCTCTGCGTTCTGTTGTTCGGCCTGGTGTTAGCAAGCTGCAACGCGCCAGCCACCGTAACGCCGACGCTAATGCCAGCTACGCCCGCCCCCGTTACCGAGACAGCGGCGCCGCAGCCCGCTACGAACCTCAAGCTGCCAACTGGCTATACGGCTACGCTCGTTGCCGAAGGGCTACTCGGCCCGACCCAGATGATCATCGGGCCGGATCAGCGACTTTGGGTGGCGCAGTTGGCCGGCGACGAAAATGCCGGTCAAGGCCAGGTGATCGCCTTAGATTTGCAGACGGGCAAGCGACAAGTCTTGTTAGACAACTTGGTAAAGCCGGTGGGCATTGCGGTCTTACAGGGTTATCTCTGGATTGCGGCCAAAAATAATTTATTGCGCGCCCCGCTTGATGCGGTCGGCAAGCCAGGCAAGCTTGAAACCGTCTTCGCCAAGCTGCCTTTTAATGGGCGTTCGATTGGCACGTTGACGGTGACACCCCAAAATCATCTGCTCTACGAAACCAGTGGCGCGCGCGCGGGCAATGACGCCGCACCAGGATCAGGCACGCTATGGGAACTAGATCCGGCCAATCTCAAAAACCCGCGGCCGCTGGCCACTGGTCTAAAAGGGGCCTATGCCCATACCTTCGACGCGGTTGGCCGCCTCTGGACCACCGAGATCGCTGATGATCCAGTCAATGGCGGCGCAGCGCCCGACGAGTTAAATTGGGTGGTTGAAGGGGCGAATTTTGGTTGGCCGAAGTGCTTTGGCCAGCAAGAAGCAGCCAAAAATTATAGCGGCAGCGCCGAATTCTGCCAGACAACGCGCGCCGCGGTGGCAACCTTTCCACCCCATACCACCCCCACCAGTGTCGTTGCCTCGCCGTGGGAAAAAGAGACCCTATTGGTTGCCTTATGGGTGGGCGGAGTGGTGATGCGCGTGCCAGTGACGATCCAAGGGGATCATGCCACCGGGACCCCAACGAACTGGATTACCGGTCTACAAAATGCGCAACATTTGCTCGTCATGCCCGATAATACACTGCTGGTCAGCGATTTCAACGGTAAGATCTATCGAATTTCACGATAAAAATTTACGATAACGAAGGAAATTTATGGAACGCGTATTTTTCACATTAGCAAGCATTTTTGGTGGCCTGGGGGTGGCGCTCGGTGCGTTTGGTGCGCATGCCTTACGGAGCCGCTTGTCAGAGAGTTTGTTACAAACCTTTGAAACAGGGGTGCGCTATCACTTCTATCATGCCCTGGCGCTCGTGGTTGTGGTCGTGGCGATCGGTCACTGGCCAAAATCGAACTTACCGGTGATTGCGGGCTGGCTGTTTGTCGCGGGCATCGTCCTCTTTTCCGGCAGCCTCTATGCCCTGGCATTTACGGGCGTCCGCTGGTTGGGTGCCATTACGCCGTTGGGCGGCGTCGCCTTTATTGGCGGATGGCTTTGTTTGGCACTGGCGGCCTGGCGCGGCTAGGGTTAATCGAGTGCGAACAAAAGTGTAGGGGGACAGGCATGCCTGTCCCCCTACACTTTTGTTCGCACTCAGATCACTTGTTCGCGCGCGATCACATCGTCATTCGCACGAGCGAGATGATAAATGCACCAGCGGCCAGAAGTGCCACAAGCAAGCCCAGCGCGCCGGGCAGTAAGACACTGAGTACAGCACGGCCTGTATTCAAACCGGTCAACAGTTGCACAATCCGCACGTACAGCACAAAGGTCCACACGATGGCCACCAATGCAGCCAAGGGGCCAAGGTAGGGAATTGGCCCCAGCATCGTCAGTAACAGGGGTAAATAGGCATAACTGGTGACGGCATAAAAACGCTGCAAGGTGGTGGTAGCCCCCAACAACTTACAGACTAGCAGGATGCCCAGGCCATAGACCAGCCAATAGGTCAACCAGGTCAGGGGCTGATTGATCCAAACGCCCAAGGCACTGAGCCCAGCCGCCAACCACCCAGGTAAACGGGGTTCGAGCCCAGCAATGCTTTTCAGGGTCTCTTCCCATGCCTGCCAAGGCGGACTGGCCGTTGCGTCGGCAGGCTGATCTATTGTCCCGGCAAGTTGCACGAGCGGTAACGCTGTGCCAACCCGCGCCGCAATCGCCCAATTGAACAGAAAGGGCAGCACCCCAGCGATCAGCGCCGTCACCACCACCAACCCCATGCCTTGGCGCATACTGGTGACAGGGGCAACACTTCTCACCATTACTTCGGATAGGACAGGTGGATTGTCAACATTGGCGCCAGGCAATTCTGGGTCGCTGGTCGTTTCTGGCGCGTCGATGGCGGCAGTAGCTACCGCTTCCGGTTGATCGCGCATGGCACCAACCACCGCATCCAAACGAAATTGGAGCACATCGATCACCTGCTGGAAGGGCGGCAGCCAGCCATTCGGTTGCCGGTCGGTCGTGTTTGTCAGATTTGCGCTCATGTGGCAACTCCTGTGAAGATCCCCGTACTGACGAGCAAACCAAAGAGCAGGGCAATGACAATGAGTAACCCAATGGGCGCTAAAGCCACCCAAATAGCCCGTTGCCAGGCCAATCCATGCGTCACTTCCGCAGCCCGGTAGACAATGAGTAAGGACCAGGTCAACATTAGCAAATTACTCACCGAAACAAAGGGGATAATGGTCAACAAGGCCAAAGCGTGCGGCGCCACCATCAGAGCGGTGGCGCCCAATGTCTGGTTGAGGGTGCCCCGCCCGCCCAGGGACCGCGCCGTGACAAAAATGAGCAGGCCAGTGATCAGCCATTGGATCACCAACAAAAAGGGGGTGGTTACCAGAGTAAACAACCGAAACCAACCACCACCGTAACCGCTGACGGTTGTCACCAGCGACCAGAACCAGCGCAGGCTATTGGTTGTTGCCACCGGATCAACGCTCGCCCCGAAATTTTGGCTAAATTGCCGCCAGCCTTGCAAGATAGCTTCTTGGACCGCCGCGGCTGGTGGTAATGTGGCCGTCATCAACAAGCCACCCAGCAGATGGGCCACCCCAATCACAAAGCCTAGACTAACCGTCAAAAACAATCCTTCCACCCAAGGATTGTCGTCTTCGGTCATGATGACAAACGGTTCGGCCTCCAACACCAATGTTTTACCAATCAATTCAGGATAATTTCTAGGTTGCAGCATAAGACTCCCTATGAATGGTTCATGGATCAAGCTCACGCAAGAACTGAAGTTACACAGCACACCCGGAGAAGGCCCCGAAAGCAGAGAGAAAACTTTACTTTGGGGTTGTTACTCTCTGTGTCAACGCCGCTTCAGCAGAAGCGTATTCCTCTGCATACACTGTGTAACCGCTTTTTGATGTCACCAATCTTATCATAGCATAGCGTTAGGCCAGTCGCAACGTCGTACGCCGTTGCAACCATTTGTCTGACCATTTCTATAAATGGTCATAAATCCTACACTATTATGAATGGTCATAAATCCTACACTACTATAAATGGTCATAAATCCTACACTACTATAAATGGTCATAAATCCTACACTACTGAATCAACCTTATTTTGACCGCTATGCTTTCGGCTGCTACAATTTTTATAGAGCAGCTTCCTCAGGTCGATCTTTCCCGTCTGGAAGATCGACCTACTTATTATATTATTTAGAAATGGCATCTATGCGCGCGTTAATTATCAGTGATAAAGTCGAGCCAATTTTATACAGTGGCGGTATTTGTGACCGCGTTGGCAAGATTGATCTGATCTTAAGTTGTGGAGATTTGCCGTTCTATTATATTGAATTCATTATCAGTATGCTGAATAAACCTGCTTATTACGTCATGGGCAATCATGGGCGTGAATTTGAGTACCAAAGTGGGAAAGGTGATGACGCCTGGAATCATCAGACATCGCCACAGGGGGCCGTTAATTTGCACGGCCACACGGCCAAAGAAGGGCCCCTGTTGCTGGCCGGTTTGGAAGGCTCGATCCGTTACAACGATTCTGCCGAGGCCCAATATACAGATTTTGAGATGCGCTGGAATATCGCCGGCTTGATCCCCCGTTTAGTCCGCAATCGTTTGCGCTATGGGCGTTGGCTCGATGTGTTGGTCGCCCATTCGCCGCCCTTTGGGATTCACGACCAGCCAGATCCGGCACATCGGGGCTTTCCTTCTTTTTTGCCTTTTATGCGCTTTTTCAAGCCGCGTTATCTGTTGCATGGTCACATTCACTTATACCGGCAAAATTTAACCACGGTCACCAAGTATCAGCAGACCGAAGTGATCAACGTCTATCCATTTCGTATTTTAGAGCTCGAACCAGGAGTTGTGGCCAATGGCTAGCCAGGCAGCCATAATCGTTCAACAGTAACCATTGCTTATGCCAAAAATCAATGAATGGCGCACAGTTTGTCGCCAACGAGCCGAAGAACAAGCGGTCAAAGAAGCGCGCAAAGCGTGGAAGCTCAGCGCCGACCAGCGCATTCCGTTCAACCACCGCTGGGAACATGTGCAAGAGGTCGTTAAGCTGGCCTTGGGATTGGCGAACATGTTGGGCGCGGATCTAGAGATTGTCGAAGCCGCCGCGTGGTTGCATGATATGGCGAAAGAGCAACCCAAACATGCCATCGTGGGTGCCGTGCAAGCCCAACGCCTCTTGGCCACCACTGACTTTCCAGCAGACAAAATTGCCCCAGTGGCGAATGTCATCCGCCAGCACGAAGGCTTATTTCGCCCCACCGCAGCCGTGCCGCTCGAACCAGTCGAGGCAGCAATTCTTTGGGATGCAGATAAGTTATCCAAGTTGGGTGTGCAAGCTCTGGCCTTTTTGCTCAGCGCCGAATATTTGGCCGGTCTGACCCTGAACGAGCGCCGTCTGGATTGTGAAAAATATGTCCTCAACACGTTAAGCCGCACCGTTGCCAGCATGAACACGCTCCCCGCGCAACAGATGGCCGAACAGCGCCATCGCAACATGCGCGCCATGCTCAACACATGGGCTGGGGAAGAATTAGTGTATAATAAATAGGTGGTAGTTGATGGCAGGTTTAGGAGGTGCGCCGATGGATGTGATGCTAGAAGAACTTTTGCATTCACCCAAGTTAGCCTTGTATGTGGATAAATTTCAGCGCGTGTTAGAGGCCGAGCACAAACGCCGCACCCAATTTTATGATCAGATGAAGGAAGACCAAAAGACCGAATTTATCAATGGAGAAGTGCTTGTGCATTCACCGGTAAAGTTGCGCCATAATACGGTCACGCGCCGTCTATTAATGCTAATGAGCGCCTATGTGCAAAAATACGATTTGGGTCTGGTTGGTTATGAAAAAATCTTGATCACGCTTACACGCAATGACTACGAACCTGATATCTGCTTTTTCGACAAAGAAAAGTCACAATTTTTTACGCCAGACCAGATGCAGTTTCCTGCGCCCGATTTTATTGTCGAAGTGCTTTCGCCTTCCACAGCGGCGAATGACCGGGGCATCAAGCACACTGATTATGCCGCCCACGGCGTGACCGAATATTGGATCATCGATCCAGATGCGCTGTTTGTCGAACAATATCTGCTGGATGGTGACGACTATGAATTGGCCCGTAAGACGGATTCTGGGCAGATTGCCAGCCGAGTCATTGCCGGTTTTGAGCTGCCGGTAGACGCGCTCTTTGATGATGCGCAACAGTGGCGCACGCTACAAAAGATTATGCAAAACGAGTAGTTATTACGTTATCAAGAGGATCTTATTTTGAAATATCATTTAGTTACCCTTGGGTGCCCGAAAAATAAGGTGGACAGCGACGGCATTGAAATGCTATTGCGCGATGCCACTTATGCCCCGACTACGTCTGCCCGCGATGCCGATGTGTTGATCGTTAACACTTGTGGCTTTTTAGAAGCGGCCAAAGAAGAATCGATTGGCGTATTACAAGATCTGGGCAAACGCAAACGGCACAATCAAATTTTAATTGCGGCGGGCTGTCTGGCCCAACGCAACGGCGACGAAGTGTTGCAGCGCGTGCCGAAGGTCGATGGCTTATTGGGCACACGCCGCTGGATGGATGTCCTCCAACTGCTGCAAGGCATCCGGGGCGGCAAAACAAACCGCCAATTCCAAAGTTATAATCTGATTGGCGATCCAGATATTGCCTTCACCAACGCCGTGCCTCGTCCGCCCGTCTTGGGTGGCAGCGCCTATATGAAAATTTCCGACGGTTGCAACGCGCCCTGCGCCTTCTGTACAATTCCCATGTTCAAAGGTAAATTGCGCAGTCGGCCACTCGAAGCCTTGGTCGATGAAGCCAATGCCCTGGTCAATGCCGGCGCGAAAGAATTGGTATTGGTCGCCCAAGACAGCACTGATTATGGCCGCGATTGGGGCGAACCGAACAGCCTGCCGCGCCTGCTCTCAGCGATCTGCAACCGCACGGATGACCGTTTACGCTGGGTGCGCTTGATGTACGCCTATCCTGGCCATGTCAGCGATGAATTGATTGAAACGATGGCCAGCCACAGTAAGCTGGTGCCCTATCTAGATATGCCATTACAACATGGCGATGTGCGTACTTTGCGCCGCATGCGCCGCCCCAGCCGCATCGAAATGGTGCACGATCATGTGGAAAAGCTGCGCAAGGCCATGCCCAACGTCGCCCTGCGCACGACCTTTATCGTCGGCTTTCCAGGCGAAACGGAAGAAGAGTTCCAGGGTTTGCTCGACTTTGTCGATGCGATCCAATTTGATAAAGTCGGCGCGTTCCGCTTCAGCCCAGAACCAGGCACGCCCGCTGCGTTGTTGCCCGACGCCGTGCCAGACGAAGTAAAAGATGAGCGTTATGCACGTTTGATGGAACGGCAACAACCGATCAGTTTGCGCAAGAATCAGGCCCAGGTGGGCAAAATGTTAGAGATCCTGGTGGAAGGCGAAGGCGAGGTCGAGGGTAGCGGCGAGCCGTTATTGCTAGGCCGCAGCTATCGCGATGCGCCAGAGGTCGATGGCTTGGTCCTCGGGCCCGGTCTATCCGGCGTACCAGCAGGTGAAATGATCGAAGTCCACATCAACGGAGCGATGGAGTATGATCTGGTCGGTGAGGCGTTGGTGGTGGAAACGTTTAGCAGCAAGAAGGCGGCGATTGAATTAAGTTAAACCAGCGGCTCGAAT
>JAPLGZ010000314.1 GCA_026389895.1 Chloroflexota bacterium | reverse complement strand
ACGCACGGTTCAACCAACGGTCAAACGCCTGAGCCCGATGTTCGCAAAGATAATTTCCGCAAAGATAATTTTCAAGTCTTTCCGGCAACGGCCAGCCATCCGCTTTCCGGTGAGTTGGAAAGAGTGTTAACCGTTCCCAGCGCATCCGCTCCCTTTGAAGGTGTTAAGACGCCTACCCACTAATCAAATTTGTGTCATCTGCCGCGTCGGATAATTTCCGGCGCTTTTTTTTCGGCCGCTTGCGTTTTGTCGCTGGCTGTAGCTCTGGGATCGCGTCCGGGGCTGGAATTAAGGCGCTGCCGGTGGCGGCAATGGGGGCCAGTGGCTCATTGGCGTGGCGAACACGTTGATTCTGCAAGAAGGCCACGGCTACTTTAAGCACTGTTTCTGCTTCTGTATTCGTCGTATTAATCTTCAAATCGGCATGCTCGCGCGCATGCATCAGGCGCTCCTGCTCGTTGAGCAGCGCCGCCGCCTCCCAAGTGACATCCGGCCGGCGCTGGCGTTGGCCTTCCAGATCGATATCCAGATAAATCAGCACACTGGTCCGGTCGAACTGTTGCCACAAGCTAGGTACATGGCTATGCTCCTGGCTGACTGGTCGGGCATTGTAACCAGCGCGCCGTAAATTCTTCACCAGGGTAGATTTCCCACTAGCGCTAATGCCCACAACTTTGATGAGTGGTAGTTCAACTGCCATAGGCGGTTTATTAGAATCCGTACTTGTGTAAAAACGGTGTTTGGAAAATGAATTGTTCCGGTGCGAGCATTCTGGGAATGCTTTGGCGTATGTCTGCCAGTCCCCTGCGTTCAGATCTACAGCCATTTTAATTCGTCCGCATGCTGCTTGAGCATGGTGGGTACATGGGCGCTTGGCTCATGAACTCAACCGTGGCCATGCGCAATGGCAACTCCTTTCGGGGCGGATTCAGATCGGAAAGCGCATAAACAGGCGGCGTGTATTATCAGCTTGGGTTGCGGCCATAATTTTGGTGACTAGCACTGTGGCGTCATCATGCGGGCGGTTTTGATCTAGTTGAAGCGCAACGGCTAAAATTGCGTCGGCGATCGTCTGGGCGTTCGTCGCACCGATTGGATCGGTCATCTGCAAAATGTTGGGCAAATCAATCTTCTCACCGGTACGATAGCCAGCCGCCCAAACACCGTCGGTAAAGGCAATGATCGTAATCGCATCGGCCACACTCAATTCGGTAATGGTCGGTTTGGTATTGCGATAAATCCCCACCGCTTCGGATGCTTCATCCAACCAACGCATCTCCTCGCCCTGGCGCAACAGGATTGGGCAACGGGCGTTGCGACTGATCACCAGGGTTTGCGTGACTAAGTCGATGCTGACAATTGTCAATTCGGCGCTGACTTTACCGCCGCGCTGGATTTGTAGATAGTCATGGGTGGCGCGCGCCGCGGCGCCGTCACGCACGCCTTCGGCCAGCAGGCTGATCGCTTTGCGCACCACAATATTGGAGATCGCCTTGGCGCTGCGCCCGCTGCGTTGGCCGTCGGCCATGACAACGCTGATACCGCCCTGGGGTCGCTCTACTACTTCAACGGTGTCGCCACTCTCTTCGCTGGCATATTTATTGATTTTTGCAACGGCTGTTTGAACTTCGAGTTGGAGCGCCATAGGGTTCGTTCAGGCTACATGAGTTGTGGTGAATTGATGGTGATGTTGTAAAGGCTGAGGTGGGTTCATCACCCATTACATAATTTTATTCGTTGTAGCATTTACCAACCGCGCGTGCCTACATCGCCTTTGAACGGTCCGACAATGGCTTTGGTGATCCAACCGCCATAGAAATCGCCAGCCTGGGCTTGGACCAGTTCATCATCCACATAACAGGCGTCCATTCGTGAAGGATAGAAGGCCACATAATCCTGAATTGCCCGAAATGCCGGGGTTGGCGCAGGATAAAACCAGGCCGCATTTTCTGCGCGTCGCGCACCCACATGAACGGTATAATAGCTAGCTTGGCCCTTCCATTCGCACCAACTGTGGTGCGTTGTTAGCGTCAGCGCCGTCATTTGTAAATCGTGTGGTGGAATATAATAGACTGGTGGATGGCTAGTTTCTAGCACGCGCTGCGCAGTGTGGGTGTCGGCAATCGTTACGCCATTAATAATAATGCGAATCCGT
>JAPLGZ010000500.1 GCA_026389895.1 Chloroflexota bacterium | reverse complement strand
CCCCGTGATCTGGTATACTATTCAGGGATAAGTGCCATCCTAGGCGGAGAAGCGAACAATCACGACGAGCAATCATTCACCTTTCAGGCCCTGAAACAGTCGCCCCATTGACAACGTTTGTTGCTATGGGCGCGGGTAGCACCCAAGGAATTTTTGATGAGCAAAGTAAAAAGCAAACCGGCGGACGAAATTGCCAGCGAGCTAAGTTATGAAGCGGCTTTTGCCCAGTTAGAAATTATTTTACAAACCCTGGAAATTGGCGAGTTGCCCCTCGAAGAATCCCTTACGCTCTATGAACAGGGGATTAACCTGGCCACCTATTGCACACAAAAATTAGACGAGGCCGAATTGCGAGTGAGTCGCTGGCAACCAGGCCATCAAACAACGCCTTTTGTCGGCTGGCAAGAAGGATAATAGCAATGCGCGGTTTGTGGTCTAATGTTGCTTTGTGGATTCCCCTCAGCGCGGCCCTCCTGGTGCAGTTATTTAAGTTTTTTTGGGAATGGGCGCGCAAAGGTGTCGTTGATTTTCATGTGCTTGGCCGCACGGGTGGCATGCCCAGCAGTCATTCGGCCATGATGAGCAGCCTGGCCACAGTGATGGGTTATGACTATGGTCTGGGGAGCCCGCTCTTTGCGATCTCGGCGGTGGTAGCCGTGATTGTGATGTATGACGCGCGCGGGGTGCGCCAAGAAAGTGGCAAACAGGCCAGGGTGCTCAATCGCATTGTGCGCGAATTTTTCAGCGGCCAACCGATTCGCGAACAAGAGTTAAAAGAGCTACTCGGCCATACAGGGATCGAGGTCTTTGTCGGCGCCATCGTCGGCGTCGTCTATACACTCACCTTATTAATCTGGCTGATTCCGGGCGTCGTGCCAAACGCCTAGGAACTTTACCGTGTGGTGCACCGCTATACGCGAGCGCGATGGCAACCAGGGTGGCTGGGTGTGCGGCAAGCCCCTTCTTTGTTCTTCCCTCGCATTTTGGCACTATACTCATTGCGGTTTAGCCACCAGTTGTAGTGATGACGCCATCTATGCAGATCGCTCCCGCTGGGAGCAGGAGGGGTCGCTATCGAATTTTTATGATTATTTTTCTAATAATTTCTTGGCAGTTCCTCACCCATGTGATATGATAGCCTGCATGTTTTTGGCGTAAGCTCAATCCTTATAAGCTGTTTAAAAAGCGGTGAATGAATTCACCACCTGGTATGGAAAACGTGTTAAAACACGTTAAAGACGGGCGCAAAATTAATTCAGCGTTTTTTAATAGACTTTTAGATGAGCGATAATTCTCTACCGATTACTGATTACCGAGTACTGTAACAGGGTCAATTGAACTACTGTCTACTGACAGCGGAGGAACTATGCGACGTGTCGTGCTGATCCAGCCCCGGCGAGATGGCCGAGTATTTGGCAAGGCCCCTGGCTCCCCTTATACCTTAATGCGCCTGGCTTCGCTGGTGCCAAATGAAATTCCCGTCGAAATTTGGGACGAAAATGTGCGCGATCTGGCGTTGGATACGTTGCGCGAAGGCGATTTGGTCGGCATCAGTTCGATGACGGTGACTATCGAACGCGCCGAACAGATTGCGCGCCAGGCGATGAAAAAAGGAGCTGGCGTCGTCCTCGGTGGCGTCCATGCCACGCTGTTGCAAGAGCATTCCAAAACCTTTACGCACAGTATTATGGTCGGCGAAGGGTATTTTACCTGGCAACAGTTGATCAAAGATTTCGCAGCCGGCGGCATCAAAGGCATGCAACCGGTCTATACCGATGAAACTTGGGCGGATCTGACGGGCTTGGCGCCGATCAGCGACCGTGTGATTCAGATGGTGGACGAAAAGAACAATTATTGGACGCCCTATCTGGAGATCACACGTGGTTGCCCGCGCAACTGCTCCTTTTGTACGGCGATCCGTGTCAGTGGTCGCAAAATGCGTCTCCGTCCAATTGAAGAAGTGGTGGACGAAATCGAACGCCGCGGCATCAAACGCTTTTTCCTCACCGATGACAACTTCGGACTCAACTTTACCACCGATCCCGACTATTGCGCCCATCTGTTTGAAGCGCTGAGCAAGTTGGATCTCCATGGCTGGACTTGCCAATCTGAGATGAGTGTGGCCCAACATCCCGACTTACTGGAGATGAGTGTCGCCGCCCATCTGGACAAACATTTTATCGGCTTTGAAAGTATCAACCCCGACAATCGCAGTTCGTTGGGTGGCAAATCCAAAGGCTCTGCGGATCGCGCCAGCGAGGCGATCCGCACGATTCGCAACCACGGCGTGGGCGTCGTCGGGCTCTTTGTGATGGGTTTTGATGAAGATACCCCGGCCACCTTCGAAGCCATGTGGGATTTCATCCGCCACAGCGAACTGGACAGTGTCAGCACCACCATGCTGACGCCCTATCCAGGCACGCCTTTCCGCGATGTCGTGGAATCCGAAAATCGGCTGCTTGATGTGCCGTGGAGCCATTACGACACCACCCATGTGACCTTTGTGCCGAAAAACTTCACCGTAGACGAGTTGCGCGGCGCCTATGACTGGCTCTGCCGCAAAATTTACAGTCCCACGCAGATTGCCCGGCGCGGCATGCGCTCGGTGGGTCGCTATCCACTCGCCAAGGTGGGCAAGAAATTATTTGGCAGCTTTAGCACCGATTATGGCTATCGCCGCACCTATGCGTATCGGAATGTGTTGTAGTAAAAAGCCGTGAATTCATTCACGGCCTGGTATGAGAAACGTGCTAAAACACGTTGCAGACACCTGTCAACCCGTTTCGGGAACCCCTCGGTGCAGCGGACTCGATGAAAGCACAAAACAACGTCCGGAGCAGGTTTGCTCCGGACGTTTTGATTTTATATCAAAAAAAGAGCTAAAGAGAAATTACTTTAAAATGGGCATTTTTGAGGGAACGAAAACTAGCTGTTGCTAGACGGTTTTACTTGCGGCTTGAGGGCGCGATTGGAGAAAGGGACGACGCGTTGTTGCGTCGCGCAATCTCCTGACGGATAACGGGCGCAACCTGCGTGCCCAACAGTTCAATCGCGCGCATCGTTTTCTTGTGGGCGATGCTGCCAACGCCAAGTTGCAGGAGCAGCCGCTGATGGCCGAAGATCTCGTGTTGGAACAAGATCTTCTCGATGATCTCCGCGGGACTGCCCACAAAGTCGGCACCACGCAAGGTCTTCCCGGCTTCTAATTGTTGGCGAGTGCTCGGTCGCCAACCGCGCTCACGGCCAATCTTATTCATCATCAGGGTGGCCGTGGGGTAATAAGCGTCCGCCGCCTGTTGGGCATCGTCGGCAATAAAGCCGTGCGAGTTAATACTCACCGGCAGATGGGCTGGATCGTGGCCGGCCTGGCGCGCGGCGTCACGATAGAGATCGATCATCGGGGCAAACCGTTCGGGCATGCCGCCAATAATCGCCAACGCCATTGGCAGACCCAGCGTGCCGGCCCGGACAGCCGACGCTGGCGTGCCACCAACCGCAATCCAGACAGGCAATTGAGGCTGGTGCGGTCGAGGATAGATGCCCAGATCTTGCAAGGGTGGCCGGTGTAGACCCGACCAGGTGACTTTTTCGCGCTCGCGCAAGGTCAAGAGCAGATCCAACTTCTCGGCAAAAAGCGCATCATAGTCTTGCAAATCATAGCCAAAAAGGGGAAACGATTCAATAAAGGAGCCTCGCCCGGCCATAATCTCGGCGCGCCCGTTGGAGAGCAGATCCAGCGTCGCGAAATCCTGAAAGACCCGCACGGGATCCGTCGAGCTAAGGACTGTGACCGCGGTCGTCAGGCGGATACGTTTGGTGCGCGCCGCGCCGGCGGCCAGAATGACAACGGGCGCAGAAGAGAGAAATTCGGGACGATGATGTTCGCCAATCCCAAAGAGATCCAGCCCGACTTGGTCGGCTAATTCCATGGTTTCGATCAGATCGTGCAGGCGTTGGGTTGGGCTGATCAGCGCGCCCGTCGCGGGATCGGGCGTTAGTTCAACAAAAGAGTAGAGGCCAAGTTCAAAGGTCGCTTGGGCAGCAGGCGCATCTGCGCTTAGGTTGGTCGGCTGGTTCGACATCATTGGATTCCTGTGTAAGTGTACTTTCCTCAGATTGTGTGGCGCTTAGTCTCTTGCAGAGACCGCTGCCGAAACGCCATTATACAGCGGATGAACCAGCGCTGATGTCAGTTATGTTACGTCAAAGCTAGGCGCGCAAAAATTTGTCCATCCTCATGTCGCGTAGGAGCGTGTCCTTGTGGCCGCCGGTTCTCTACCGGGTTTCAGGATAAGGGCAAAGCACGACGGGAAATATGGATCAGGCGACGCCACAACACAGGGCGTCGCCTGATCCATATTTTGTCAGACTCCGTTTTCAGTGCGGGTGACAGACCCCTGCATTTAGCTGATAACAAGCTTATCACTCGCCAAAGCCCGCACAATTCGGGCGGCAGCGGGTTGTTCGCCTGGCACAAACGTTTGACCAGTCAACTGTTCATAGGTTGTCATATAACGGCGGGCCACTTCCACAATCACCTCGTCGATCAACGGTGGTGGATCACCATCGCCGCGATAGCCTTGGGCCGCATACCATTTGCGCAGATATTCCTTGTCAAAATTATCGGGCTCTTGGTCGCCACCAACGGACGCTGCCGACCAATACCGGCTGGAATCGGGCGTGTGAATTTCGTCGATCACCAGCAGTTGCCCATCGAGTAGACCAAATTCATATTTAGTATCCACCAGCAGCAGCCCTGCGCGCTGCGCCACGGCTTGGCCGCGCGCAAAGAGTGCCAATGCCGCTGTTTCCACCTGCGCCCAAATCTCCGGTTGCACCAAGCCGCGTTCCACAATTGCCGCCGCCGTGATCTGCTCATCATGCGCGCCAGCCTCGGCCTTGGTCGTCGGCGTGATCAATGGCGTGGGCAACGGATCATTTTTGTGCAGCCCATCGGGCAGCGTTATGCCATAGGGTTTGCGCTCGCCTTTGGCATACATCGTCCAGAGCGACGTGCTGGTGACGCCGGTAATATAACCGCGCACCACCACTTCCACCGGCAACGGTTGTGCGATGCGGACAATGCTCACGTTGGGATCGGGCACCCGGATCAGATGGTTGGCGACAATGTCGCGCGTCTGTTCAAACCACCAGGCGCTCAATTGGTTCAACACCTGGCCCTTGTAGGGGATCAGACCGAGCACCCGGTCAAAGGCCGAAATGCGGTCAGTCGTAATCAAGACCAGCGAGTCACCGTTTTGATAGATATCGCGCACCTTGCCATGCTGTTTTGGCCCATAACCGGCCAGATCGACAGTTGATACGCGGTTAGGTAGCGCGGCCAGCCATTGTTGTTTGCTTAACATTGACGTACTCCTTGTTCAAATAGGCGTAACCCGCTAAAACCTGGCTCACCGGTGGTTGGGCGACGATGCGAACGGGGGTGCTGCCAACCGAAAATGTGATCTTCGGGATGCGGCATCAAACCGAGAATATTGCCCGCTTGATTACAGATCCCAGCCACGTTTAACACCGAACCATTGGGGTTCAGTGGGTAGACGGCACTGCCACCGGCAGCATCTACATAGGTCAAGGCAATTTTGTCGCCTGCTGCTAAGGTCGCAGGATCGGCGATGAAACGGCCCTCGCCATGCGCCACGGGACAGTAGATTAGTTGATCTAAGCCCTGGGTAAACAGACAGGGGCTGGCCGGGTTCGGGCGCAGATAGACCCAGCGGCATTCAAAGTGACCGGCGGCATTATTGGTCAATGTGGTCGTGCGCGCACTCGCCGCTTGGAATTGCCCGCCCGGCAACAGGCCAGCTTTGACCAACGCCTGAAACCCATTACAAATGCCGAGCATCGGGCGTCCGGTGGCGGCAAACTGTGTCAGATCGTCACCCAAGCGCTGGTGTAAATCGAGCGCCCAGAGCACACCTGCGCCCAGGTCATCGCCATAGGAAAAGCCGCCCGGCAACACGACCATCTGATAATCGAGCAACTGACGTTCACCCGCCAATAATTGGTTGATATGTACAATCTCTGGCGTGGCCCCGGCTAATTCGCAGGCCAACGCCGCGTCGCGATCGCGATTGGTGCCGTTCGCATGCATGATCAACACGCGTGGTTTGGCCGTTGCGAGTGGACGACTGGCCGGACGTGGGGCCGGCGTTTTGGAAGCCGCGACACTGGCATGCTGAACGGTAGGGGCCAGTGAACCGCGCCAGGCTTGTTCCAGTGTGCTCACGTCGGCCTGGATCACAGTTTGACCGTTGACACCCAACACTTGTAACGTTGGAACTGGCCCGGCGTTGCCAACGACGCCAATCCGCGCCAGCGGAACATCGGCGAAGAGTGCTTCAAACTCGGGCGCATCGGTCGGCCACACTTCGATCACAAAGCGGCCGGCCGATTCGGCAAACAGAATGCCATCATCCGCCAGCGGCTCGCCGGGCACCGCGTCCAGATCGACAATCGCGCCCAGCCGCCCGGCCAGACACATTTCGGCGAGCGCCACGCCCAGCCCACCTTCAGAACAGTCGTGGCAGGATTGCACCAATTGCTGGCGAATGGCCTGGTGGATGGCACGCAAGCGGCGCAGCGGATTCGCCACCGGTTGCGGTGCGATGGCCGTGGCAGCATCGACGTTGGCGGTGGCCACTTCTTGGTAATGGCTGCCACCCAGTTCGGCGTTCGTATCACCAACCAGATAGAGCAGATTGCCTGCTTGTTTCAGATCCATCGTCGCCGTCCGGTTGACATCGGGCACAATCCCCAAGGCGGAGATCAGCAACGTGCCGGGAATCGCATGTGGGCGACCATCGGCCCCCAAATACTCATTGTTCAAACTGTCTTTACCAGAGATAAACGGTGCACCATAGGCCACGGCGGCATCATAACAGCCGTGCGCCGCCTGCACCAGGCTGCCCAGTCGATCCGGCAAGGTCGGTTTGCCCCAACAAAAATTATCGAGCAACGCCACCTGATCCGGGTCTGCGCCGACACAGACTGCATTGCGCATGGCTTCGTCAATCGCGGCCCAGGCCATCGCATAGGGGTCAAGCTCGCCATAACGCGGGCAAATGCCGGCAGACAAAGCCGCGCCGCGCACTGCGCCATCGCTGGCCGGCGCTTTCTGGGCGGGATAGGTCAATGGCACAATCACGGCGGCATCGCTCGGCCCGTGGTTGGCGACGCCAACGAATGGTTTCACGGCTGTGCCGCCTTGGACTTCATGGTCATAACGGCGCACGATGGCTTCTTTGCTGCGAATGTTCGGGTGGGCAAGCAGAGCCAGCAGCGCGGGCGTAAAATTGGACTCTTCCCTGGCGGCCCATTTTTTAGGCTTCTTTGGCCGAAAGGGACTCGGCCCTTTGCTTCCTTTGGCAGACATGAGGTCGGCGTCCATGAGGCGTTGCGGGATGCCTTCGTGCAAGAAGTTCTTGGAAAGGTCGGCGACCAAGGTTGCACCATAGTGGAGACGCAGCCGCCCGCTGGCTTCAAACGTGCCAATGCTCACAGCTTCGACATTTTGGCTGGCGCAAATCGCCTGCAAGGCTGGCCATTCCGCCGCGCCCACGGCCA
>JAPLGZ010000032.1 GCA_026389895.1 Chloroflexota bacterium | reverse complement strand
CACTGTTTACACAGTTGTCACCCATGGCGGCATTGGCAACGATGCTACTTGCAATACTCAAGGCAGCCTCGTCGATCAAGAGATTCCCACCCTCACCACCGGCCTGATTGTTGTTGAAGGTGACAAATGTAAGGACGGCTGCGGCGCCATTATACAGACCACCACCGTTGTCAGTGGCGCTGTTTTGGCTGATCGTGGCGTTGGTCAGCGATAAATTCCCCCCGAAGTGGTAAAGCCCTCCCCCAGCGCGACTCGCATTATGATCAACGGTGCTACCATTCACCGCCATGACACCGCTGTTAAAAAGACCGCCACCATTGCTAGTGGCGCGGTTACCGCTGACACGCGTGGCGTTGAGGTTGACAACAGCACCCACCCCTTCATTCAAAATACCGCCACCGCTAATGGCAGTATTGCTCAGAATCAGGCTATGACTAATCGTGACATGCGCCAGGGTTGGCCCCGTATTTACGACGCCGCTCCCATCCGTATTGCTGATAATACTAAGATTGGTGAGGGTTGCCGTTGCGCTGGCATTGGAGATGCCGCCTTGATTGGCGCTCACTAGGCCATTCGTGAAGAGCAGCGCGCCTTGCGCCTGGTTGCGGATGCCAAAATCGCGCCGGTTATTGTGCACCTGGACATTGTGCAACGTCACCAGCCCCCCATCATTGTGAATGCCGCCCCCCTGGTTGTCGGCGATCACACTACTGCTCATGGTCAAACGCCCCAGAACCTGGATGCCACCGCCACTTAGCGCGCTGTTGCTGATGATCTGGCTATTCGTGAGGGTCAAATGGGCAGCGAGATCAACGAGTACACCGCCACCATCCGCGGTTGCGCCTGGATTGCCATGCTGGATCGTCACACCCACGATTGTGACCTTTGCGCCTGGAAGAATCTCAAAAATGCGATCAGTGGCGTTGCCATCAATCACAATTGGGTCAACGTCCGATGGTCTCCCATTCGTGCCACTGATGGTGAGTGTGCCTGTAACATCGAGGTCACCACAATAGGCCCGATTCTCGTCTGCGCCGCTTTGCGTCAACATAAAAACCGTCGGTTTGGCCAACGTCGAGTCAAAGCTGATCGTGTCGTTGCCGCTGCCGCTCGCACAATCATGAAAGGCGCTGTCTGTATTGGCGGCAATAACTGCTTCGCGCAAGGAGCACAAACTATCGTCAGCAATCACATCGCTCGTCGTAGTGACAGTGATGGGCTGCGTCGCGCTCAAATCATTGGCACGCACCGTAGCCGTGAACAGCCACCCACCTACCACACAAAAGCTAAGCGTCAGGCAGAAAAATCTTATTGTTCGTTTCATTGAGCCTCCGCGTGCATTGTCTCAACAAGATGCAACTCGTTTACCTTGTTCATTATTGTGCGATGATAGGCTCCAGGCGCAGCGAACCAATGACGACCGCTACAAAATCGCCCGGTTTGACAGCATTCTGCGTGTTAGCATAAAACTGGAAGTAGCTACGGCCATTTTCCAACTGAGTATTGTGTTTCATCACATGGTTCGGTGGCAGCAAGGTGATGCCGCTTCGTTCCGCCATCAAACTGGGCATTGAATGGGCATCACCCAAAAGGAACTCAGCCTTCTTTTTGTCAATAATCTTGTAACGGAAGTCGACAATCCCCCCGCCAGCGGTCACGGCGATCAACGTAATCCGAATACCAAAGCGATCTTCGAATGTTTTCGCCGAAATGGCTGGGCTCGCGGCGGCTTGCGTTACCGCTTGGGGCATGGGTTGCACTGGCGCAGTTGGCTGGGCAATCCAAAGGCGGTAGGCAAAGAAACCGGCGATCGCAGGCAACAGGACAATGGCTTGCAATCCATATTTTAGCAGGCGGCCAATTCGTGTTTGCGCCAACACAGGGTTGGCTGTGGTTTCAGTCATGAACAATGCTCTCCAACACAATGCTCTCCAATATGATGTTCTTCACTACTATGTTCTTCAAATGGCTTTTTCATTGTAATGACGTCGTCCACCATGACCGCATCGAGAACAACCGCATCAGGCCCTTTCTGGGCTGTGTAGTGTAGTTGCGACTTTAGTCAGCTCAACTGGACAATAACTAAAGTCGCAACTATGCGCGTTGCTCAGGCTACGGGTTAAGGGCCGAACGGCGTCGTCGAACGTTTAGACGAGAAAGCGTCGAAATACTCGAGAATATTACTAGTGCTACCGGCCACAGAACCCATACGAACCGAGCCGACCAGGTTGACAGTGGCCGTCAAGGATTGCGCTGAGCTCGTGCTTGCGCCAACGAATAGTTGCAACGAGACGCCAGACTGCCACACAACCTCGATGCGGTTGGAGGCATTGTTGGTAATGTTGGTCCACAGGGCATTGGTATTGGCCGGGCCTACCTGAATCTGCACCTGCGGTGCACCCCCGTTCCAACGATAGCGCACACGGAACACAGTAGCGCCACCAGTCGTTCTTGCCACTAGAATATCCTGATTAGCGCCGGTATTAGCGTGCGGGTTGAAGTAGAACCGCGCATCGTATGTCGCGGTCGCAGGATTAGCGGTAGTGCCAAAGTCGAACTGAACGTAGTTTGTATTGTCCCCCTGCGCTTGCAAGCCACGGGCACCCACCAACGCGGCCGTCGTCGTATTGTTCAGCCGGCTAGTGGTGCCAGTTGAGCGACTAGTCCAGTTGCCAGGCAGCGTTGTTGGTGACTCAAAGCCATCGGAGAAGATAGCATCAGGTGGTGGCGTACTCACTGTAAATGCCACCGTACGCACGGCACTAAAGTTGCCTGCCACATCGCGCACACGCACGCGCAAGTTGTGGCTACCGGCGGTTAAGGCACTGACGCTGATCCCGTTCACCGTGATTGGCGAAGTTGTGCCGCTGAAAGAGATGGCGCCAACTGGGGTCGTGGTTGCCGAGCCATCAATCCAATAGACCCCACCATTAAGCCCCGAACCGCCGCCATTGTCGCTGGCTGTGACGATCGCGCTGATAGTTGTGGCCGCATTAGTGGGGTTAGGGCTAACAGTCGCATTGCTAATCGTAGGGGCTGTGCGGTCGATGCGCAGGGTCACATTGACGAGCGCGCTCCAGTTTCCCGCTGCGTCTTTGGCTCGCACATAGACGGTATGGCTGCCTTCTGTCAACGGCGCAAGCATAGCCGCGGGAATGGTGGCATTCAAGGTTGACGAGGGTGCAGTTGGACTCGCGGTCATCAGTGTCCCTGTGCCAGCGGCGCCCGTATTGTTGTCAATGAAATATTCACCACCCGCAATATTGCTGTTGCCCGTGGCCACATCACTGGCTGCACCGCTGATCACCACAGGGGTGTTATTGGTGACAGCCGGCGTCAATGTGATGCCACTGACCGTCGGCGCCGCTTTGTCAATCACCAGGATCATTGGGATCGTCGGTCCCCAATTGCCCGCGCCATCTTGGCTGTGGACATAGATCGTATGGTTACCTACGCTCAGGCCGTTAATCGTCGTCAGCGGGATGTCGGCGTAACCGATTTCGCTGAGTTCATCAAAGAGACCATCGCTCGCCACAAAGGGGAAGCCGGCGCCGGTGACACCAACGGTGTCAATGAAGCCTTCGGCGGTCTTGACATAGCTTGTGCCTGGGATAACGGCGGCAGCATCGACATCATTTTCTGTTGTAGCCAGTGGGTCAGCCGAGATGAGTGGCAGATAAATATGGTTAGCAGCTGGCGCGTTGGTGTTACTCGGCGCCGCTTCCGGCTGGGCCGCAGCCCCAACGCTCGCGTCATCGAATTGGGCCGTCACCCGAACAACCGCTTGCGTGAGGCTGAGTCCCGTTGTCCCATTATTGGGGTTCGGCGCAGCGATGACGTTGCTCGTAGTCGGTCCTGTTTTATCCACCAGTAGGTTCTTTTGCACAACAGCACCCCAGTTGCCAAGCGCATCCTGGCTACGGACAGTGACAGTGTGGGCGCCTTGACTCAGCCCGTTGACCGTGGCGGCGGGAATAACAGCCGCCAGGCTGGCGATGGGCGTAGTCGTATTATTTACTGTCATTGGTTGTGCGGCACCACCGTCAAGCGTATATTCGGCCGCAGCGATGTTACTGTTACCGGTGGTGCTATCATCACCGGTGGCGCTCAAGGTTACATCGACACTGCCATTGCTGGGGTTTGGGCCAAGCAGGAAGCCGATAGTGGCGGGGCCACTCTTGTCTAGGTTGAGCACAACGAAGTTGGTCGCACCCCAATTACCTGCGTTGTCTCTACCGTGGACAAAGACTGTGTGGTTCCCAGCTGCCAGACCTGTCAAGCTAGCCACGGGGATCGTGCCAAGGACAGCTTCGGTTGGCGTAGCAAACGCACCGGTCAGCGCCACGCCAGTGCCATTGGCGCCGATCGTGTCAATAAAGTATTCCGCAGCGGCCACCGTAGCGTTGCCAGTCGCAGCATCACTGACAGAAGCACTCAACCCGATATCGACCGTGCCATTCGTTGGGTTGGGCGCGAGCGCCGGTGCGAATGTAACGGGACCGACCGTATCAGGCCCAGAGGCGTCCGCCGCGATGGACAGAAAGGTGAGCATCCCGCTAAAACCAGCCGTATTGCTGTTATTCAGTTGCAGATTGCCATCGTATAGGGCAAATTTGCTGCCGGCGACAGCACCGGTGGGCACCGTCACAATCGTATCCGCAGTCTGGCCGGGGGCGATGGTCTCGGCCACCATGCGGTGCGCATAGGTCAAGGGGCTGCCATCCATTGCGATGACGGTTTGGTTCAGACCCAACGCAGCCATCGAGTGATGCTGGAGACCAGCATTGACATAGCGTAGCAGCACCTTATTACCAGCCAGGGTGCCAGTTGGCAAGAGTGGTGGAGCAGTATTGGCATAAGCGCGACCATTGATCAGCCAGTATTTGGGCTTATAGTTGCGGAGATCGAAGCCGGCCGGGTTGGCGCTAAGCGCCGGGTCGAGTTCACTCAACACCAGCACGGCTTCATCATTATAGGCTGTGCTGGTGGCGGCGTAGGCCTGACCAGCCGTGGCCGGTCGCACGATCAGCGCGCCGTAGAGCCCCATAGCCACCTGGTGCTGGGCATTGGGTAGCAACCCAGCTTCATAAAGATAGGTGCCAGCATGGTCGGCGGTAAAGGCATAGTTCTTGGTGCCATTGCTCGGCGCGCCCGTGCGATCGGGCACCATCGTCTGCCCCTGAATGAGCAGACTTGTCGCTTCACCCAGGCTGTTATGCAAGATAATCGAGACGATATCACCCTGATTCACAACCAAGGTGGGGCCGCCTGGCTGTGTGGCTGGTGCGCCATCAGCAGTGTAGCCCCAAATAGGGATGTTTGCCCCATCGGGCAGGGTAGTTGACCCTGCCACAGCATATAGATCAAAACCCGGTGCAATGATCGTCGCAGTCCGTTGCACCGAGCGGGCGAGGAAGTTCGTCGTAGCAGCGGTATTCGCCTGCACCACACAAGCCCCCAAACCAGTGGGGCTAAAGCTGCCGGCATTCGCATCGACCAGGGTGCACGGCCCACTTACCACACCATAGGTGCGCGCACCGTCTGAGTTTGTCGTCGCGACCACGGTAAAATTGCCACCAGGAAAGATTGGATAGGGATCTGGGCCAAAGATAAGGGTCGGCGTGGCAGGAGCAATGGTGACAGATTGCTGCACCGAGCTAGCAGAGAAGTTCACTGTCGCTGCGGTGCTGGCTCCCACCACGCAGGCGCCAGCGCCACTGGAACTAAAGATGCCCAATGATGTATTGACCACGGCGCATGGCCCACTCACAGCACTATAGGTAAGCGCGCCATTTGAATTTGTCGTTGCGGCCACGATAAAATTGCCGCTCAGGTAGGTAGGCGTTGGCGGCGTCCCAAAGGTGATGGTCGGTGCTTGCTGCACGATAGCGATGTTCAGCGTCCCATTGCCGGTCGCATTATCGCCACTACTTCCCGATCGGACCGCACGAACGGTGAAGGTTGTCGAACCGCCTGGGGTGGCAGCCGTCGTGTGGATGGTTAAGGTCGAAGTCTTCGCCCCTGTCTCTGCGGCTGTCCAGGAAAGGTTAGCCGGTGAAAATGAGGCGGTAGCGCCCGCAGGCAACCCGCCTGTGACAGCCAGATTCGAGAGTGTGAGCGAGCTCGTGGTGCCTTTGACCACCGAGATAACATAAGTGGCATTACCCGCCGTGCCAGCGGTAAGCGCCCCTGTTTGGGCGCCCACAGCAACGGACACGACCCTAGGCGCAGCTATCGCGGGCAGCGCGCTACGCAGGATCAGAGCCAGCACCGCGATGAAGATCACCAGCCGTATGCCCAGCCTGACGGTATTTCTAAGGGTATTGCTTATTTTCGTATGCATTACGATCTCCATGTATCCTGAAAAGTACACGCAGTCTGACTATGGCTGACAGTTATTAGGAAAGGGCGGGTCAACGCGCATATAAGTAATCGGCCCTGTCATCGTCACCCCCCAAGAAGTGATCTGATAGAGGGCATGGTTGTGCGAGATGATGTAATACTCGCCGCATTGGTTGAGTGTCGATGCACCAGGGGGCAACGTGCCTAGCGTCCCGAGGTAGGGGCTGCCATTGTAGAATTGGCCAAAACTCTGGTTGGCTACCTCTGGCACTGTCACCGGCACAGGATTGGTCGTGGCATCATAATTTTCAGCGTCGTACCACTTAAAGATCACATCCCAGGTCTGGCCGGGGCCGATGTTGATGGCGAATTTTTCAAAGGAAAGATCTTGTTGGGCGGGCCCTTCTAATGGGTGACCGTCGCGCCCGATTACTACTCCATTGTTGCCATGGGGATGGAAGGGGAAGTCTTCGGTGCCTACATTGAGGTAGCGTGCCACCCCTGGGTAAGGATGGTTGTTGTCACCTGCGGCTATGCTATAGGCATGGATACGCGCCAGGGCGCCATAGGGTTGATTTGGCAGAAAAGGGGCAAAGTTATCGGCGATGCTGTCTGGGAAGCCGCGCCCGTTGATCAGCCAATAGCGCGGCTGGTATGTGCTCATATCGAAGGTCTGCCCATTCTCAACCGCCTGATGCTGGTAGGGATCGATCTCGGAGAGCAGCACCATAAACTCCTCGGCAGGAACAACTTGACCGGTAGAGAGGGTGTGCGCCGCCATGAACTGACTGTCGGCGCGGTTATAGACGAAGTTCGCCCCCATGGCCGGGCGCACGATCAGGGCGCCAAATAGGCCCATCCGCACCTGCTTCTGCGGCTCAGTACCGCTTTCATAGAGGAAGGTGCCCGGATTGGAGGCCACAAAACTATACGTGACGCTGCCACCGTGTGGTGCAGCTACATTAGTGAGCGAGATAAGGTTATTGCTGCCATCAAATTGGGGTTGAGCCGGTACACCATTCGCTAACACATTTTCCTGGCCAGGGAAAGTGATCGACACCGCATCGTTGATTAACGGAGCATTGTTGTTTAGAACAATTGTCACCGTATCGCCTTGGTGGACGCAAAGCACGGGGCCGGGATGCTGAAAGCCTTTGCCCCCCGCCGAATAGCCCCACATAAACATCGTATTGCCATCCGGTAGATTGATGTAGCCTGTCTGGGTAGCTAATGTAAACGTTGGATTCGGACTTGCCCCGGTGGTGCAGGCGATCCCGACAGTGGGGGCGGTCTGTGCCATTACCGTCTGGGTTCTGGTCAACGATGTAGCCGATAATAATCCTGCCACCAGCAGCATCAGCCCCCACCGCATCCACTTGAGATGAAATGTATGCATTTTTAACTCCTTATCGCGGGTCTTCGACCGCTGGTTTAGGTATTGGGCGTCGTTTGCGCAGCTATACCATTCGGATAGACGCGGATCTCGGTCGCTTGGCCACCAAAACCGCCCGCCAGGTTATTCGCCTCTGTGTAGCGGCGGTTATAGAGCATATAGACATCGGGGCCAGCGTTGCCCGAGTGCGCTGGGGCGGTAAAGAGCGCATCGATGCTCTCACCAGCGCCGAACGAAAGCGTCTCAGTTTCGTAGCTGGTGTCGGTGTTATCCCGCCCACGCATGGGGGTGGCATCCTTGCCCACCACCCGCATACGGATGCCAGCCAGCGTCATGGCTGCCTCCTTGAAGCCCAGATTGGCAAAACGCAAGAGCACACGCTCACCAGCATTGCATTCCACCAGCGCCGAGAGCGGCTGGTGCTGCAAATTGGGATGGCCAGCAGGGGCGATTAAATCACCGTTGGCATCGTACACAGGGTGGAACGGATCAATCGAACCATTCGGCGCAATTGTCTCTGGGTAAACTCGCCCATTGAGCAGGGCGAAGTCGGCCCGATAGTCACTCCATTCCGGCAATTGAATGTGGGCGTCGCACCAGTGTGCTTCGGCCCAGACTTCGCTCAGGAACATCGCGAATTCACGGTCGTAGCCGGTGGAGCCATCACCGTCGTTGTAGGCGTATTTGCCGCTGGGATAAAGCGCGGTGTTGCCATTTTGCAGTGGGCGGACAAAGACCAGCCCTGTCATGCCCATGTGGACATGTTCTACATCTTCGACATGGCAGTGATACATATAAGTACCTGGCTCACGTGGCCGATACACATAGGTAAAATTACGCCCGGCTGGCACCGACACCGAGCCAGTCGGCTCGCCATCGAAGAAGGGAATCACATTGCGGAAGCCGTGCCAGTGCAGGGTATGCGCATCAAACAGATCGGGGCGTAAGGCCAAGCCCAGATTGGTCAACTGCACTCTAAAATCCTTAGGGCTGGCCGGGTTAAACTGATCAACCCAGAACAACGGCGCATTATGCTGAGCCTTATTCTTCTGATTACTCTTTTGAATATCCGACATTCCCGTGACATTGCGAAAGCCGAAGATATACGTGCTTAGGCCGGATGGCGCCAAAACATCGGGATGAAAGGGCGGAATGGCCGGTGTCGGTGGCAAGGAGATCCAGCCGTCTGTACCGGCCAGGTACAAATCGGGCGCTGGGTCGGCCGTGGTGGCCGCCTCAACCGCCGTCGGTTGCAAGACATTCTTACCTACAAAGCGGGGCAACAGGCTGGCGCTGGCTGCGACGGCTGCTCCACCACCTGCGAATCGGATAAAGGTACGACGAGAAATTGGTTGTCTCATCTTTCGATGCCTCCTGCAAAAGGATTTCAAGGCCGTCGCTTTCGACGCACAACCCAGCGAGCGGAGCTGTGCGTCGAAAATTCGGGCAGATTTACTGATTAGAGACGAGTGGCAGATAGATAGCGTGATCCCGGTTACTATCGATGGAGTTTGCGGTAGTTTGGTCAGCTTCACTGCTTGGCGCAGGAAGCGCCGCAGCCAAGTTCACTTCACTTTCCAGAGGTAAAGCGGCCACAAGTGGCAGATAGATTTCGCTATCCACCGGCTCTGCTGCATCTTCGTCGATCCCTTCTTCAACCTCAGTGACGGTGATATCAGATTCGACAGGCTCACCCAGGGCATCACTTGCCGCGGCGGCGACCAGTGGGGAAGTCATGTCACCCCCACCAAAGTCGTCGAACCGACCGCTGGTAAAGTTATACGTCACCCCAATCGAGCCACCGGCAGATGCGTAAGCGGTCGGCCAGGGAGCAGGCCCGCTTGTCACGTTCACACTACCAATACTGACTCGATTCTTGTAGACGATCACAGTGCCGTCGGCTTGGGCCTGTACCCCTAATTGATCGCCATTACTAAAAGTGACCGCGCTAAACATCGCCTGCAGGATCCAGCCTTGGCCGGACGCCTTGGTACGGACCTGCACACCCTTGGTGCTAGCGTAGCGTACATCGATCAGGCTAGCACCGACATTCTCCGGTTCACCACCATTTAGCTTCAGCACGAGGCCCTGCCAGCGAAGGGTGCTGTTTGAGCTTTTGCCAATGCGCTTGAAGGTCAGGAAGGCTTCCTGATTGGCGCCGAATACACCTGGATTCCACCAGACGGCGCCACTGTCCTGGCGTGACTGGACTTGCTTCGATTGAATGCGGAAATTATTCGGGCTGACGGCGCCGGCCCACCCGTTGTCCAACGGCCCATTGGCCACCGAGAAGGTGTTCAGCAGGGTTGTCTGTGGGAACGCGACCCCAGCAATTGCCACAACAATCAGCGAACTATTGCCACCTTTGAAGTTATCGACCCGCGTGCCATTGGGCAACTGTAGACCGATGCGGCCTGTGCTGGTGAAGGATGAGGTCGCTGAATGACCAAGGTAGCCGGTGACGTTCGCAGCCGTCGTCTTCCACACGTCCACCGACCCATTCGTATTAGCCACAGCAGTCAGCGTGTCGCCATTCGCAAAGGTCGCGGCGAATGAACCGAGCGATGTATAACTGATGCCCAGGTTCGTTGTGGTCTCGACAATCACCTGGCCAGCGTTGTAACGTACACGAATGAAGTTCGGCAATACACCAGCCACAGCGGTTCCGCTGGCTTTCAGAATAAGACTCGCCCCATTTACTGGTGTGTTGGCAAAGGTAAAGGCTGCGCCTTGGGTTGCGCCAAACACGTTGCTCGGGCCGTTCCAGTAGGCAGTAGCAGGCAAGCCAAGGAGCGCGCCACTCGAAGATGCCTGGTTGGTGTTAACCGCAATGGTGCTTCCGTTGGCCACACTCCAGCTCACACCCGCAGGGGCGCCGGTGTTAAGGGTAGTCGCATTTGCCCGATTGAAATTATCAAGGGTATTCAGCGTTGGTAACGCTGGGACAATACTGTCCGTATCGCTCGCGCTGTTGTTGGTTGTGTTCGGATCAGTGACGCTGGCTGGGGCCGTCACTGTGGCCGTGTTGACCAAATTACCCGCCGCATCGACCACGACACTAGTGTTAGCAGTAAACGTGGCGCTACCACCGTTGAGGAGCGTCACCGTCCCAGTGCGGTTGTTACCTGTGCCAGCCACGGTGCAGCTTGAACCAGCCGTGGCAGCGCACGTCCAACTGCCAACTGTCAGGATGGCTGGGAAGGTGTCGACCACCGTTGCTCCGGTAACCACACTCGGGCCATTATTCGTGACGACGATGCTGTAGTTGGCGGCACCGCCTGCATTGGCGCTAGTCTGATTATCGGTCTTCGTGATCGCGAGATCAGCCGGCGGATTCACGATGGTGTCGGTGTCGGTTGCGCTGTTGTTGCTTGCGTTCGGGTCCGTTGTGCCAGCTGGCGCAGCCACCGTAGCCGTATTGGCTAGCGTCGTAGCCGTCGCATTCAAAGGCAATGTGCCGATCACCGCAAAGGTGGCAGAACCGCCGGTAGCCAGGTTCACGGATGTGTTAATCGCGTTGCCGCTGCCACTTGCAGCGTTGCAACTTGACCCGCCGGTAGCCGTACATGTCCAGGTTACACCGGTAAGGGTGGCGGGGACGTTATCGACCACAGGCACCAGATTGACGGCATTGGGGCCAGCGTTGGCAACAACAATATTATAGGTAACCTGGCTGCCCCGGACTACGTTGGTCTGGTTGTCGGTCTTGGTAATGGCGAGATCCGCAATGTTGCCAGGGAGTTCGTCGGCGCCGATGTCATATCCCCCAAGCGCTGGACGCGTTTGGTTATCGATGTCAAAGAGCGGGGCGTTGACCGCACCTTTGCTGGCCGCGCCAAGGTTCTGCGCGGGCGATGTGCTTTGTAGATGGTAGTTGCCCAACAGATTCGCAGGCAGATCTAGGGCCACCAGGATTGCGCCCACGAAGTTCGGGTTGTTACGCCAGACGGAGAAGGCCACCGAAGCATCATAGGTCGCAACGACCGCCGGATCCAGCGCGCTGTTGGTCGGACTTACCGTGAATGGATGCGCACCCGCACTCTGTTGAAGGGTCGAGTTGGTCGGCGCCAGCAGACCTGTGCCGTCAGCCACGCCTAGATCCCAATTGTTGATCGGGGTGGCATCGCCAGCGGCGCCGAGGCCAATGACGGTGGAACCACCACGTGTGCCCGCCCGGTTATCCCAGAAGATATTGTTAAAGAGGACAGGGTTGCTAAAGATCGACGAGCCACTTGGCAGAGTCGCCTGCAACATGGTGCTGTTCTGCGAGGTCGAAAGACCTGCCGGGGCTGGCGTACCATCGCTGGTGACCGCAGTAGCAGTGGTTAGATTCTTCATAATCGTATTGTTATAGACCCGCACATTGGGGGCGTCGTTGATGCCGATGCCGCCACCTTCGTGGGTCGAGACGTTGTTGACGATTATGTTGTTGTAGACATTGAACGGGAAGTTACCCGCCATCAGGAAGCGCAGACCGCCGCCATCATCATTGCCCAAGTTGGCCTGGATCAGGTTGTTGTAGATGTCCACAGGCCCAGTACCTGGCGAAAGCGTAGCTGGATTGGCTGGCAATTCACCAGCGATCATGATACCGCCGCCTTCATCGTATGAACGGTTGAAGTAGATGCGATTGTCATGAAGCTTGCCGTTCGGGCTGAGACCATAGATCGTAATACCGCCACCATATTCAGCCGAAAAGTTGCCGCAGATATCGTTGGCGGCCACATCATAACCGTCGGCCCCGGCGAAGAGGCCAATACCGCCAGCCAGGTTGGTGCCACCGTTGGCGATAACGCGGTTGTTGGCAATGCGCACATTTTCGTTGTGCTGGCTCGTGTTGGGCTGTGGGAGATCTGGTGTACCAATACGGATGGTGCCGTAGCCGCCGCCGTTGTTCTGCACCACATTGTTGGTGATCTGCAAATTGCGGACATAGGCGTTGGCGAAGATCGCACCACCCTGTGTCACAACATTCGGCGGCAAACCTGTAGGACCGCCACCAATCTCATTGATGTTGGTGGGGAAGCCCTGTTGGTCGGCACCGCGCAAATCAAAGCCATCAATGCTGGCCTTGTAGTTGGTGCCATACTGAGTTTGTGACAATGCCAGCAGGTAGATCGTCTGGCCGTCGTTGACATTTGGGTTGCCCTGCCAGGTCGGATTACCGTCGGCATCGATCAAGGTGGCGATCTTGGTGCGCCAGGCATCCGCTAATGCGGTGTCACCACCAAAAGCGCCGCCATCGATGATCGAACCGGGGACAAAAGTATTGCCCTGAAAGCCGCCCGGACCGACACCTTGCAACTTGAGCGGTGCGGTGATAATCAAGTTTTCGTAGTAGGCGCCGCGCG
>JAPLGZ010000565.1 GCA_026389895.1 Chloroflexota bacterium | reverse complement strand
GTTCCCTCCCTAGGGGAGGGTTAGGGTGGGGCCCATCAGTTATCCTCTATCCCATTTTTCATATTGTCTGCGTAACGTGAGTTACGTAAGGCTACTTTGAAGCTGAATGATCCACAGGAATGCAAGGTCAATGTTCGCATGGTCAGCCCTTTGACCGTTGTCAGGCCGTTCGGGCAGGTTGATAGATCAGCGCAACCACGCCCGAACTGAAGATTTTGCTATCGACCAATTTAAATTGGGCCGGCGCAATGTCGCCCGCCAAGAAACGCTTGCCGCTGCCTAGCACAAGCGGATAAATCATCAGCCGGTATTCGTCAATTAAGTCTTGTTGCATCAGCGTGCGGACGAGCGTGTTGCTGCCATAGATATAGATGTCTCCCCCAGGCTGTTGCTTGAGGGCAGCCACTGTTTCTGCCACATTATCTTTGATCACCGTAGTCGGGTTCCACGAGCCTGATGCCAAGGTAGAGGAGACGACAAACTTAGGTATGCTGTTCATCTTGTCGGCAAAGCTGATCTCATCATTGGTTAGATTGGGCCACGATTCGGCCGCGGCGTCATAAGTCTTGCGGCCGAGGAGCAGCGTATCGATGTCGTTCATCTCGACCGCTTTAAACTAGATAAATTCATCATCCACATAGGGCACCGTCCAACCGCCGTATGCAAAGCCACCTTCGCGGTCTTCATCTTCGCCACCCGGCCCCTGGACGACCCCATCTAGCGAGAGGAACATCGCGACGACAACTTTTCTCATCATAATCTCCTTTGTTTTGGGCAATGGTTACTTTGTGGCTGGCATGGGTGCGTCGAGGAACGGGATCACCACAGGCGCCAGCGCCGGGGAATAGAAAACGTTATAGTGAGTTGTCGCCGGCAGGATGGCAAGCCGGGCATTGGACATGCCAGCCCCATCCCAACCCGCATCCATTTTGCCGCCGCCAAGCAAGTTGAAAAACTCCACAGCATGCGTTGGTGAGACGCTATCGGCATCGCCCACGATGATCAGGGTTGGTATCTTCAGCGCCGCGATATCAGCGGACCAGTCATAGTCCCGGCGTAACAGATCGCCCATCTTTTCGCAGAGCAGGGGGAAATTTTCTGGCTTGGGCGCAGCGCCGACATACGATTGGTACATCGGTGTCTCTTTCATAAATACCGCAGCGGTGCTATTCATTTGCTCCATGCTGGCCAGAATTTCAGGATACCACCCGTTTCGCCTGAAAGGAACCGAGACGGCCACAAGTTTGCGGACAACCTCGGGATGTTGGATTGCCGTGCGCACGGCCACGCCGCCGCCCATGGAGTAGCCCATGACGTCCGCTTTGGGAAGCCCCAAGTGTCTGATCAGCGCGGCCACGTCGTCAGCCATGAATTCCAGGCGAAGTGGCCGGTCAATATCGACTGTGTGGCCATGCGCCTGGAGATCGACGCCGATCACCTGTCGGGTCTTGGCGAGCAAGGGGAGAAGCTCACTGAACATCGCGGTCAGGCCAAAGCCACCGTGCAGCAGGACCAGCGGTTCCCCTGTGCCGTGGATTTCGTAATAGAGCGCCAAGCCGTTGATGGGCGCATAGCCAGTTTGCACCGCAGGGTTACTCATCTTTTTTGCTTCCTTTCACCTGTAAATGAATGTATGCGGTCTTTGTCATGCGGCGGAGCAACCGCCAAAGCATAGGCAACTGTTGCCCCGGCAAAAAGTTTGATGGACAGATGCTAAACCCTGCTAGAAGCGCCAACGCGTCTGGCTGAACGATTCGCCCTTGCCAAAACCAAAGATGGTGGTCGGTGCTACTGCATAGACCAAGGCAACGTTGCCTTCGTCGCCGTGAAAGAGACCATCGCGCACGGTATAGTGCCAACCATATTTCCTCGCGAATTGATCAGCCACCCGTTGTAGTTTTGGCTCATTGCTGGCTCGCACAGCTTCACCTTCTGCGACCAAGTCGAGACCGGCAATTACGTTACAGCCGGTGGTCAAGATGCAGTGGGCGTTGTGGGCCAGATTCTTTGCTTTGCGTTCATCCGCGCCGGTGCCAAAATACAAGGCATCATCCTGCCAGACGGCAAAGAGTGGCGTGACATGGGGGCGGCCGTCTGGGCGTACGGTTGATAGCCAGTAGATCTGCGCCTCCTCCAACTGTCGGCGCGCCTCTGCCCAGGCGGTCGGCGTTGCACCGGGGCTACTAAATTGCGGCTGTAGTTCAACGGTGGGGTTTTTATCGGCCATCATTTTGCTCCTTTGGTTACAGCAGTTATGCAACTTGTCCTATCTGCTGGATAACCGCTGATCAGTTGCTTGGCTTGCTCGTCTCCATGGCCTCGGCTAATTTGATTGAACTTGAAAGAGCTGAACGAGGTTGCCTTCAGGGTCTTTCAACGTGGCAATGATAAGGAAGCCATCACCTGCCGGATCATCAACGAACTCGACCCCAGCCGCCTTCAAGCGCAGCCAGTCGGCTTTGACATCATCGCTGGCGAAGCCGACCATGCACCGCGCGGGGTCACTGTTAGAACCGCGCACCTTGCTGTGGGTCCCCAATCCTAAGGCGGGGGATTCCGGTGGATTCCCGCCCAGCAAAACAAAACCTGGCGACTCCATCGTGACCTTGATCCCCAGTACATCTCGATAGAATGGCAACAGGTTGTTCAAATCTTCGCTCCAGATGGAGGCACCGGCAAATTGCTTGATCATTGTATTCTCCTTTTGTGCTTATGTTTACGTGCGAGTTCATACAGCGGTTAAATGCTACTTCATTGTTTTGCGGGTTGAACGTTCATCTTGTCGCGTTGCGATAAAATTTTGTTTAAACTATTGTGCGTGCTGCGATAGGTTTTATCTTCCAGCGCATATAGGCGACGAACGTGACGAGCAGCAAGATAACGAATGCAGAGATGGCAGAGCTGGTTTCACCTCTGGCTAGATGGACAACCGTGGCGCTTGCCATCACAATCATGAGGCCGGCCGCGGCCCATGTCGTCAACCGGGGCAGGATGCGTGTGAGACCGGGCAAGATGAGACCAACCGCCGCAAGCACTTCT
Organism: Chloroflexota bacterium; assembly: GCA_026389895.1. Lineage (GTDB taxonomy): Bacteria > Chloroflexota > Anaerolineae > Caldilineales > Caldilineaceae > JAPLGZ01. The sequence goes on along the minus strand of JAPLGZ010000565.1, from coordinate 9,762 downwards.
GCAATGCCAATCAAGAGGCGAAACCAGGTCGGCAGGAAGGTGTTCATGATGGCCGCCACTTCGGGCGGCGGGGCGATCATGAGCCAACCATGCCAGAGATAGAGGGCCGCCAATAGTACTTGAAGAATCCAGAGGACAATGTTCATACGTAATTCGCCTTTCGTTCTGATTTTACGGCTGACTTTTATTTAGGGTGCGAAACCGAAGACGGTTTACACCAGGGGCTGCATTACACGGGGAGTCGCTTTGGTCACTAGCAAGGGACCATTCAGTTTGATTTTTTGCATCATATCCCTTTTATGTTCGCTTGGCAAATAAAGCACAAATGTTCTGTTTTAGTATATACCTGTTACTTCAAAAAGTCAAGTTCTAATTTTGAAATTGATTATTGAAAATTCTAGACTTGAACTTTAGTTGATTTGATGTATACTGTATGGATGGCTCTTATCGCGGCCCTGAAGGTTTAATTCTCGAAAAATAGGATAATAGGTAGATTACGTGGCGCTTGATCCAAACGAAGTTTTGTTGCATGTTCGCCACTGCTTTGGCGCAACCTGCGACATTGAAAGTTTTGTGCAGTTCAAAGGGGGCGCACGCAAGCAAGTGTTCTTCCTTCAGCTACGCAATCCCAGCGTGCAATGCGTCATGTACCTCTGGCATAATGCCGAGAACTATTTCTCTGAGCGCGTGGCTGGCGGGTTTGAAGCGACACAGACCGATGACAAAGCGCCTGATCTGTTTCTGACAAACACGCGCTATCTCTTGGCGCAGGGGATCAACGTACCGCGCGTCTTGTATGCTGGGGTTGTTGCCAGCGGTCATCGTTTTGCTTTCGTCGAGCAGATCATTGGGGCGGACTTTAATACCTTTGTCGCTGCGTTGGACGCTGCTGCCAAGCATGCCCTGCTGCTGCAGATCCGCGACCAACTTGCCAAACTCCATGCGCAGCAACGGGACTATCCAGGGGGCCTGTTGGATCTACCTGGCGATCAAAGCCAGACGCCGCAAGACGTGATCTTAGCACGTGCCTTGCTCGAGGTGGCCGCCACTTCAGAAGTGCGACCGGCCGTGGCCGAGCAGCAAACGCAAATTAGCGCAAAACTCCGCGCGTTACGGGCGCCGCTGGCCCCGCGATCGAGTTATCACCTATTGCATGGCGAATTGGCCGGTAGCCATGTTCTCGTGCAGCAAAGCGATCAAGCCGGCAACGAAGTTGCCGCCATCTACTTTGTGGATATCGAAGGCATCCACTTTGCCGATCTGGAGTTTGAACACACGTTTCTGCAATTGATTTACGGTGCGGACTACCGCTACTTGACCCGCACCGATCTAGACCCGGCGCGGATGGCCTTTTATAAATTTGCGATGCATGTCTCGTTGGTCTATGCGGGGTCGTGTTTTATGCTGCGCGGTTTCCATAACCTGCCGTGGGCGGAGAGTCTGTTTAAGGGACATCTCGCACAAATTTTGAATTCATTATAAATAATCTATGTCAACTCGAAGTTACAATCAATTGTGTGGGCTAGCCTATGCCCTGGATATTGTGGGCGAGCGCTGGACGATCCTGATTATTCGGGAGTTGCTCCCTGGCCCGCGCCGCTTTAAAGATTTAATCGACGGCTTGCCAGGCATTAGCACGAATTTGCTGACGGAGCGCCTAAAAGACTTGGAGCAAAATCGGGTGATTCGGCGACGCATCCTGCCACCGCCCGCCGGGTCAACGGTCTATGAGTTAACGGCGGCGGGGCGGGCTTTGGAAAAATCGTTGCTTGAACTAGGCAAATGGGGGCGCCAATTTGTGCCGTCTTCTATGGAAGGGGTCAACGTGTTGCATGTGGGCTCCTATGCCTTGACCCCCAAAACCTTTTTTAGAGCCGAACTGGCGCAGGGTGTCAATGAAACCTATGCGCTGCACATCGGCGATGAGGTCCAGCAGGTGCGGATTGCCGGTGGCGAGATTTCTGTGCAGCAGGGTGAGCCGCCACAGGCTGATATGGCGTTGTATGCAGGAGTGCCGGTCTATTTGGGGTTACTGTTGGGTGAGATCGACCTGGACAATGCGCTGGCCGAGGGCATCATTCGGGTCGAAGGTGATCTGGATGCGCTGCGCCGCTTCTTGACAATATGTAGGGTGCCGAGCGTGACATAAAGGCTGGTCGCTTTTAAAGAGAAGGGCGAGACGCTATGGTCTCGCCCTTCTCTTTTGCTCAGGCCGGTGCGTTTACTGGCGTCAAGACCCTGTGGCGCTGGTTGGGGCTGATGCCACTGAAAATGCCTAATGCCTTTCCCCCGTAGATCTGGTGGGAAGATTACACTCAGCTGTGTCACGGCCAGTGGCATCACCAGCGCCGCGCCGCCCCCTGGATGGCGCGTGCTGCAATCAAGCTACCAATGATCTGTTTCATCACTGTTTCTCTTCCTCTAATTGGATATTGCGCATCACATAGGGTGTGTAACGATAATCCCGAATATAATTCACCTGCGCATTCTTCCACGCCAGTAACATAAAGTAGACCGGCGGCGACGCTGCTTTATGGCTGTCATAGACCAGAATGGCGGGACGCTGCTCAACAGTGCCCAAAGCGAGCTGCCAATCATCCTGCTGCGCGTATCGATGAAAGTATTCGCCAACCTCGGCGAGTCCGCGCCGCGTCGTCCGGTTGAAGAGATCCAGCCGTACCTCCTGGGCCAGCATGGCGCGCACCGCATCAAAATCGCGCGCATTGAAGCGGTCGATGTACTGGGTGAGCAGCGCCCGCTCTTGCTGACCCAGCACCGTCGGCGCGTCGTCGGTGACCGCGCTAGAAAGCTCGCGCAGCCGGGTCCGCCCGCGATGCAGGTTGGATTTAATATCGGGCACCGTGGCGTCGAGCAACTCGGAAATTTCAGCGAGCGAATAGCCCAACACGTCTTTCAGGATGACGCAGCTTCGCTGTTTCGGTGCGAGTTGGAGAAAGACCGCCAGCGCCACGGCGACCAATTCCTGTTCCTCAAGGGGCGAATCCGGTTCCACAAACAGCGCGTCTTCGTCAAGCTGTTCCATTGGCTGCCAGTGATTCTGCTGGCGATGGGCGCGCCGTAGGTGATCAATCGCTTTGTTATGCACGATGCGAAAGAGCCACCCGCGCAGGTTAGCAACAGCGGTCGTCGGGAGGGCCGTATACGCTTTCGCCAGCGCCTCTTGCACGACATCTTCGGCATCTATGATCGATCCAATCATGCGCGCACAATATTGGTGGAGTTCCGGGCGGATCTCTTGCACTAGCGCTTCGAACGCCGCTGGGGTGCCTAAAGGTTCTGAAACAAGGGGTGGTCCTGGCATGGCTATCTGCACCTTTCCATATCGCTGATCTATCATTCAATCGGTGACCACTATGATCATGGTGTTCACTATATACGACGACCGGGCGAGTCGAAAGGATTCAGTAACGCAGTGAGAGCCTTGAGGCGCTTCCTAAACTTTTCGCGCATTTTGCACGCACCAGGTTGACGTATACAACTCATCGGGAAGTAGACCATTTCGTCCCTCTACAGAGTAGATAAAAAAGGTGCGCTGAACCTCTGAAGTTCAGCGCACCTAAATATTCGCTACTGTAGGATAACTCAATCCACTGTTGTTGGGCCAGCGTCTCTTTTTGCTACTTGCTCACCAGCGGCAGGTAAACGATTGTGCCACTGATGGTTATGTTCTGCCCCAATGATTCGCCAGCTGCCGGCGTCGATTCACTGATCGGGGCATCTGACAGAAATTCACTGTTCGCCACGTTCCAGTGGGTGTATAAATAATTCCCAACGGCTGGATCTGTGTGGAAATAATCATCATGATGACAGTCTAACCGATATTCGTGGCTTTCTTCGTCACAGGTCACTGTCATGGCTGGGGAATCGTTGGTGTCTGGATAGCACATAATGTCATGTTCGTCGGTGCAATGCCAGCCGTTTGTGGTGTGGGGGGCATCGGTTTGCACACCGCCTAAGAGATGGGTTAGTTCATGGGCGGCTGTCAGCGGGCCCCAGCAGATGCGGTCAATACGTGCATAACCAACCTCTTGATTATTGGCATTGTCTAGACCAGGTTGTGAATCGCGTTTGACTGTGCTAATGCCACAATAGAGCGCCGAATCGACAAAAAGTAGATACTTGCGGTCCGGCGCGTCATAGCCTAGTGCGTTCAAGCCAGAGATCGTTCCGACAAAGCTATTGTTCGCATTGGGGGGCAGGGTTACGGCTACGACATCAATTTCGCAATTCGCATCGGTGACAAATAGAACATGGCGATGACCACCCGTCTCCTGCGCACTTGCCTCGTAGATTGCATCCACATCTGCCGCAATGGCACGGATCTTCTCTACCAACTGCGCATATTGATCCGGCTGATCGCTGGTGTGCACATACATCATCTGCACCCGCTTTCCGCTCACTCCATCTCCGCTACAAGCAATCGGTGACGCTGGTGTGTTCGCCCGCGCCGCTTGAATGGCCTGGATCTGCTCGACTGTTGGTGGCAGATCTGCACCGTGGGTGCAGAGATCTGTGCCAGGGATGCGATAACCATCAATCCCACACTGCGCCTCATCGACAAGCAGGTTGTCTATTCCCTGGTCATTGACTGGGCGATTCTCGTGGGCGAAGAGTGGGCGGAAGCCAAAGGCCCACAATATGCTGATCGACAAGGCGCAAAACATGAATAGGCGGCTCGGCCAGCGCCGTTCTCTCACTGCATATTCCACCACTTGAAGTTTTTTCCAAGTAAGCATATGTTCTTCTTGTTTTGAACGAGCCTAATATTACTTTGAATCAATAAGTATCATTGTACCTTAATTAGGCGTATAATTTGTTGCAAAGTTATTACAATTATAATGCCTGTTTTTTAGCGTTGGCTGGCAATCCCAATAGCCCAAGGAATGGCCGCTGTTGTTACAACAGCGGCCATGATTTCGTGTAGGGAATACTAAAAGAGCAGGTTTTGAGGATGGATCCCACCCGTGCTGTGGAGGCTGGTTGTGAGTGTGGCAAAGCCCAGGCAAAATGGCATGGCCGGTCTTATCCGTGTAACAGGCGTGCAAGGCATCAAGCGGTGCTGCGGATGCAACGATAGCACAATCAATGACCGTTGACGGTCGAATCACGCTTCTGTTGGCAACATGGCTCGAATGGTGGCTAATGTGTCGGCCTCCGCCAGTGGCTTGTCCTGTCGCCAGCGTAAGATGCGGGGAAAGCGTACGGCGATGCCGGATTTGTGACGTGAGGATTGTTGAATGCCTTCAAACGCTAATTCAAAGACTAATTCTGGTTTAACGGTGCGCACAGGTCCGAATTTTTCTAAGGTGTTGCGCCGAATGAACGCGTCCACCTGGCGGATCTCTGCATCGGTCAGCCCCGAATAGGCCTTGGCAAAGGGAATCAAATTCCCGGCATCGTCCCAGACGCCAAATGTGTAATCCGTATAAAGGCTGGCCCGTTTACCAGAGCCGCGTTGGGCGTTGATCAGCACGGCATCCACCGTATAAGGCTCGATCTTCCACTTCCACCAATCGCCACGCTGCCGCCCTACACGATAGGGCGAATCGATGCGCTTAAGCATAAGTCCCTCGACCATGCGTCCGCGGCTTTCCTCCCGTTGCTCGGCCAACGCGGCCCACGAATCAACCTGAACCAGCGGCGAAAGCAGCAGGGGGCCTTCTTGGGAGAACGCTTGGATAATTTCGGTCAACTGCGCGCGCCGTTGGTGTAGCGGTTGGGCGCGCCAATCTACACCGTTGTATTCAAGTAAGTCATAGGCGAGAAAGATCACCGGCACATCGCCAAGCAATTTCCGACTTAAGCTCTTGCGCCCGATGCGCTGTTGCAATTTGGCAAAAGGCAGCACCAGACCGGCTTTCCACGGCAACAATTCGCCGTCAAGGACAACACCATCTGGCAACTGATCCGCCGCTGCAACCACTTCTGGGTAGCGGTCCGTTACAAGTTCTTCGCCGCGCGACCAGAGAAAAGTCTCCCCCGCACGGCGGATCAACTGGGCACGAATACCATCCCATTTCCATTCGGTCTGCCACTCGTGGATTTCGCCAAGCGTTGCCGCTGGATCGCCTTCAATCGGGTAGGCCAGAAAGAAAGGATAGGGGCGGCTGATCTGCGCATCCTGAACTTCAGATGCCAATAAAGCCTGATAAAAGGCCGGTGTTGGTTCCCATTGCCCCATCAAACGGTGCGCCAATGTGGCTTCGTCCAGCCCGCTGACCTCGGCCAACGCCCGCGTGACCAGCTTTTGTGAGACGCCCACGCGGAATTCACCGGTAATCAATTTGTTCCAGATAAACCGTTGTTGACGACTCTGTTCGCGCCAGGCCTGGAGGATAAGCGTTCGCTGTTCTGGTTCTGGCAATCCTTGCAGACCGAGCAGGCGCGCCTCCACCCAGTCATGCAAGGATAATTCACTAACCGCGCCGGTTTCTGGCAATATCAGCGCAATTGTCTCGGCAATGTCGCCGACGGCATCGTACGATTCACTAAAGAGCCAATCGGGAATGTCGGCTTCTTGGGCGGCCCATTCGGCCAGCTTGCGCACGGCGATCGCCCGCCGCGGGCGCCGTCCAATCAGGAAATAGAGCACCCAGGCGGCATCTGCGGGTGGCGCACCCTGAAAATAGGCGCGCAATGCCTCGATTTTGGCATTGGTCTTGTTGGTTTCGTCTAAGGTTGTGTATAGATCAGCAAATGCTTTCATGTGCGTTTGGGTAATGAATGATGGCGTAAATAAGTAGAAGAGTAACCGTATCTCCTTGGCTACCTGTTGCCTTATGTCTCACTCGCCAATTCTGCCTCTGACGCATCATTGGTCTCGCCGCGATAGCGGGTTTCGATTGCATAGGCATCGATGCCCAACTCTAATAGACGCCGGGCGAGCACGGCCGTATAGCCATGGGTGACACCGACACGTTCTGCCCCCGTGGCTTTGATTGTGGCTAATAAGCCATCCCAATCGGCGTGGTCAGAAAGGACAAAGCCGCGGTCAACCGCCCGTTGGCGTCGCGCCCCGCGAATCCGCATCCACCCTGAAGCAAAACCGGAGGCATGGTCGCCAAAGCGGTTGACCCACGAAGTGGCGCGCGCCGAAACTGGGGCGATAATTAAGGCGCCACGATAATCGACTTTGCCGACTGACATGGCATAGACGGTTTCGGGCAAGGCCACCCCACTCGCCCGATAGGCTTGGTTGAGCCGCTCGACCGCGCCATGGGTGAAGACCCGGCCAATCGATGCATCAATCCCGGCTAACACCCGCTGGGCCTTACCCAAGGCATAACAGTAGAGAATCGTAGCTTTGCCGTGCTCCGCATTATTGCGCCACCACTGATTGATCTGCGCAAAGATCGCTTGGGATGGCTGCCAGTGGTAGATCGGCAGGCCAAATGTGGCTTCACTGATAAAATGATGGCAGGGTATCACTTCAAAGCTGGCGCAAGTGGCATCGGCCTCTCGCTTATAATCACCAGAGACGACCCAAACTTCCCCCTGATATTCCACGCGTATCTGCGCCGAACCCAGAATATGACCCGCTGGATGCAAAGAGACACGCACACCGTTCAGATAGGTGGCTTCACCATAGGCCACGGTCTGGAGCAAGGCTGTCTCGCCCAAGCGCATTCGGCAGACATGCTCGCCGGCCTGCGCCACCAAATAAGTTTGACAGCCATAGACGCAGTGATCCGAGTGGGCATGGGTGACAACCGCACGCGGCACAGGTTGCCAGGGATCAATATAAAAATCACCCACTGCACAATAAAGGCCATATTCGGTGAGCGTTAGGAGGAGAGAAGTACGGTTGTTTCGTGTAGTCATAATGGGTTCGAACTAATCAATTCGGTTGATATTGGCATGAATCGATAGGGCAGTCGGTGCTTCTGGGCTTGGTCACTGGTTTATTGGCCCACAGACTACCGCGTCTTTCCAAACATGTATATCATGAATTGTCTGCTATGTTAGTAGGCAATTACGCACTATGCTTGACAACAACCAAAATCGCCATGCCGTGTGCAGGCTAACGCCACGGGCCGGGGCAGGGTAATGGCAAATGTAGCGAGCAGATCGCGCAGATCGCCCAGTGGCAAGCCCATCACACCCGAAAGACAGCCGTCCAACTCGGCGGCGGGGTCAAATTCCCGGTGTTGGATGGCATAGGCGCCAGCCTTATCCAGTGGATCGCCGGTGGCGACATAGGCAGCAATGGCGGCATCGCTATAATTCCGCATACGAACGCGCGTCGTGTTGACAAGGGTGCGTTGCTGGTGGCTGTCGGTGGCAAAGACGCTCACGCCGGTATGGACTTCATGAATTTGAGCGCGCAAGGCAACGAGCATTTCTGTCGCTTCTTGGGCGTGCGCCGGTTTGCCTAATAAGGTTGAGCCCAACGATTGTTGGCGGCGTGGGCTGGCCGAGGCAAGAATTAGCTGGTAGACAATTGTCTGATCATTCACAAGATTTTGTTCCTTTCTGTGCGGTTTATTGTAGGGTGAAGTGAACGATCAGACAAATTATTAACCCATGCTGGCTACGGATTTGCTTAGATTACGCTTACGCTGCCCGCCGCCCTGCTATTATTTTTTGTTACAAGTTTCAAAATTTGGCTTTTGTAATATGCCGCTTATACTTACACCTAATTCTTATTTTTGTTTACACGACAAAGGAGCAATACAATGAGTGGCAAAGTGAATGAACGCAAGCTTGGTGGCAGTTTCACATTCCCTGGTACGTCCTTAGCGGTTCAGCGGATAGGTTACGGCGCGATGCAGTTGGCTGGCCCTGGTGTGTGGGGGCTGCCTAAGGACCCGGAAGGCGCCGTTGCGCTCCTCCGCGCGGCTGTCACGGCGGGTGTGAACCATATCGACACCTCGGATTTCTACGGCCCGCATGTCACCAACCAGATCATCCGTCAGGCGCTGCATCCTTATCCGGCAGAGCTGGTGATCGTCACCAAACTGGGGGCTCGCCGGCCTTCTGCCGAGTTGTGGCTGCCCGCTATTTCGCCTGCAGAGCTGACCGCTGGTGTCCACGACAACCTCCGCAACCTGGGGCTTGAGACGCTCGACATTGTCAACTACCGTTTGATGGGGGCAGGCCTCGGCCCCGAAGAAGGGTCCATTGCCGAGCAGGTGACGGCACTGGCCGACCTCCAGCGTCAGGGGCTAATCCGCCATATTGGCCTGAGCAACGTCACGGCTGCCCAAATGGCCGAGGCGCAGGCGATTACCGATATCGTGTGCGTGCAGAACAACTACAACCTGGCCCATCGCCACGACGACGCCCTGATCGACGACTTGGCCCAGCAGGGCATCGCCTACGTACCGTTCTTCCCGCTTGGTGGGTTCACACCGCTGCAATCGTCCACGCTATCGTCCGTCGCCGAACGCCTCGGGGCCACACCAATGCAGATTGCGCTGGCATGGCTGCTGCACCGGTCACCCAATATGCTGTTGATCCCCGGTACATCGTCGGTCGCCCACCTTCATGAGAATCTGGCCGCCGGGCAGTTGACGCTATCGCCGCAAATCCTGGCGGAGTTGGACAGCATTGCGGGCGCGACGGTGGCCGCGCACTGATCACGGCCGGCGCTCAGAGCCGTATGGCATGTCATGTAGACGAGATAAAAAAGTGGTTATACAAAGGGCACAGAGAAATACGCTTCTACTGAAGCGACGCTGTCACAGCGCCTACAGAGCAACAATACCTGCGAATGTTGGCTTTTTCTCTGTGCCTTCTCAG
>JAPLGZ010000628.1 GCA_026389895.1 Chloroflexota bacterium | reverse complement strand
CCCGAATCGATCAGTGACCACTGGTTATTGCGCACATGGTGGTCTAGTTCGTTCATGCGCCGGTAGAAGCTGAGGAGCATCGCGAGGGTGTGTTCGGCCACATCCAATGCGTTCGCGCCACCGTTGTTGGCAACGGGAATGTCTAATTGTTGGCAGAGGGGTAAATCCATCTTGTCAAAGCCCACGCTCACCAGTTGGATCAACTTCACCCGTTTTGCGGCTCGCAACACCGGTTCGGTGATTTGACCAGGAAAGAGGATCAGAAAATCGGCGTCCTGCACCAAAGGGATTTTCTCAGCATCCGGTAAGCCAATCGGATAGGTGGCGACATCGAAATCTGGGGGCGCATACTGGGTTAGTAACGCGGCAGTTGTGGGTGGTAATGAAGTAAAGAAGAGCACTTTAGGCATAAGACGTCCTTTTTCCTTGTCCAAACGGTGTTATATAACCTCTATCCATTATAGCATGGTCCACAGAGGATAGACTTTCATACGTCAACTAATTCAGAATTAAAGACTGAATTTTTGCCACCTGGCACAGGAAAAAGCAAAGGTAAAATCTGAAAAAATGCGAAGCGGTATATTACTATTTCGATCAACGATTAAAGTGGCTTTTTCTACTCTTTAAAGATTAAAAAACTCTAATCAGATTTTCATATAAATCTTTAAAAAAATGCTTGACAAAACATCTACAATGTGTTAACTTATTAGCCAGGTTGGGGAGTAGCTGTCCGCTCTGGCGGATCGAATAGCCGTCAATACGAAGTGATCGAACAATCATTTCCGGCTGTTTGTACGTGAATAGCGATTTTATGAATCGAGTCACTATCAGCGAGACCATCACGCGTTTATTTAACAACGCCGTGGGGTCTCGCTTTTTTTATGCCCTACGGCCATTCACCAAGTAATCGTTGGCGGTTGTGCAAAGCACAGCGCCAACAAACTTAACAAGGAGTTTTTTAGATGGATGGCATGGTTTGGGTTTGGATTGGGTTCAATCTCTTTGTGCTGGCTATGCTGGCTGTAGACTTGGGGATTTTTCACCGCGATGCTCATGTGGTTTCAGTCAGAGAGGCGTTGACGTGGAGTGTTGTCTGGATTGGGTTGGCCTTGGTTTTTAATGCCGGTTTGTGGTTCTTTTGGGATCGGATTGCGCCGAACAGTGGTTACACGAACAGTGACGCAGCGCTGGCCTTTCTCACCGGCTACCTGATCGAGAAAGCGCTGAGTGTGGACAATATCTTTGTCTTCGTGCTCATCTTCACCTACTTTAGTGTACCGGCGCTCTATCAGCATCGGGTGCTCTTCTGGGGGATTATCGGTGCGCTGGTGATGCGTGGCGTGATGATTGCCCTTGGCGCCACTTTGATCAAGGAATTTCACTGGATCATCTACATCTTTGGAGCCTTCCTGATCTTTACCGGCATTCGGATGGCCACGCATCGCACAGAAGAAGTGCATCCCGATAAAAACCCGTTGATCCGGCTGTTCAAGCGCCTGATGCCCGTGACTGAGCAGTACGAAAATGACAAGTTTTTTATCCGCCGGGCTGGCGTATTGATGGCGACCCCATTGTTTCTGGTGCTGCTGATGGTAGAGACCACTGATCTGATCTTTGCGGTCGATTCGATTCCAGCGATCTTTGCCGTGACCCAAGATCCTTTCATCGTCTATACCTCGAACGTCTTTGCCATTCTGGGGCTACGTTCGCTCTACTTTGTGCTGGCGGGGATGATCCACAAGTTCTACTATCTAAAACTGGGTCTTTCAGTCGTACTCGTCTTTGTCGGCGCCAAGATGTTGCTGGCGGAGACAGCTTTCAAAATTCCTACGCCGCTTTCGCTGATCGTTGTTGCGGCGATTATTGGGGTTGCGGTGGTTGCTTCACTGGTACGGGCTCGTTACTTTGTCGTAGAGGAACAACTACCAAGCCTGCCCGTCAATCCAGAGACATCTGTAACCTCAGCCGAAATAGCAACCAAGATTTGACAAAGACAGGAATGGCTGTTAAGATATAGTTCAGGTAGGGGAGTAGCTGTCCGCGTCAAGCGGATCAAACAATCGTCAAGACGAAGCAAACTTTGCAGTTGCGATAAGCGACGTGCAAAGCCATAAAAATAAAGCTTCCGGTTGTTTGTACGTGAATACCGATTTTCTCAATCGACTCACTAATAGCGAGACCACCACGACATTTTTTGCCGTGGGGTCTCGCTTTTTTTATGCCCTACGGCCATTCACCAAGTAATCGTTGGCGGTTATGCGAAGCGCAGCGCCAACGAACTTAAAAGGAGATTTACGATGGATGGCAGTATGCTTTGGGTTTGGATTGGCTTTAATGTTTTCGTTTTAGCCATGTTGGCGCTAGATTTGGGTGTCTTTCATCGCCATGCCCACACGATTTCGGTCAAAGAAGCGCTCACCTGGAGCGTGGTCTGGATTGCGATATCCCTGAGTTTTAGTGGGCTGATCTGGCTCTTTTGGGATCGCATGTCGCCGCATAGTTTGCTTTCTAACAGTGATGCGTCGATTGCTTTTCTCACTGGTTACCTGATCGAAAAAGCGCTGAGCGTTGATAATATCTTTGTCATCGTGCTCATCTTCACCTACTTTAGCGTGCCGGCCTCCTATCAACATCGGGTGCTCTTTTGGGGCATTCTCGGTGCGTTGGTGATGCGCGGCGCGATGATTGCCCTTGGCGCAGCATTGATCGAAGAATTCCACTGGATCATCTACGTCTTTGGGGCATTTTTGATCTTCACTGGGTTTCGCATGGCACGCCAAGGGGACGAGGAAATTGAGCCAGAGGCGAATCCGGTGGTGCGCCTCTTTCGCAAACTGGTGCCGGTGACCCAAAAGTTTGAAGGCGACAAATTTTTCATTCGCCAAGCCGGTGTGCTGATGGCAACGCCGTTGCTGCTGGTGTTAGTGATCATCGAAACCACGGATCTGATCTTTGCGGTCGATTCGATTCCGGCCATCTTTGCCGTCACGCATGATCCCTTTATTGTCTACACGTCGAATATCTTTGCCATCTTAGGGCTACGGTCGCTCTACTTTGTGTTGGCGGGCGTGGTGCATAAGTTCCATTATCTAAAGTTGGGTTTATCTGTCGTGCTGGCCTTTGTCGGCGCAAAAATGTTGCTGACCGACACCGCTTTCAAGATTCCAACGCTGGCCTCACTAGCTGTGATCGCAGCTATTCTCACGGTCGCCGTCGTGGCCTCGCTGGTGCGGGCACGCCGTTTAGAGACAGAAGATAAAGTCGAGACCAGCAAAACGCTTGTCGATTCTTCACTTTCTTAAGCTCGATTCCACAGGGTAAGCGATAAACCAGCACACTAATTAAACAGAGGGCGCCGAGAAATTTGCTTTTTCTTGACGCCCTCTGTTTAATTGGTTTAGGATAACAACACAAAAGACCGCTGTGCCTAGCGAATGCCTATTGAGCGCAAATCCATTGGCTGCCGCGTTTACTTAATCCGCCCATCACGACGCTGACGAACAGGATATTATGCGCAAATTGATCGAAAGTAGCCGCTATATGGCGCTCATCGGTGTTGTTGCTTTGCTATTCGCCGCTTTCATGGCCTTTGTTTGGGGCGGGCTAAAGACCTTCAAAATTCTACAGAAAATCGTGGTGAGTTATGGGCAAGATCCCCAAATTATCAGCGGGTTGGTGCAATTGTTGGATGCATTTCTCATCGCAGCCGCGCTCTATCTCTTTGCGGTGAGCCTGTACGAATTGTTCATCGATAAACTCAATCTGCCCGATTGGATGTTGGCGCACAATCTGTATGAATTGAAGACCAAACTAAGCAGCGTCATTATTTTGGTGATGGGGGTTAACTTTTTGGAAAACGTTATGGCCTGGCGCGACGCCCAGGCAACCTTGCAATTTGGCCTGGCCATCGCGATTGTCTCGGCAGCCCTCATCGGGCTGAGTTATGCGACACAAAAGGGTAAGGATTAGGGATACGGGATTAGGGACTAGGTATATCCCTTAATCCCGTATCCCTAATCCTTGCAAAACAGCCATTAATCTTCCGGCTCAGCCGGTCAACGACTGCAAAAAGTCACGGAACAAAATTGTTTCTGCCACATTGTCGCATTCGTTGCAATGTTCCCAGTCTTGCCACGTATATTCAATGCCAAGCCAACCTGGGTAATTGCTGGCCTGCATGGCGGCAAAAACGCGCCGATAGTCGATGGTGTTATGCGCAAAGCTATCCTGCAACCGACCGGTGCGCGCGCCCCGAACATGAAAGTGGCTGGCATATTTAACCAACGGCTCGATCACGGCGTCGGGCGTGCCGTTGCGCGTAAAATGGGTATAATCTAGTGTCAAAGTCAGGCCCGGCACCTGTTTGATCAGTTGCTCGGCGCTCGTTGGGTCGGGTACAATCGAGCCAACATGCGCCTCCACACCAAAAACAATTCCTTGTTGTTGCGCCTGCTCAACCCGCCAACTCAATTCTTCGACAGTGCGGTCTAAGGATGCACGCAGTGGCTCGGTTGTAAAGTGGACGCCTGGCAGCGCCGTCACATGTTTTGCGCCAGCTTCGTTGGCATATTCAAGTGCTTTGGCAAACCACGCCCGAGCGTGGGCGCGGCGCGCGGCTTCGGGATGGTTGACGGCATAAAGCTGAAAATCTGGCGCCATTTGTAAATAAATATCGGCGGCTTGCAAGCCAAGATCATCCAGTTTACGCTTTAATAGGCGCGCCGATTGGGTCACATCTTCAAATTCGCGCGACGGCCACAAGTGTGAGCGCTCCTCGAAAAGCCCAATGTCTACCCCTTGTAAATCGAGCATGGCGATGAGCTTCAATACATTGTCATGTGACAACAAGGGGAACGTGAAATCGGCACAGGCCAGTTTTAGGGGCATGGTTTGAGTCTCCTTATTCGTTCTAGGTACTTTATTTGTAGGAGAAATAATAGTGTTTTATGGGTAAAATATCAACTCTGTACACTTAGTCACTTTGAAAAGGTTTAGGTCTGTATAAACGCAAAATTGGCATAGACCAGCCAACCTGTTAGAATCTTTTTATGCTTCTGCTTTGCAGAGTATGTGTAAGAAAGGAACGGGATAAATGACACAACTAGTCCTTGAACTACCAATCGATCTGTACGAACGGTTGCGCGATCTGGCGCAGAAACAAGGCAAACCATCCCAGGATATTGTACGTGACTTGTTAGCTGAACGGTTGCCGCCGATTGCGCCACTTGATCAACGTGAACAAGCACGCGCCATCTTACGCGCTGCGGGGTTATTGGCCGAACTTGGGCCGGAGATGGAAGAGCGAGCGGCACAGGCTACAATGACCTTGGAAGAAGTGCGCGCTGCTCTAGATGCGGCGGGCGGTCCCCCTCTAAGTGAACTCATCCTCGAAATGCGTGGCCCCAAAGAATGAGTTACTTTTTTATGGACTCAAGCGCACTCGTAAAGCGTTATCTGCCAGAGCTTGGCAGTCACTGGGTTGCAAATCTCACTGATCAGCAGAATGAGCATATAATCAACATCGCTGAAGTTACTCAGGTCGAAGTTGCCGCAGCATTAGCGGCTAGACAACGGGCACCCGACGGTATTTCGCGTCAATTGCGTGATAGCGCAGTAAACATTTTAGCACAACACTGTAAACTCGAATATAACCTTGTGGCAATGAGTCCTTATGTCATTGATCGCGCGGTCAATTTAACCCAACGTTACCGTTTGCGCGGCTACGACGCCGTACAATTGGCGACCGCGTTGGTCGTCAACGCGGTGTTGTTCGCAGCGAACAACACCGCGTTGATCTTTGTTACTGCCGACAAAGATCTGCTCAAAGCGGCAAAAGCCGAAGGGTTAACCGCAGAGAACCCCAACAATTATTTGTAAACCGCTCAATGAGCTGGCGCATCTTTAAATTGCGCGCGATCTCGTAGGACGGTCATCAGATGCCCCATCCTGCAATTGCTTAGCGCGCGACCGACGCCTGAGTCTGGTACGCCTTAATCACATCAATAATCAGCGCAATGTCATCGCGTGCCGACTCTACTGGCGTGCGACAGGTGGCGCCGTTGGCCACACAATCATAAAAATGGCGCAACTCGCGACTAAAGGCGCTCTCCCAATCGATCGCCGGCTCCATGCGATAGGTCGTGCCCTTCTCGTCCACCCCTTGCACTGTAATCGTCGAGAGAATCCCGCGTGAGAAGCCGGTGGGATAGGTGATCAACACACGTTTGTCGTCGCCATAAACTTCAAGCGTCTCGCGAAAATCCCACAAATTGGGCAGATCCACCCAACTGGCCACACAACGGGCGCCGCTTGGGTATTCCAACGTCATGGTCACGGCACGGCCATCGAACCAGATCTCCGAGCTGACCACCTTGTTGGGCACGCCCATCATCGTTCGCATGCCATAGATATCGTGGATCATGCTGCCGGAGAGCAGATAAAAAGCGCCTTCGACATGGGGTGGCACATCGCCAATCGCATCGCGGCGGGCGGCTGTGCGCGCGGCGCGCGTTGATGTCATCGCATCGGCGGGAATATCGTCGAACCGTTCAACATGGAATTGGCGCACATGCAGATCATTGCTTGGGTGCAAGTGATTCACCTGCACAAAGCGAATATTTTTCATGCTGTCGACTTCTTGCTTGGCATATTCGTAGGCTGGATCATAGACCTTCATATAGCCGACTTGCCCCACTTTGCCCGATTTCTTGTGGGCGGCGATGATGGCATCGGTCTCTTCCAGCGAGAAGCACATTGGTTTTTCGATAAAGAGATGTTTGCCGGCCTCAAAGACGGCAAGCGCAACATCGGTCTTCGGGTCGGACTGGCAGAGCAAGACGGCTTCTACATCCGTTGCCAGTAAATCTCGATAATCTGTGAAGTGCTGGGGCACATTAAACCGTTGCGCCACATAGGCCGCGGTGCCAGCAGAAACGTCGCAAACGGCCGTCACTTCAAAGAGATCTTGCAAGGCATGTAAATTAGGCATATGGTGCACCTGGGCAATCGCGCCGCAGCCGACAACACCGATCCGAATCGGTTTCATGAAGTTCCTCCAACCATGTGTGATGAATAAATAGGGTAAGCACAAACGTGAATAGCACAGAATCTATAGTATACGCCGGTCGAGCAGTGACAGCAAATGAAACAAAAATCCTGGGAACCCAGTCAATTCATGGCTGGGTATTCGAGATCGATAGCCCATTTATTGAATAAAACTATTGAATAAACCAACGACGAATCAGTTCCACTTGGCAGCGATAACCGCCATCGATTGGCTCGATCAATTCACGTTTTAATAACAATTTGAGTGCCTGTTCGGCGTGCGCGGGATCGTACGCGGTAAGGGTTGTCTCACTCACTCGGGCACCTTCTCCCTGTGCGGCGAGGAGACGCAAGAGGGCGGCACTATGTGGATCTAATTGACCGTTTTCCAGTTCACTGAAAAACATACTGCCATGCACCAAGGCCGACGCTACGGCGGCTTCTACATCTGCCACCGTTGCGAGACGGCGCTGGTTGGGCGGCTGCTGGTTTTTCAGCGCGACGATCTCGTAGCAGAGTAATTGCGTGAGGGCCGGATGGCCGCGCGTTAAAGCTAGCACGCGTTGGCTGGCTGCGGTTTCGTACCGCAACATAAAATCCTTGACAGGTCGTTCGATCAGTTGGCGCGCCTCTTCGGCTTTCAAATAACCAATGTGGACGACCTGAACGTTGATCAGATAATTGGCCCAATGGTGCAACTCTTCGATCGCATGCGAGCCAGTCAACAGCACTTTGAAGCGCGTGCGATGTTGGATCAGGTGGCGCAATGTGCCCAGAATGGCCTCTTCGGAAAAGCGCCCAGCGGCAATCGCACTGTCCAGCACCTCAAATTCATCCAGCGCTAACAGGGCTGTACATTCGCCCAAGGCGGCTTCCACTTGATCCAGCCATTCGTCAAAAGCGGTAAACGGGTCGAGTTGCAAGGTCGCGCGCGACAAAGGTGGGATCGACAAATTGCATTGCCGGCGCGCCGATTCCACCATGCTGCGCGCTAAATTATAGAGAAAACCACCATAGTCACTCGCCAGCGAAACCGGCCCTTGCATGTCTACAAAAAAAGGCACAATCGTACTCGGCAATAAGCGCCCCAAATTGTTGAGCAGCGAAGTTTTGCCCATGCGCCGTTGCCCATACAGCAACAGTGGTGGATGACGGCGATCAAGTAAGAGTTGCTCGATGCGGGCGCTAATCTCGCTGCGGCCCACAAAGATCTCCTGTTGGGCGGTCAACGGCACCCCGATTACATAGGGGGAATCGATCTCCTGGCGCAATTCGATAGCGGCGGATAGCGTGTGAACGTGCTCGGCCACCACTTGTCGCCACAGATTGGCAACGGGCTGAAAGCGCACAGCATAAGGCTCGGCACTGCGCAGCAATTCGCGCAACAGACCATCCAGCCGGTCCTCCACCGCCAGCAGCACCAGCCGTTGATTATAACTGCTCTCCTGCGCCAACGCCGCGTCCAGATCCAACCCAATGCGACCAAAACTGCGCAACAATGAACCGGCTGGACTCAGTAGTTCGCCCACAGTCACTTGGCGACAGGCGCTTTGAATCTGTTGCACAGTACTACATTGGGCCAGCAGTCGCGCATCCAGTTCGACTTGAGCGGCCTGCGCGGCCCACCGTTGCCGGCTTTGGCTGAGAAAGTTTAAAGCCGCATGACCTTGAATTGGGTTTCGTTCGACGGCAAAGACCAGATATTCGGCCAAATTAGGCCAAGGCAAACGCTGGTGTTCATCCCAAAACGCGGGATGCAGGTGGAAGCGCAGTGGCTGGGCGGGGTGTTGTTGATCCCACCGGAACAGTAAATTGCTCCAAATTACCCAGAACGGATAGAGCAACAAGGGCAACCAGAGCGTTACACTCAACCCCACCCCAATACAGAGCAGACTGAGTGGGAAAATCGGCCAGAGGGATTGGCCTTTTAACATGAGGGCAAAGACCACATACGCGCCACCCCCACCAAGGGTGCCGGCGCTCGCCCCAGCCCACGGGCCAGCAATGCGCTCGATCAAGACAAAGGGCAGCGCCAAGACAACGCTAAAGAAGAGGCCAAATAACATCCCTAACAAAGCGCCGCTGATGCCACGGATGACACTGTTCGCCACGTTGTGGGCTACGGCGCTGGTCACGGCGGGATACATAGCCACCCGCAACAAGCTTACCAAAAGCGCCAAACTGACCATCAAAAACAGACTGGCCATCCAACGACGAGTCCGCCACCCGATGATCGTCCCAAAGACAATGCCAAGCGCCGCGCCTTCTAGCAGACCATACACGGCATCGAATAAGACCTGGGTAACCAGCGTGCCTGCGACGCTACGGGCTGCGCCCACAGCGATCAAGACCAAACCAGCACTCATCAAAATCCCCGCGGCAAAGCTGCCCAGCCGCTTGGTCCAAGAATAGGGCAAGCTGACGGGCATTTTCAACGCGAGTGAAAGTGTGGCAATATTGGCCGCCACCCCGCTCACCACCCCGATTGCAAAAAAGCCAGCCGCCCCCGTCCATAAGGTTGCGCGAATGGTGCTGGTGCCGACGATGACAACACCATGCCCTGCATCCAGCAACACCCCAGCCATCCCCGCGCCAATCCCGACACAGATGCCGGCGAGGGCAACACTGCTCAATCCGGCAGCCACACTAAAGGTACTGCCGCTGATCAACCCAGCGGCTAGCCCCAAAAACATGCCAAAAACGGTGCCAAAGACCGTGTCATCTAGCGAGCGCCCCGCCAACCACAAAACGCTAGCATTGATCACAGCCACCAATATCGGCCAGATGCCATAAATGGCAATGAGTAAGCGTTGCACCGCTCGATTTTGCCAATCGTGGCGCGTTAATTCCACCAGCGTAAAATCTGGGCGCAGTTCTGGCGCAATTCGCTTGATATAGTTGCACCAGGCCGTTGGATGCAAGAGTAGCCACATCAACAGTTGCAGGCTGCCAATCAGCGGATTGGGGTGGAGGGTTGGGCTGTGGGTAAACATAGGGAGATTCTGCTTTGCTGTGGTGTGGTTGCTTTGCGTTAAACATGAAATCATATCGAATGACAGTATAACCCCCACCTAACCTCCCCCTGGTAAGGGGAGGAATTGTCATGGGAAGGCCGCAATAGCTCATTCTATCCACCAAACGGCTCCCTCCCTTATCAGGGGAGGGCTGGGGTGGGGTTGCTTTGCGGTAAACATGAAATCATATCGAATGACAGTATAACCCCACCTAACCTCCCCCTGGTAAGGGGAGGAACTGTCACGGGAAGGCCGCAATAGCTCATTCTATCCATCCAACGGCGCCCTTACCAGAGGCAGGGGTGGGGTTGTTCTGCAACAACATGGCTGTTCATCGGTTCGGCATGGTTATAAAAGCAGATAACGGTAAGGTTCCATCTGTTCTAGTGCCGCGACCTTCCAAGTTTCGCCCAGCAGGCCTTCCTCTAGCGCCATAAGCCGCGCATCGCACAAAATTTGTAACAGACAGGGCCAACGCTGACTCTGTTCGATGATCCATGCCACATCCAACGGATCGAAAGGCTTGGGCGAGCTGGCGATCAAAGCGTGCGCCGCCGCGTCGCTTAAAGGGCCGATTTTGAGCACGTGACCAAAAATATTGAAAAAAGGTGACGGCTTGCCCTGTTCCTGGGCCAGTTGCATTGGCATGGCGTGCGCGGCCAACAGAAAAGCCAATTTGCCCTCCGTTAGATTCGTACTCAACGAACGCAAACTCCACCAGAATGGCAGATCCAGTTCCGGCGCCGCCAACGCCGCGCCGATCTCATCGAGCAGGATCACGGTTGGCGTGTGCAGATGTTCGATCATCACATCAAGAAAATTGCTGAGATCACAGGGCGTGGGCACTGGCAGATCAAGGGTGGTCAACACATAACGTAACAGCCGTTCTAGATGACACATGCGGGCATCTTGGAAATCGACATAGACCCAACGGAATTGTTCGGGTTGGGGCAGCCAATCGGTGCGTTGCTGGTGGCGAAGCTGCGCCGGATCGATCAGG
>JAPLGZ010000335.1 GCA_026389895.1 Chloroflexota bacterium | reverse complement strand
GAATTGATTCGCCAGCAACAAGCTGATGACAGCCCAACCAAAGTTGCGCGCCAAACCCAAACCAATCACACCCACCATCACCAGTGCATAAAACGCAACCAGGGTGCGGGCCACCGTGTTGTGATCATTTAGGTTGACGCGGCGCCGCATGATCTCTGTGCCGATCAAGCCGGTAATCGTTAAAATAATGCTGAAGAGCCCGAACCATGCAATCTGGTCGAGCTTGCCGATCAAGGGCAGGCTGAGCACCGGCATGTTGAGATTGGTCAAGAAATGGGCTTCCCAGAGCCGGTCGAACCCCTCGCTAAATGCACCATAGAAAAGTTCTCCAAGCAGCAGAATGATCAAGATCGGCGTGCGCCGCACCAGGTGTAAGCCTTCGCCCAGCGTATGAAACATGTTCTGGAGGTGCGTCCGTTCCCCGCGTGGCGTGGGCGTGAACGCGGTCTCGGGCATGATCAGGATCAAAAGCAGGCTCAGACCAATCCACAGCCCCCCGCCCAGGATAATCGGTGTTTTGTAATCAAACAGGCTCGCCAAGACCACACTGAGCAAAACGCCAAGCAGCCCACCCACCTGTCCAGCCTGGGCGCCGCGCAGAAAGACAGGCCCCACCTGCGCACTGCCGACTTCGTCCGCAATCCAGGCATCCACTGCCCCACTGATAAAGGTCTCACCAATGCCGCGGATAATTTCGGCAACGATGATCATCAGAAAAAGTGGCGCCAGGCCCGTGAGCACATAACAAAAGCCAATCAGAAAGCCACCGATGATCACCGAGAGACGGCGGCTGTACAGATCGGCGACAATGCCAGTCGGCACTTCAAAAAGGAAACAAGTCGTCTCGACCGCCGTGCCGACCAACACGAGTTGTAGCGGATTTAAGCCGACATTGCGGACATAATAGGCCGTGAGCGCGGTAAAGATCATGCCGCCACATAAGGCGCTCAGACCACAACGGAGCAGATAGACGATGGTGGCGTTTAATTTATTCAAAGCTAGCTCCTAGGACTGATAATTTATGTTGTGCAAGCACAAACATTGTATAGAGGAGACAAGGAGACACGAGAATCCGTATGCTTCTTGTTGCCGTGTCGCCTCTGCGTAACCGTCTTTCATCCTGTCCGCGTAATGGAAGATAGGTATCAAGTAAATCCAGATAAGCGCTCACTGGAATGTTCAAATAGGTTTCTCCTTGGTTGCTTTGATTAGCATTGAGCGTTGGGTAAATCGTAAGGCCCCATCTGCTTCTAAGCGTTGCTGCAATTTCTCTAGATGGCTGCGGTGCTTCTCCACGGAAAAGCCCGGCACCGTCCAGGGAACGGCTTTCAAATAATAGACAAGCGTGGCCACATCCTTAAAGATCAGCTGGCCGGTCCATGCCTGCGCAATTTCGATGGCCAGGTTGGTTTGATCCAGGCGCGCTAAGACAAAATCAAGCGTGAAGAATCTCCAGGGTTGCACCGCCTCAAATGCGGCTGAGAGATCGCTGAGATTGCGACCGTCCACCTGCTGCGTGAGGAAGGCGCCCCCAGCTTTTAGAAGGCGCGCCACGTCGGCACTGTTAAAGGATGAATGGCGATTGATCACCAGATCAAACGAATCATCGGCGAGTGGCAGCACACCCTCCAGTGAATCTTCGAATTCGAGCACCTGCACGCCCAACGGGGCGAGCTGTTCACGCGCCAGGCGTAAGTTGGGTGGATATCCCTCCGTTGCCAACAGTTTCGGGGGAAAATAATCCTTGAACTGCAAAAGTTTTTCCCCGCCACCCGTGCCGATATCCAAGGCGGCGGTGGCCGTGGGCATCAACTCCCGCACCAACGCCTCATAGGACCAAGGCGGCTGTTCGTTCATCCATTTGTCGGCAAAATAACTGAAGTCGAAGCCTACGAAAGGGCGTTGCTCGGCTTGTTGCCAAGCTGCCAATAATTGGTCAGATTGGTTAGAAGATAATTGAACCATTGTTATATCCTTTTATGCGGCGAATGAATTCGCCGCTACACCCAGCAAAACCCACCTCCGTGGGTTAGGGAATCTAGGCTCCGTAGGGCGAGGTCGCAACCGTGGCTGCGGCGTTAGTCGCCGAACCCAAAAAATCCAACACAATCTCATTGAAAAGCGCCGGTTTCTCCATACTGGGCAGGTGCGCCGTGCCCGACATCACAACTTTGCGCGCATTGGGTATCGTTTGCACCATAAAGTCAGCCGCACTGAGCATGACAGGGCGATCCAGATCGCCAATGATCACCAACGTTGGCGCGCTGATTTCATGCAACCGTTGCGCCGCCGGTGGATCAAGCGGCTGGGGTTGACCTAGCGCCAGCGCTTCATTCTTGAGGGCAACCACATTCATCGCACGCACTCGGTCGCGGAGCGCCTTGTTCATCTGATCGGGTGTACGCGTTGGGCCATCCACCCACATCTGGACTTCCAATTCGGATAATTGTTCAAAGTCGCCAGCCTGGAACGCCGCTTCCATGGCGTCTAACTGCGACGGCGGCGCGCTGGGGAATTCATAACCCTCGGGCCGGCAAGTGACGGCAATTAGGCGGCTTACTCGTTCAGGGTGCGCTAAGGTAAAATCAAGGGCCGTCGTGCCGCCCATCGAACAACCCAGCACATGCGCCTGCTGAATCCCCAGGAAATTGAGCAAGGCCGCCAGATCTTGAACATGGGCATAGGGCATGTCTACCAGCGCTGTTTGCCCATAGCCGCGCATATCATAACGAATCACCTGAAAATTCTGGGCGAAAATGTGGTATTGTTCATCCCACATCGAACAATCGGCGATGCCGGCATGGATAAGCACCAGCGGGTGGCCCGCGCCTGCTGTTTCATAATAGAATTTTGTCCCGTTCAGTTCGACAAAGCCAGTTTGATTTATCGGCGTCATATGCTTCCTTTTAACTATTTCCTAAGGGCTTCGTGCCCAAAACAGGAAATAGAGAATCTTGCGCCGTAGCGGGTTCAAAGCTAAATCCATGGTAGAGACGAATGTTCGTAAAGCCAGCGATCTCATATAACTTGACCACCTGTTCTTGGGTATAACCGCGTGTCGCTGGCGAACGCGAGAGTGATTCACTCGCCACAACTTCCCCATTGACCACCACGTCGTACCGATCTTCGGTATGTTCGAGCTGATTGACCAAGTCGAATCGAGAACGCGACCAGCGGCGTACGATGGCGCCGTCGTTTGGCCTAATTACCTCTTTTTGCCATTCAAATGGTCCCTCACCATCGGTGGAGAGTGTCATGAAAGACATGACCAACGTGCCGCCTGGTTCCAAATGCTCGTAGAAACGACGCATGGCTTCAGCGGCATCGTTTGGATCGGTCAGTAATTGAAACGAACTCGAAGGAACGATGATTGTGCGATATTTGCGGGGTAGGTTCAGGGTTTCCATCGTCCATTGGTATAGCTTGGGTTGGATATCGAGTTGCTCCGCCTTTTGCCGACAGAGTGCCAGCATTTCTGGTGAATTATCAACGCCATCGATATCAATGCCCTGGCTCATATAATCGAGCAATAGCCGACCGGTGCCGCAGCCGACATCCAACACCGGCTGGCCGCTTTCGGCAATGACCTTTTGATAGAAAAATTTGTCCTCCCAGTTGCTCGTATCGCCGCGCAACAAATCCCAAAATTGCGCCATCGCCCCCCGATATTCATACTCTCTATTCTGCATCCTAAAAAGCTCCTTGATTTTTGAATGGTTATCACCGCCAGGATCATTTGGCTGTCGCGAGATAGGTAAATAAAATAGCCGCAGGCAATTGCCCGCGGCTCCATCAAAACAAAAGTCACGGGCGAACGCATCCTATCCCATGACCTTTTTTTGTCTCACCCCGCTGTGTGGGCGGGGGTGAGACAAAAAAAGGTCACAGGGCAAACGCACCTGTGACCTTAAAATTCTAAATTGGGCAATGCATCGACTTACGGCTTACAGATCCAGCCATCAACGAGCGGTGCCATATTCAGACAAAGGTTTGCAGCGTTGCCAAAAATTAGGGATAGGTTGTTCTTACTTGTCATGATGCACCTCCTTTCGTTGAGTCGTGGTTGAATAAAGTTACTAATAAACTCTAGCAGAGATTTATTTCATCGTCAATTTTTATTAGTGATGAAATGGCAGAAGGATCGCAGTGTGTTAGCCTCCATAGCTGTGATTTTTTTGTAAAGCTTTAACTGCCCATTGTTGGTTGCAAATAAGCGAGCGCCCGCGCGATACATTGCGCGGGGTCTTGGTCGGTGTTAAGCACCAATTTGGGCCATTCAATGGGCTCAAAGCGCGCCTGGATCGCCAAATAGAGCGCAAAGTTCCGGTTGTCGGCCACATGTAACCGGTGCGCTACATCCTGTTCCAGCCGCTCTCTGGCTGTCGCCTCGGAACAGATGCACTCGATGATTGCCAGTTGTTGATCCATCTTTTTTGCCAGTTCGACCACGGCATCCAGCTGATAGCGGCGCGAAAAGGTGCGACCATCCAAGATCACTGTCCCCAGTGGCTCTTTGCGCAAAATGTATTCAGCCACCTGCAACATAACGTGCATGCAGAAATCGTCTTGGTGGGTGCTGTACTCGATCAATGAGGCTGGGAAGAGCGCTGCGCGGATCGGGTCTTTGTCTAAGATCACCGCTGGTAATGCCTGGGCCAAGCCCCGTGCGATCACACTCTTTCCTGTCCCTGGTAGACCAGCCATTGCGATTAGCATGCTAGCTCCTTGCCGATCTGCCCAAAGGCCAGCGGTTATACTCATCCATCTGGATTCCCTGCTCCTGCACCCAAACGCCCAGGCCCGCCCAACAACGTTCAATGGCTGCGGCCACCTGCGCTGGATCGCTTAATTGCCCTGTCATCACCATGCGGCATAATTCAGCATAACCATCGGGGCAGTTTGGGAATTGCAGCGATTCTTCTAGCATCTTCGCACCGGTTGTATAGCAGGTGCGCTGCGCCATACCCAGCAGTTGCGCCCCGAACTCGGCAAAATGCGCGGCCAGCAGTGGTATATACGCCGTATGTCCGCTGCTCTGGGCGTTGCGCAGCTTGCCAATCCACTCATAAAATTCGCCCACCAGCATCGCTCGCATCACCGTATGAAATTCCTCGGGCGATGGTGAAAGCACGCGTTGGCGCAACTGCTCGAAAAACGCCGGATCGCCGTATAGCGGACGCGCCGCCAGCCATTGACCCTGGCGCAAGGACCATTTTTCGTCTACCACAAACGCCTCGCGCTGAATCACATCTTCGCTATAGATGTCAACCTCCGCTTTGTTCATGCCGTAGACCCATTCGTGACTGCAATCAATGTTGGCGCCGTGAATCACGCAGAATAACTCAATATCTGAAAAAGGCGCGTCAATGCCTTTGGCCAGTGACCCATAGAGCCCAATGGCAATGATCTGGTCGCCGTGGGTGGCGTGGAGATCCTGAATAATTTTATCGACCACGCGCAGCCGCGCCGCGCGATCTTGCGGTTGGGGGCCAGCAAACATAATGGTTTCCTCCGTAGCTGCTGATTTTGAATTAAGGGGCGAGATTCAAACACAAAGACAGCCATTCGTTGCCAATAAAAAGTTCACGGGGCAGGCGCGCACCCGTGACCAGGAAAGGCAAAAACCTAAATTTTTAGAAAAACCGTCGCCGCTCGCTGGCAACGCAAAAATGAGCTGTAGCCAACGCGCCACAACGCAGTCTATCATTGGTGTAGAGTAGTGTCAATTGTTTTTTATAGTCTCTACAGGGTAAACGCATCTAAATAGTAAGGAGTTTGAGTAGATAATGATCATCCCAAGCGGCTCTAAGGCGTTTGACTTTCAGACTCTGCTTGGTAGAACGTTCCTGTTGCAACAAATTGAGGGCGATATGACGCAAGACAG
>JAPLGZ010000800.1 GCA_026389895.1 Chloroflexota bacterium | reverse complement strand
GCGGGGCGGACTGCGCGCTGGTTTGGGGGGTGCCATACTGGGCTAACTGGGCTTGCAGCGTCGCTGGCGTATCGGCCACCAGGCTCAGGCGGTGGGCAAAATGGCTGCGCCCCACATGGCTGGTATAACAGAGATCGCCCAGCGTCTGGTGGGGCTGGGCGGCCAGAAAGGCCTGATAGCGTTGGGCATACGCCTGCAGCGCCTCCGCTGTTTTCGCCGCCAAGGTGAACAACTGGTAGGGCCGGTCTAGTTTATGCTCTGGCGGCGGCGCCGTGGGCATTCCCTCTACCACAATATGGGCATTCGTACCACTAATACCAAAGGAACTGATGCCGGCGATCTTTTTGTCGCTCGGCCAGTCAAGCAACGCAACGGGAATCTGAATTGGCGCGTTATGCCAGTCAATATAGGGATTCGGCTGATGAAAATGCAGGTTGGGTGGAATCTGCCCATGCTGGAGCCCCAGCACCACTTTGATCAAGCCCGCGATCCCCGCGGCTCCTTCCAGATGACCAAAGTTGGTTTTGACCGACCCCACCCAGAGCGGATCGGCGCGCCTCCCAAAGACGGCGTTCAGCGCGCCGATTTCAATCGGGTCGCCCAGTTTGGTGCCCGTGCCATGCGCTTCAATATAGCCTACCTGGTCCGGTTCTAGTCCCGCATTTTGTAAGGCCTGGCGAATGACAGCCTGTTGGGATGGGCCGCTAGGCGCAGAGAGACCGCTGCTGCGCCCATCTTGGTTGATGGCCGAGCCACGAATCACGGCCAGAATCGTGTCACCATCGGCCTGGGCATCGGAAAGCCGCTTGAGCACCACCAAACCACAGCCTTCGCCGCGACCAAAGCCATCGGCCGCGGCATCAAAGGTTTTACACCGGCCATCCAAGGCAAACATACTGCCTTCGGTCTGCGACCCACTGGCTGCCCACCGATCGCTCAAGATGAGATGGACGCCACCGGCCAGCGCCAAATGACATTCGCGCTGGCGCAGACTCTGGCAAGCCTGATGAACGGCAACCAATGAGGCCGAGCAAGCCGTATCGACCACGACGGCTGGGCCAGTAAAACCAAAGGTATAAGCCAGCCGCCCAGCCGCTACACTCGGTGCGATCCCCGTCACCTGATAGAGTTCATCTTGCGCCGAATCAATGGCTTGCTCCTGGATTAATGTCGCATAGTCATAGCTGCTCATGCCAATAAAGAGCCCAGTAAGGCTGTTAAAGAGGGCTTCTGGGACGAGGGCGGCATTTTCGAGGGCCTCCCAGCCTACTTCCAACAGGAGGCGCTGCTGCGGATCCATCAGGTTCGTTTCACGCGGGGAGATGCCGAAAAACGCCGCGTCAAAGCGATCGACCTGGGCTAGAAAGCCGCCCGCATAGGGGGGGCTTGCTGTTTGGTGGCTGGGCCCAGAACGACGGTCAACCGGCATGGGCATCACTGCATCCCTGCCCTGGGCCAGCAACTGCCAAAACAGTTCGGGATTATGGCTATCACCGGGAAAGCGACAGCCCATGCCGATAATGGCGATTGGTTCCGAGTAGGCGTTAAGGCGAGTTTTTAATTTTTGAACAGTCATTGCCGACTGTTGTAGCGCGACAATCAATTGTTGCTCGCGTGAAGTTTCGGACATTGTTTAGCTTTCTGTTGGCCACTTCGCTTGAAGGGCCTCGAAATCTTCCGTAACCTGCGCAATCAAGGCCTCTACAGAGAGGGCCGCAATCTCAGTGGTCATCGCTGGCTGCAGCGGATGGCTTGTGGTCGAAGCTAACTGCACTTTGGGCGCATCTTCGTCGGCTGGCGCAAAGAGTAGTTGGAGCAGGAAATGCTGCAATTTTTCTACCGTCGGATAATCAAAGACGACGGTCGAGGGTAGCCGTTGTTCTAGGGCGCGCGCCAACTGGTTGCGTAATTCAATGGCCATCAGCGAATCCAAGCCTATCTCCAGTAGACCCTGGCGTGGGTCAATCTGCTCTGGGGCGCGCCGTCCGACTAGCTTGGCGATGGCGGTGCGCAGATAAGCGAGCAGCAGTTGGTTGCGTGTTTCTCCCGCCGCGGCTGCGAGTTGTTGCCGCAAGTGGCCGGGAGGGGATGCGACCGGAACCGCTTGTATTGCAGATGCTTGCCGCAAGTTGGCATAAAAGGGATTGGCGACTGTGCCTTCCGTTTGAAACGTTGACCAGTCGATTGGCGTCACACCCACTTGTGGCTTATGTTGCCTGAGCAAATAAGCGAAGGTCTGAAGGGCTTGGTGTGGTGAGATAAAGCCCATGCCCTGGGCCGCCATTTGTTGACGATTCTCCTGCTCTAAGGCAGCCGCCACCCCGATCTCTGACCAGGCGCCCCAGTTGATCGTGAGCGCCGGCAGACCCTGAGCCCACCGGTAATGCACAAACGCATCGAGAAAGGCATTGGCCGCCGCATAGTTGGCCTGGCCGCGATTGCCGAGCAAACTGCTGGCCGAGGAAAAGAGCACAAAGAAATCGAGCGGCAGCTCCTTCGTCAATGCATGTAAATGCCAGGCGCCTTGCAATTTAGGCGCTAACACTTTGGCAAAGCGGTCCCAATTCTGTTGCAACAGCGCGCCGTCATCCAGCAGACCGACACTGTGGATGACACCCCGCAATGGCTGGCGTGCATCCATTTGTGCGACAAGGGCCTGCATGGCCTGGCGGTTGGTCACATCGGTTTGTGCAATAGTTACGGTAACACCCAACGCCGCCCACGCGTCCAACTGGGCTTGTACGGCGGGTTTGGGCCGGCTACGCCCTACCAGCAGCAGATGACGCGCCCCCTGTTCCACCAGCCACTGCGCCACTGCCAAGCCAAGGCCGCCCAGCCCCCCCGTAATCAAATAGGTGGCCGCGGCTTGCAACGTGGACGCATCAACGCTGGGGATGGTCAGCACAATTTTGCCAATCTGTTTGGCTTGCTGCATATGCGCAAAGGCGGCGCCGGCCTCGCGGATCGAGAAAACCGTGGCGGGGAGCGGCTTGAGTTTGTTGGCTGTCAATAGCTCGGCTATTGTCTGGAACATCGTCGCCAATAACGCAGGTTGTTGATGCGCGACTTCATTCAAGTCAAAGCGGGTATAGCGGACATCGGCCCGCACCGTTGCCACCTGTTCGGTGCTCCAGACATCGCGCTTGCTCATTTCCACCAACTTGCCATGCGGAGCCAGGGTGGCTAGCGTGGCTTCAATAAAGCCTGGCCCCGTCAGCGAGTTCAAAACAATATTGACGCCGGCGCCGTTGGTATCGACCATAATTTGCTCGGCAAAAGCCAGGGTCCGCGAATGGTAGAGGTGGGTGACACCCAACTGTCGTAATGTCGCCCATTTGCTGGGGCTGGCTGTTGCGAAAACTTCCGCGCCGAGCTGCTGCGCGAGTTGGACCGCCGCCATGCCAACACCGCCCGCCGCCGCATGAATCAGGACCCGGTCACCGGATTTCATCTGTGCAAGCTGGTGCAGCCCATAATAGGCGGTTAAGAAGACCCCCGGAATGGTCGCTGCTTCGACTGGGCTGAGCGCCGCCGGTTTATGGATCACGGCTGTGATGTGAACCGTGACATAGTGAGCAAAACTGCCCGCCGCCAGGGCTAACACCGCATCGCCAACGGCGAATTTGGTCACATCCGCGCCTACCGCCACAACAATCCCGACACATTCCAGCCCCAGCGAGCCCGGATCGCCTGGATACAGCCCCAGCGCGCTGAGGAGATCGCGAAAATTCAAACCGCCGGCCTGCACCTGAATTTCGACTTCACCCTGCCCCGGCGCACGGCGCGTCATGGGGCGTAGCTCTAGATTATCCAATGTCCCGCGTTCGGTAATTTCTAGCCGAGAGGGTCCGGCTGGCATGGGCAAGCCTTGCGCCGTTTGATCGCGGGTCAGGCGTGCGACATAGCGTGCATCCGCGCGCAAGGCCACCTGGGTCTCCCGTTTTTTCTGGGTTGTTGGCGCTGTAATTTCCGCGCCCAAATGCCGCGCCTGGGCCTCTGGTCTGGTTGAGGGTGCCAGGTCAAGACAGCGACAGTTGAGTTCCGGATGTTCCAGATCAATGACTTTGCCTATGCCCCACACCCCCGCCTGCGCCACCCCCGTAACGGCATCGCTTGGTGTGACTGCTTGCGCATCACGCGTCACCAGCCAAAGCCCAACCGGCTCGATTTGTTGCTGCAAGAGCGCTTGGACCAGATGTAGCACACTGCCATAACTGGGCTTGGTTACGTTGACCAGATCCGTGGCGGCCTGGAGGTCGGGCAGATCTAAACTCCAGAGATGAACAATATGTTCTACTGCTGGCAACGCGCTCAATAGCTGTTGATAATCTTCGGCGCAGTCTGGCCGAATGTGGCTGGTCTGAGCGGCAAGGGGCTGATAATGCGTGTGCGCGTAGACGAGGATGGCTGTATGGCCCCGTTGCCGGAGGTAGGTTGCCAATGCTGCGCCCACGCCCTCGCTATCGGCAAAAATTAACCAGGCGGCCGCGACCGGCGGTTCGTTCAGCGTACCCATTGGCAAGTGATCGGCGGGGCTTGGCTGCCATGTTACTTGATAGAGCCAATCGCGCCAGAGCTCTTTGCGTTGTAGCGCGGCTGGGGTGGCGGCCCGCATTTCAAACGCCTCAATCGCCACCAACGTGATGCCCTGTTCGTCCAGCAAACGAATGTTCCATTGGTGCTTAGTGGTTTGGCTGGCATGGCACCACCAACGCTTGCCTTGGATGGGTTGATAGCAGTGTAATGCCCCCACCGCAAATGGTAGCAAGGTCGCTTGCGGCGCTTCGAGTTGGCCGATCATCCCCGCCACCTGGAAACAGGCATCGAGCAAGCCTGGGTGGAGCAGATAGGCGGTCACATCGCGAACGGTGGCGGGGGCAACCAATTGGGCCAAGCCTTCAGATCGCGCGCCCACTTTCCCCTGGCGCACCTCGACAAGCCAACGGAACGCAGGCCCCAATTGAAACGGCGCTACCGTTCGATAAAATGCCGTAATGTCAATCCCATGATCACAGCGTTGAAGGAGCGCACTCAGGTCAACCACCTCGGGTGCGTAGGCGACCGCAGCTACGACATCACCTGTGGCGTGGGTCGCCAGCGCGCCGGCTGTATGCTGGGGATCAAAGCTGATCAGCTTGAATGCGTGGCCTGGTTCGTGGCCTGGCGTGGTCAGTGGGCTCAGCACCGTCTGCACCATGCGCGCCGCGGCTTCTGGAATGACCAGTGCCTGGGGCAGGATCACGTTTTCTAGGCGCAATCCCTGCGCTTGGTCAAAAGCCAAGGCGGCGGCGTTGAGCACGAGCGCGAGTTGGCAGGCGGCCGGGGCGACGATCTGCTCATAGACCCGATGGTCGGCCAGAAAGGGTAAGGCTGCGACACTGAATTCGGTCTCGAAGAGCGTCTCCTGGTGGAGGGGGAGTCTAGTCATTCGATCAACCAATGGGCGCAAGGCGGTACTCGCTGGCCGTGGCTGGTTGGGGGCATCCAGCCAATAGCGTTGGCGCTGAAAGGGATAGGTGGGCAGCACCACCTTGCGCCGCGCATAATCTCGGTCAAAACCCTGCCAATCGATGGTAACGCCGCGTTCATATATAAGCACTGCTCGGCCAGCCCCAGCAGGGTCGGTTTGGGGCCGATTTCGAGGAAGACGCCGATCCCCTGCGCGTGCAGGGTGGTCACCCCATCGGCAAAGCGCACCGCTTCGCGGATGTGGCGTACCCAGTAAGCAGGCGTGGCGATTTCCGCTCCCGCCAGCTGGCCCGTGACGTTAGAGATGAGGGGCAACTGGGGCGGATGATAGGCAATGGTCGCTGCCACCTGGGCAAAGTCGGCCAGCATCGGCTCCATCAGCGGCGAGTGGAAGGCGTGCGAGACGGTGAGTGGCTGCGTTTGGATGCCTTCATGGGCTAGTTGCTCGGCAATTGCCTGCACCCGCTCCTGTTTGCCGGCGATGACCATGTTCGCCGGACCATTGACCGCTGCTATCGATACTTCGTTCGGATAGGGGGCAATCGCTTGCTGCACACGGGCTTCAGAGGCCAGCAGCGCAACCATGGCCCCATTTTGCGGGAGTGCATCCATCAACCGGCCCCGCGCCGCCACCAGTTTGAGCCCATCTTCCAGACTAAAGATACCGGCCACACAAGCTGCGACCAGTTCGCCGATACTATGCCCGATCAGGATGGCTGGCTGAATGCCCCACGCCTGCCACAACGTCGCCAGGGCATATTCCAGGGCGAAGAGCGCCGGTTGGGCATGGAAAGTAGCCGACAAGGAGCGGGGGAGAGAAGGAGTGGGGGAGAATTCAGAAGGAGCGGGGGAGCATTCGCTATGTCCATTCTCCGTCTCTCCGTCTCTCTTTGTCTCTTTGTCTGGGTACAACACCTGCAAAATCGACTCCCCCAGCAGTGGCCGCAGGAGCTCATCGCAGCGTTCTAGGGTCGTGCGGAAGGTGGGCTGGGTTTCATATAACTCGCGGCCCATGTTGACGTATTGCGACCCTTGACCTGTAAAGAGAAAGGCAATGGGGGGCGGTGAGCCGGTTGTGCCTTGGCTACGCTCCAGACTTACTGTTGGTTGGCGCGTGATCGCCAGGGCAAGCTGAGCCTGCAATTGGGGGATAGATTCGGCAACAAGCGCTAACCGGTGGTCAAAATGCGATCGTCCGGCAGCGGCTGTATAACAGATGTCGGCTAAGACATGCGTTTTATCGGTTGTCAGGAAGATGCTATAGCGCTGTACGAGAGCGGCCAAGGCCTTTTCATCCCTGGCGGATAATGTGAGCAGGTGATAAGGGCGCGCCACTGCGGGCAGGGGCGTTGTCTGCTGCGGTGCTTCCTCGACAATCAGATGGACATTGGTGCCGCTCATCCCGAAGGCGCTAATCCCTGCCATTTTGGGCTGCCCTGACCAAGGCGTTAGTTGAGTCGGCACGGTAATTGGCAATCGATGCCAAGGGATCAGCGGGTTGGGTAGACCGAAATGTAAATGAGGGGGGATTTCGCTATGGGTGAGCGAAAGTACCACTTTGATCAAGCCAGATACACCAGCGGCTGGATCTAAATGGCCGATATTCGTCTTGACCGAACCCACGATCAGCGGTGTTTGGCGATTTTGGCCAAAGACTTTGCCTAAGGCCGACAGCTCAATTGGATCGCCCAAGGGTGTACCTGTCCCGTGGGCTTCAATATATTGCACCTGTTGAGGGTCAACCTGCGCGTTGGCTAATGCTTGGCGCACCACTGCTTGTTGCGCCAAACTGTCTGGCGTTGTCAAGGTCAAACTGCGGCCATCATGGTTGGTAGCCGAGCCACGGATCAGCGCCAGAATGGTATCGCCATCCGCCTGGGCGTCAGAGAGGCGCTTGAGCACAACCATCCCACACCCTTCGCCACGGCCAAAGCCATCGGCATTGGCCGCAAACGTTTTGCAGCGGCCATCCGCAGATAACGCATTCATTTGGCAGACACCAATCAAGAGTTCCGGCGCGAGGATCAGGCTGACACCACCCGCCAGCGCCAAATTACACTCCCGATTGCGCAACGCCTGACAAGCCAAATGGACCGCTAACAAAGAAGAAGAACAGGCTGTATCCATTTGCAGCGTAGGGCCATGCAGATCCAAAGCATGGGCAATGCGGCCCGCAACCATGCTCCGGAAACTGCTCAACGTGGAAAGCACCGTCAACTGTTCCGCCGGCGCCCGATACAAACGATCCACGGCGTAGTCATCCCAGAAGCTGCCCACAAAGACGCCCGTCTGGCTACCGGCCAACTGGGTTGGCGCGAGACCTGCGTATTCCAGCGCTTCCCAACTGACCTCGAGCAGCAACCGTTGTTGAGGGTCTAAATGCGCCGCTTCGCGGGGCGTCATGCGAAAAAATTCGGGGTCAAATTGATCGATCTCATCTAAAAAGGCCCCGGCGCGAACATACATTTTGCCGGGGACCGTACGCTCTGGATCGTAATACTGCGCCACAT
Organism: Chloroflexota bacterium; assembly: GCA_026389895.1. Taxonomy (GTDB): domain Bacteria; phylum Chloroflexota; class Anaerolineae; order Caldilineales; family Caldilineaceae; genus JAPLGZ01. Next base: position 3,814 of record JAPLGZ010000800.1, on the reverse strand, counting down.
TCCAGCGTGTAGCCGGGATATCTGTCACCGTATCCACACCATTGCGCAACAGTTGCCAGAACGCTTCTGGTGTATTGGCGCCGCCAGGAAAGCGACAGCCCATCCCAATCAGCGCAATTGGCTCTGTGAGATCGCTTTGCGGCAAAGCTAGACTTGACATACTTTTGATCTTTCCCGAGCGCTAAGCCATGAATGAATTCACGGCCTGCTACACAGAACGTGTTAAATCACGTTACGGCCAGTGTTAACCCGTTTCAACGGGTTTTGCCCATCAGACGCTGAATGATGGTTTTTAAGAAAATAAATTGGTAACGTGTTGAGCGAGCACGCCTCGTGCGGCGCTTGGGTGGCACGAGGCGTGCCTAACTCCTCGTTACCGAAAAGACCATCATTCAGCGTTTTTTTGCCGATAGCGCAAGATGAGCCCAGCCATGGCTTGGATGGATTCGAAATTTTTGATCGTCAAATCTTCCAGTTCAACCTCAATCTCGAATTCCTTCTGCAAGAAGCCAATCAGCTGCACAACACGGATGGAATCAATGAGGCCCCCGATCAGCAGGGGGGTCTCATTGGTCAAGGTAATCGGCCCGCGGTCATACAGAAATGTCTGGATGATATATGTCTTGATCGTGGCGGCAATGGTCTCTAGATTCATTGAGTCGATAGTAAGCATCATATCTTTCTTATGTTTTTAAGGTAGTCTTCACCAGCCTAGGTAGGTGTTGTTACAGCTGTGCCTTATCAACCTTGCCGGTTGAAGTCTTGGGCAATGTTGTGCGGAATTCGATCTGTTGCGGGAACATGTATCTGGGTAATCGTTCAGCGCAAAAGGCTTCTAATGCGCCGTGTGTCACTTGTTGCCCATCACGCAGCACAAGAAATGCTTTGATCTGATTGCCGATCTCATCGTCGGGGATGGGGATGACGACGACTTCCTCGATGGCCGGGTGGCTATAGAAGACTGTCTCGATCTCGCCCAACTCAATGCGATAGCCACGGCTCTTGATCTGGTTGTCGCGCCGCCCCAGGTAGATATAATTGCCGTCCGCTGCGGCGCGCACCAGATCCCCCGTACGGTAGATCAGCTCCGGGCCGAGATGCTGGTGCACGACATAGGGGGTCAACGACTGGGCTGTGCGTTCCGGCAATCCCCAATAGCCACGCATCAGGCTTGGCCCCCGCACACAAAGTTCGCCAACTTCGCCCGGCGCGACAATTTCATCTTGCGCGTTGAGCACCAGGATTTCGCTGTTGGCGCACGCTTTGCCAATCGGAAGTGGCTCGGTCTGGTCGAGGGCGAGCGGCGGTACACTATACCAAGTACAGACATTGGTCTCGGTGGGGCCATAGAGATTGTGATAAGCCGCGTGGGGGATCAATGTCATCAACTGGCGCAGGTATTTGACCGGAAAAACCTCGCCGGCAAAGAGAACTGTGCGGAGTTTGGGGAACGCATAACGTTCCAATTGACCATAGAGCAGCAGCCGCGTTAAAACCGAGGGGACGGAATACCAAATGGAAATCTCCTGCGTCGCGATAAAATCTGCGAGGTTGCGCGGTAAGACCGAAAGCATAGGCGGCACTAAGACGATGGTCGCGCCCGCTTTGATGGTGGCAAAGAGATCAAAGGTTGATAGGTCAAAATGCAAGGGTGCATGGTTGCTGACCCGGTCGGTGGGCTGCACGGCAAAAGTGTCACAGGCCCAATCAATAAAAGTGAGCGCAGCGCGCTGACTGATCATTACACCCTTGGGATGGCCGGTCGAGCCGGAGGTGTAGAGGATATAGGCCAGATCATCTTCAATGACGTGCGGGTCTGGCGGTGGCGTAGCGGCGCCAACTGTCCATGCGGGTTGATCATCGAGCAAGATCGTCGCAGGGCGATGATTTGGCTCTGTGAAACGATCCTGTATGGCCATCATTTTTGTGGTTGTGCTGACCAACGCCTTCACCCGGCAATTCTCGACAATGTACGCAATGCGGGCCGGCGGCGCCGTTGGGTCCAAGGGAACATAGGCCGCACCGGCCTTCAAGCTAGCAAAGATCGCCGCGACTGCTTCAAATGATTTTTCCAGGTAGATGCCCACGCGGTCGCCGCGGCCAACGCCCGCCGCTTGCAGTAGATGGGCGCCACGATTGCTGGCTTCATCCAACGCCCGATAGCTATGCTGCGCTGCGCCATCAATCAGCGCAATGTGATCGGGAAATTGTTGTGCGCCTTGGGTCAACAGTTGTGCCAGTAAATAAGCCATCGCGCCTTAGATTCCCAAATAGCGCGCAATCAGATTGCGTTGAATATCTGACGTGCCCGAATAGAGTGTACCACCGATCGCATCACGCAGATCGCGTTCTACCTCAAACTCAGTCGTATAGCCATAACCGCCGTGGATGCGAATGGCGTCGAGGCTCGACTCGACAAAGACCTCGCTCAAGTAGAGTTTGGCCATCGCCGCTTCCATGTGGGCTGGTTGTCCCTGCTGCTTGAGCCAGGCTGTTTTGTAGAGCAGGAGGCGCGCTGTCTCCAGCCGCACCTTCATCTCGGCAATGCGATTAGAAACTGCCTGAAACTTGCCAATCGGTTGGCCGAATTGTTGACGGTTCCGTGCGTATGCCACGCACTCTTCTAGCTGCCTTTCCATGGCCCCTACCTGCGTCCCCAGAATGCACGCACGCTCCCATTCCATCGCGCTGTTGAAGATATGCGCGCCGCTCCCTTCTGGACCCAATCGGTTGGCTGTCGGGACAAAACAATCTTGTAGAATTAGTTCACCCATCGGCGCGGTGCGCAGCCCCATCTTTGCAATGGGTTTACCTAGCACAAAACCTGGCGTTGCGGCTTCTACCACAAAAGCGCTGATGCCCCAACTGCCGTTTTCGGGCGCCGTCGAGGCAAAAATTACCGCCAGATCCGCCACCGGTCCGTTGGTGACAAATATTTTTGTGCCGTTGAGCCGGTAACCACCCTCACACTTGTCGGCGCGCGTGCGCAGGCTGTAGGCGTCTGATCCTGAATCTGGTTCGCTCATGCCATGTGCACCAATCAGCTTACCCTGAATCAAGCGATGCAGCCAGCGCGCCTTCTGCTCGGCGCTGCCAAATTCACAGATTGGGTGCTGCACGGCCCACATTTGGGCATTCAGTGCAAAGAGCAGACCATTGTCCTTACCCCCATAGCCTAGCCCTTCCATCGCCAGCAGCGTCGTTAAAATGTCGGCCGCTGCACCGCCATACGCTTCTGGAAAAGGCAAGCCCAATACACCAAAATCGGCACATTTATCCCAGAGGTCGCGCCCAAAGCATTCCTGTTGGTCTCGTTCTATGACACCGGCCGTAAGCTCTTTTTGAGCAAAACGAATGGCCGCAGTTTTGTATTCAAGTTGCTCTGTGTTCCAAGCAAAGTCCATTATAAACCTCGCTTTTGCGGGTAGCGCTAATCCTTTGATTGACGGCGCTTTAGCTGTTTGGGCCTCAGATCGGCCAAAACCGGGAACTATCGTGAACGAAAGAGTAGCGTATCCTTTACTCCACTGTCAAGCCAGAAAAGGATAGAAACCAAATCAAAACCGTCAAAGGTTCCATGCTGCACGAACCTTCTCCACCATCTGGCCGAGATCAGATCACCAAGCTTAGCGAATTTATCACCCAGCCGGTGTTTCATCAATAGGGTATATATGAGCTATTTGCTGCTTGCGCGGGCTTTATTTTGAACCACGGGAACGGGGGTGTTCGCTTATCTGAACGCCGTGTCGGCTAATCGAAGTCAACTTGCGCTTGCTCAATCTAACTCTGATATTCGCATGGTAACCTATAACCC
>JAPLGZ010000795.1 GCA_026389895.1 Chloroflexota bacterium | reverse complement strand
GAGCGTCGCGTATCGCGTGTTGAACTTCTGTGCGCTTTGAAAGAAGCAGACGACCTTGCCGTCCCTGGCATAGGCGGGCATCCCGTACCAGGTTTTCGGCGCGAGGAGTGGCGCGCTGTCTTTGATGAGCGCATGAAGCCGGGTGGCCATGGCGCGGTCTGGCTCCTGCATCGCGGCAATCGCCGCAAGTACGCTGTTTTCCCCTTCTGCCTTGTCCTTGTTTGTGCGCGCTTCCGCCTTCAACTCTTGGGCGCGATTTTTCATCGCAGCTCGTTCCTCGTCCGTGAAGCCCTTGGTCTTCTTGTTGATCGCGGTGGTGCTCTTGGCGGACTCTTGTGTGTCCTTCTTTGGGCTCATAGAAACCTCCTTGATCGTGATTGATGATTGTTGAAGCACCCTATTCTCACTGACCCGCCTTGGGTAGATGTTACAGTTTAGAACATTTATTCTGTCTGGTCAAGACATAAAAGGGTCGCCTGACGGTGAAGTAGTTTTCTACAAGCATCCTGACCGATTTGAGTTTCCCAATCGCTTCTTCCCGGCTCGAATGATCTTACGCGATATTCGCAATATCGCGTAAGATCATTCGAGCTAACCCCACTTCAAGCGGAGTATCAATGAATCCCAGATAATCAATGGATTTGCCCAGGCTGAACGTCACTTCACATCAACGCCAAATCACTTTGTCGCGCACTGCATTGGCAGAGAAATAGAAGTACATCTGTCGAACGCACTATTCAGCTACGAAGAGCAAGTTGCTAGGCGATGGTGACCACGAGCCTCCCTGTAACGTGTCCCTCGGCGCTGCGTTTTTGTGCTTCCGCCGCTTCTGCCAGTGGAAAAGTCTTTTCGACCGGCAGATGGAACGCACCTTGCGTGAAGAGCCGGGCGGCCAACGCAAAGGCCACTGGCGCGTTTTGGCTATTGCTAGAAACCTGCGCACCATACTGTGGTGCACTGAAATCTGCAATTGAGAGGACTTTGGTGGGCTCACCCGTGAGCGCGATCAGGTCAGGAATGACGCCAGAGCCGGCAATATCGAGGGCCGCATCGACCCCATTGGGGGCCAGCGCACGTACTCGCTCAACAAGGCCAGGGCCGTACGTGGTAGGCACCGCGCCAAGTGAGCGGAGATAGGGCTGATTCCGTTCGCTGGCGGTCCCGATGACGGTGATCCCGCGCTGCCGGGCGAACTGGAGCACCGCCGACCCAACACCCCCAGCCGCGCCGCTCACCAGGAGCGTCTCACCGGGTTGAACGCCAATCTGATTGAGAATGCGATTGGCTGTCTCGACCGGCACCGGATAGCCCGCAGCCTCCTCAAACGACAAGCCAACTGGCATCAAGGCCCAACCGGTCAGCACCGCATATTCGGCGAACGTCGCCGAGCCAGCACCGAACACGGCATCGCCAACGGCCACATCGCGCACGCCTGCCCCAACCTCGTCGACGATACCCGCCGCATCTCTGCCGGTTCCCGCTGGGAGCGTGAGCGGCATATTCTGGCGCATGAAACCTGACCGGATTTTCCAATCGATCCCGTTCACACCAGCCGCGCGCACGGCAATCCGCACCTCACCTGGGCCAGCATGGGGTTCATCGACCTCAACGAGGCGCAACACCTCAGGGCCACCATATTCACTAAACTGTACTGCCTTCATACCACTTCTCCTTTATGACTAAATTGAAATCTTGATCCTCGGGCCGTCCCTTGTTCGACTAACGAGCATGGCCAATCCCTTCAAGCTTTCCCGTAGCAAGGAATGACCGTCTGCCTGTAACCGGGAGTCGTTGCTTTCGGGGCTTAGAACAACGTTGCTTGCCTTGGCTCATCCGCGTGACCGGGACCTTGCCATTGGTATTGTTTCAGGTCAACCTTATCTTTCACAAAGATGATGCCCTCTTCCTCTAGAAGTTGCCGTTGCCGCTGTGCGCCGGATCTTTCGCTGATTTGCCCCTGGGCATTGATGACCCGTTGCCACGGCACATCCTTGGGACAAGCGGCCATGGCATCGCCTACCCAGCGTGGGCTTAATGCTTTGTACGCTGCAAGTTCAACATCGATAGGCGGCGGAAGCAGTTGGGCAATTTGGCCGTAGGTCACTACCTTCCCATAGGGCACCTGGCGCACTAGTTGCCACACCTGCTCGTAATAGCTCTGTTGGTTTGGCGGGGAAGTATAACGCATAAATGCTCCTGTTTTATTCTCCCAGGCCATTCGATCTTTTTAGAATTCGGCCCCTGTTATCTTAACCGCATACGCCCTTTCCTACTGCATACCAGTCCAACACGCGTAAGGCGCGCAACGTGTTCCAGCGGCTCGGCCGGCCCTCACCCTCATCGATCTCAACGGGCATCATGCCAGGGTAGCGGACCTCGAGCGGCCATCGGCCGTCGCTGTCGCGCTTGGACGCGACCAAGTCGATCGCCTCGGCTACACGTTCGTCGGGCGTGACGTCGGCGCGGCGCAAATACTCCAGCCCGCGCAGCACGTCGTAATGCCACCATGTCGGGAAGGCGAAGCAGGTGAATGCGGCGTTACCTTTGCGATCGCGCTCGATCACCTCGCCGGTCGACTTGCGGCGGAAGAGCCGACGATCCAGCAGGTACTCCTGCCCGCGGAGACGAGCCGCGGTCACCGTCGGGCTGCGCCCGACGCTCAGTTCATGCTCAAGCAGGGCTTCGAGCACGCAGATCGTCGTGTTGAACGATGCTCTCGTTGAGCCGTTCTCGGCCTCACAGTTCCAGCCACCGTCGGCTAATTGCTCACTGAGCAGCCGGTTGACAATGCTCCGGACATCTTGGCCGAAGTACGCACCAACCGCGCCCACTTGGCCATTGATACAAGGCTCCACCTCACCGGCAAAGAAGGGATTGCCATCAGATCCCGGCGGGCCGTACCCTTCCCAGATTACATCGTCACGGACGCGTCCCACCGCGCCTCGCGCCGCGTTGCTGGCGGGGTCGAGCCCCAGATCCCGTAACAGCATTAGGACGTGCATCGTGGAATCCCACCCACGGTTCCACGTCGCACCGCCCCATCGTCCATCGGTCCCTTGGAGGGCAAGTAACTGCGCGCCCCAGCCTTCCGTTGCGATTCTTGCCCGCTCGGACGCGACCTTCTCGTCTGGCGCATCGGTCAGGTCATGCATTACTTGCCAGCGGATTGCCGGGTCTGAATCAAGCAGCCACTCTATGACCTGGCGCCCGGGCTGCGGGACTTGGCGTTTGGTTGGATTGGTTATCATCGCTAGCCCTCCTTATTGACTCACGTGCTCGCCGCCGACCGGGTAACGTAGGGGCATGCGGTTGACGGCGCACGCAACAATGGGTAAATCCGTCAACTGTCTTCGCCGTCAATTGCGTGCCCAACTGTGCGAGCATTTCCGTTAACGGGGACGGGCACGCAATCGACGGCGAAGCCTGATTAAGGGGCAAAAAAATACCATGTGCTCGCCGTCAACCGCATGCCCCTACGTTATCCTGTTAGCGCGGCTTCGACCTGAGTTACTGATAATCCAGCGAACTGCCTTATACCTCTGTTTCGCCCAACTGCGTGAACATGAACACATTAAATTCAATCGCGCGCGGAATATCACGCACGCGGATATGCTCATTCGGCGCGTGTGCGCCGCTGCCGTAATACGCCGGATTGCCCGACGTGGAAATGCCTAAGACACCGACGTTGTTCTTCATGGCACCAAGCAAGGGCAGCGTTCCCCCGACGAGCGTAATGATCTTCGGCTCCTGTTCGGTGAACGTTTGGCAGATTTGCGTAATCTTTTGCACGAACGCACCTTCAAGCGGCGTGACGACCGGATCGCCGCCGCCCAATTTTGTGACTTGCACATCGTCAAAGCCCTGGGCCTTGAGATAAGCCTTTAACTTTGCCAAAATATCATCGGGTCGTTGATTCGGCACGAGCCGAAAATCCATCTTTGCCATCGCTTTCGCCGGTAGCACGGTCTTCACGCCCGGTTCAGTATACCCAGAGAGAAAACCCGCGATGTTGGCCGTCGGCTCATAGACCGAGACTTCCAGATCGTAGCCACTGCGGTTGTGCAGGAAAGCATCGATGCCATACATTGCCTTTGCTCGGCCTTCCTGTTCCAGATCGACATTATCGTGCGCGACTTGTTGCTCCATTGCTGTTGGCTCGCGCACATCGGCATAGAAGCCCGGGATCAGCACCCTGCCGTTGTCGTCTTTCAAGCTCGCTAGTGCCTTGACCAAGCGCCAGGCTGCGCTGGGGAGTGTATGCGCGCCGCCCGAATGTGCATCGTGCGCCATCAGCTCTACACTATACTCGACATACAACATACCCCGGAAGCCCAAGGCAATATGCGCTTGCTCTTTTTCGTTGAAGCCGCCGCCTTCCCATAACGCACCGTCGGTTTTCAAGAGATCGCCATACTGACGCGTCATGGCGTCAAAGTGCGTACTCCCGATCTCCTCTTCGCCTTCGATGATCCAGGTGATGTTGATCGGCAATTCACCCTGTGTTGCTTGAATCGCGCGAATCGCACAGATGCGGGCGATCAATTCCGCCTTGTTATCGCAGATGCCGCGCGCCACGAGTTTGCCGTCTTTTTCCGTGACTTCGAACGGCGGACTTTCCCACAGTGCAAGCGGCGTTTCAGGTTGCACATCATAGTGGTTGTAGAGCAAGAGCGTGAAATCACTTTTGCCTTTGATCGTGCCATACACATAATTCGGCGCGCCATCCACGGGCAATTGACGCGTCGCAAAGCCGGTCGCTTTGAGCAAGTTCTCCACCCAATTGGCCGTCTCTTGCATCATCCGATTCTGCGCGGCGACACTTTCCAGGCGGCAGTATTCCGTGATCAGGGATTTGAAGTTTTGGGTTTGTGTTTCGAGTTCTTTTTCTAATATTTGATTCATCAGAATTATCCTTCGCAATGATTTTGTCGCTTGCTTTACCTGCTCGCGAACTGCCTGGCCGCATTGGTAAAAGGAGGGTGATGGTGCCAAAGGGGAGATTTGAGTTCATAGCCAGTCTGGGATGCAAGGGGCGAACGGGTTGGTGTCCAGTTGCCGCAAGCGCGCTGCACGGGATCACCCACCCTGTCAATGATGAGCGCTCGGCCTCATGCTTGTTTGATCGTCAGATCCCTGTCTTCCATTTCCCAGGCGTGGTCGAGCGTGTGAAACGCGGTATGCCGGATCAGGTAGCGGAGCGGCCACGTGCGGGCCATTTTGTGCTGGGCATGCAACGCCCGAATGGCGTCGCAAAAGGCGTCGCGATACGCGTTCAAGCCCGCGTCGGTCAGCAGCGTATCGAGCGGTGTGCTCACGCCGAGCTTCTTCGCCCAATCTTGCTCTGCGCCAAGCGTATGACGGACAATGAGGTCCCGATCTCGCCCGCCGCCGCGCGGCCCCCGCTGCATCTCAGCCGACACGCGCGCACGCACATCGTCGAAAAATGCCCAGCACGCCCGCATCAGCGTCAACTCACGCGCCAATGCTTCGTCCGACATCGTTTGTTGGTCGATGTTCGAAAACGCAAACGAGATACCCCAGAAGTCGGTTGAGCCCGTGCCTGGATAGTGCTCGACCACGTCAACGCCGGTAATCGTCGCCAACGCGGCCTCCATCCCAGCCAGCTTCGTCACCGATGTATAACGGGGAACGTAGGCGAGTAAACGTTCGAGCGCAGCCTCTCCAGTCTTTGCCCCGCGCTCTAGACCGGGCCAGTCCGGTGCCACCGCCACCACCTTCTTGCCCTTCGGTCCGATTTCCAGCATCACCCGAATATCGTTGGTCATGGTTCCTCCCATCACAGTCATTGCTGCTCGCTCACACCGAGCGGGAGCGCACTAATTGCCATTCTATCCCCCAAGCTTGCCAAGTGCATAAGAGGATCTCGTACGGCTGTAGTTACTCAACCCGCGTATACGTTAGGTCGAGGTCCTTCTCCCAAGTCACATCGTCTTTGGATAACTCGCCCTTACCAATGATGGTACGCCCCTCATCCACGATGGTAAGTGTGTTCCGCTGAGAGAAGCCTGGCGCGTTGCGCCACCATTTCAACACATTGTCGTGCAGACTAACGTCGTAGCGTCTTGAAACGCCCCGCTCGTCGAAGTAGAGCACGAAATATGCCCCCAGCGCGTCGTCGCTGCCAAAAATAGCGATGCCGCTGGGAATGCCCGGTTCATCGATCTCCGAATGCATGATCAGGAATGCGCCGCCCTCCAGCCACGCGAACGAGGTGCGACCGTGAAAGATTGTGTCTGGGACAAGTTGGTGTGTGCCGATCGTCGTCCACTCGCCGATCAAGACGCTCAGGGGTTGGAGCGCTGGATTGGGGATTGACGCCTCGTGCTTTGAAGAGGTTGTCATCTGTTCTCCTTTTGACAGGGATTCTGCTTCTGGTTGGTATCAGCGACTGTTCGGGGGCGCCAGCGACTGTAAGTCCAAGTTATGCGGCCCCCGCAACAAGCCGCTCGACTAAGCCCGCCACCTCATCGGCCGTGAAATCCAGCGTGGCGTCGCCCACGGTCAACTCGACCATACGCGTGGCTGGCGTCCATCCAGGGGAAGTCCCGCCCCAAGTGAAGATCCCCTCGCGCTCTGCGATGTGCGCGGCGGATCGTAGGAACGCTATCTCCTCCACCCGCAGATGCAGATGCATCATCGGCGTCTGCGGCGGGTCTGGCA
>JAPLGZ010000773.1 GCA_026389895.1 Chloroflexota bacterium | reverse complement strand
AATGCTTTCTAAGTTGATTCCTGCTGATTTATCTTATAAGGTCTAGGTTATGATGACTTAGCGAATCTGTTGTAGCAATTTTGTCAGGTCACCATAATCATACGGCGGCCTCTTGCGTATCGCCAGTATATCGACAGCCTTGTCTGTTTCGTCGATGGCATACACTATGCGCCACTTATCTAAGCGTAGACGATGCAGATGTACATTTGGTCTTGGCATGGGAATTTCAATCAATTCCTTACTTGCCGGTGGTCTTGGCTCATTTTCAAGGTCATCAATTTTTGCGATGATGCGCTGACGCAAATTACCAGGGACATTCTTTATTTCGCGCAACGCTTGTGGAATTACATAAACGTTGTACGTGCTCACGTTAGTTCATCTCGTACATCTTGCCAACGTCGCCAACCAGCTTGCTCGCGATTACCGCCAGCCGCTTGTAATTCAGTATAAGCTTCCTTGAAAATTTGTAGATCTTCTAGTTTTTCTAAAGCATCGATCAACGCTTCCCACTCATCGGCGTCAATCAAAGCGAAACGTTTTTCCTTGATCGTTACATATTGAACAGCCTGGACCGCTTCTAATGCTGTCATTGGTCGTCATCTCCTTTACATTTAACGCTACCATCCCATTATATCAGAAAAGTCGGCTGTTGCGCAGCCGACTTTTCTAATATCTAGGATCAACTCGCTTCAGCCAACACTTGCACTACACAATCTTCGCGGGTAAAGGCTGTTTCACGCAACGCTAGCCCCAAGCCTGGTCGAGTGGGCGCGTGCATGCGGCTATTTTCGACCACAAAGTCGTGATCCACCAGGTCGCGATAATAGCCCAGCGTATAGGCGCGCACAATTTCCTGCATCCATGTATTGGTGCAATGCACCGCCAGGTGGAGCGCCGCGGCCAGCGTGACTGGCCCTGTGCAATCGTGGAAGATCATCCCCATGTTCGCCGTTTCGGCCATGTTGGCGATTTTCCGACCCTCTGTGATCCCACCAGACCAGGCGACATCGGTCATGACCACATCGCAGGCGTTGGCTTGCATAAGCTCTTCGATGGCGTAGCGATTCATCAGCAATTCGCTGGCGCAGATCGGCGTGCGGGTGGACTCGCGCAACTTGGCCAGCGTGCGCGGATTGTCGGGTTTCATCAAATCTTCGAGCAAGGCTGGCTTATACGGCTCCAACGCTTCGGCAATGCGGCGCGCCGGTTGCAACGCCCAATAGCCATGCCCCTCTAAAATCACGTCCATTTCCAGGCCTACGGCATCACGAATTTGCTTCCAGGGCCGCAAGCCTTCATCTAACTCTTTCCAAGAGATTGTCTGACCACGATTGGCGAGAGCAAACGGGTCAAATGGCCAGATCTTCATCCCCTTGATGCCCATATCGAGCAGCGACTTGGCTAGTTTGCCGGCATCGTCGTGCCAGGCTTCAAAGTCGCGATATTGCTGGGTGAGCGCTGGGGCGTTTTTGCGTCCAACGCCCGGCGTTCCCTGCGCATAACCGGCCGAGGCGCAGGTGTTATAGACCAGTACGCCATCCGGGTGACTGCTGCCGCCCAATAGTTGCCAGACCGGTTGATTGGTATGTTGGCCCAAAATGTCCCACAGGGCGATGTCCACCGCCGAAAGACAACGCATTTCCAGCCCCTTGTTGCCGTAAACGTGCGAACCGTCATACGCCCGCCGCCAGAAACCTTCAATTTGCAGCGGATCGGTGTTCATGAGCTGAGGCGCCAGCACTTCTTCAATGTAGGTGGTCACCGAGCGCGGCGTGTAATATGTCTCGCCCAGGCCGACAAGCCCACTATCTGTGTGCAATTCGAGAAAAGTGATGTTGGGAAAGTTTGTAAAATGGATCGTGCGAATTTGTGTGATTTTCATGGGTTAGGATTCCTCTGTGGATCAGGTGGTCGCTAGGCCGCATTTTAGTGGGGTGCTACGTAATGTGGCTACCTGCTTTTGTATCACAGAGTCTTCATTTCGAGCAACCAGCGGGTATCGACACTTGGCTAGAAGAGAAGAATGTGGCCAGCATTGATCATACAATGCTGGCCACGCTGTCCAAAGATATTTTTCGGCAGGGTTGAAATCTTGGGCTAATCGTCACACGAAGTCGAACTGGTAGGCAGCTTATTGGCCTTGTTTAACCAGCGGCAAGAACAGATGCCATGCCTGGGGTCCTGCTAATTCAAGCTGTTCCAGTTCGCGCAGCGTTTCTGAATAATCAACATCATCGGGTGTTTGCATATCCTCGGCGGCCGCGGCTAGGTTTTCTGCCATTTCGGCCGCAATCATAGCTTCGCTGTATAGTGTGTCACTGGCATCCGGCGTAGCAATATTGGCGGCCAGCGCCTTTGGCTGTACCGGAGACGACTTTGCCTTTGATGCTGCTGATCGACGGTTTTACTAAGGTGCTGGTGGCGCTTTTGTCGACGCTCACACCTAGTTTGCTGTTACCTGTAATGCTGTTTTGGCTCACCCAGTTACGTTTGGAATCGACGCCCTTAATGTAGACCCCGTTGCTCAGGTTGCTCTCCACAATGTTGGTGGTGACGCGCGTGTCAGTCGCCATGGTGATCAGAGAAATGCCATTGAGTTTGTTGCTCTTGATCGTATTTTGAATAACCTGATTCGCGTGGCCGGGCGTATCAACCGCGGGTACGATGGGTGTTTGACCCGGCGCCGGATTGGAGAGCAGGCCACCGAGCACATAGAGCCCATCGCGCACGTTGCCGGTGATCGTGTTGCCCTGGATGCGGTTGCCACCAGTGTTGATGTACAAGCCGTAATCACCGTTGTTGCTGATTGTGTTGTTGAGCAGCACATTACGGTCGGCGCGCTCGTAGAAATTAACGCCATATTTTGTATTGCCGGTGATCGTGTTGCCTTGAATCACATTGTCAATGGCGAGCCCATCAAAGACATCGGTGCCATCATAGACCGCGTTGATGCGCAAGCCATAGCGCTTGTTATCGCGCAGCGTATTGTTCGTAATGGCATTGCGCGATGATTCGTAGATCGCCAGGCCATCTTCGATGTTGCCATAAATTTCATTGTTATAGACCTGATTATCATCCGAACCACGGTCAAGCATAAGCCCGTGACCGGCGTTGTTATACATCTTGTTATCGTGGATCCGGTTATTGGTGCAACCGCGCGACAGGATCAGGCCATGATAACCGTTATTATAAAATTCATTGCCAGCAATTTCCATGTTGGTCGAGTAATCGTGCGGGTCGAAGCCGTAATAAATATTGGCATAAACCTGATTGCCCGTAAAGACCATGTTGATTGTCTGATAGGTGTAATTCCCATAATAATTGTGGTGAACCAGGCTATTCACGATACTGCCGGTTGCCTTGGTGAGCGGATCGCTGGGCGTGGCGGCGAGACGCCAAGCGAGGCCGCTCGGTTCTCCTTTGCCGATTTTTGCGTCTGGATAACCAGGATTTGGCTCGTACCAGCCTAGATACGAAGCTTCACTGTTAATAATATCCATGCGCGCGCCATACAACGCCGCCAGATAGCTGCGGCCATATTGGTAGCTCGTGTCAACGGTGTTGGCTGGCGTATTCCACGAATTCACCTTGACGCCTTGAATTAAAAGCTGGCCGCCACTCGCAACCACCTTCGTATATTTTTTCGTCGTGGCGTTGGTCAGGATGCTCTCCAAACGCAACTCACGAATGGTCGGACTGGTAACCTCTAATCGGGTGTTTTGATAGATGACCAAATTGACTTTGACCAGCCAAATCCCATTGCCTTGATCGGTAATCAAGGCTGGCTTGTTGAGTAAAGCCGCCAATTGCGGCAGTGTAATGACAAGTTTGGGCGCCGCTGGATGGGATGGATAGCCGACATAGGGCGCTTCTGCCGGAATTGTCATGGTGTAGGGGCGCCCAATATAGACAGTGTTGGACGAAGCGCTGTAACGGATCGTAGGTGACACCTGAGCAAGCGCTCGGTCTGCCTTAAAAAAGTCTGCATATAAAACCGCACAAACTAGCATGAGCAGCACAAAGACAATGCCAAAACTGCGGATACGAACCGCGCGCGGGGGATAACAGGTCATGAAACCTCCTCGAGACAATTGATTGGATGAATAAGTGGACTATTTTCCAGAATTTATTAATGTAAAAATATATTAACTCTCTGTTATGAGGAGCTTGCAAACCCCTTACAATCTGCGTTTTTAGATTTTTACTCGCAGGCGAAGCAATTTGGACGCGTATGAATTTGACTTGCCATAAAGCTAAGCTTATACTAATGTCCATCTAAATTAGTTAGGATGGTATAAAATATATAGATGACTGAACAAATTAGACTAAAAGATCTTGAACCGGCCAAAGAATTAACCGTAACGCGGCTTGAAACGTTAAAAGTCATTTCCGATGCGTTGCGTTCCCGAATCTTAGATCTGTTGCGCGCCGAAGCGCAGACGGTTAAACAGCTTTCGGCCACGTTACACATGCCGCCTAAAAAGCTGTATTACCATGTCAATTTGATGGAACAACATGGCTTGATTCGCGTCGTAAGTACGCGCATTGTCTCTGGCATCATCGAAAAGCAGTATCGGGCGACAGCTTACCTCTTTTGGTTTGATAAAGAGGTTTTTGCCTCGAGCACCCCAGAGAAGAACAGTTTACCACCAGGCATTGCCTTGCTCTTTGAGAATACAAAGATTCAATTGGAACAGAGTGTGGAAGATCATCTGCTGGATTTGGCTGAGGATGCGCCAATCCAGCGGCGGCTGTTTAGCGCCTGGTCGATGGCGCGTATGACGCCGGAACAACTCGCCGTATTCGACCAGCGGATGACGGCGCTGCTTGAGGAATTTTTTGAGGTGGAACAGACGCCGGCACCGGTGAATGCTCAGGCTTATCGCTTGTTTTTAACCTTGTTTCCGGTGCGCCGTCATCCCGAAGTTCAATCGCATGACAACGAAGTACAGGAGTAACCTACCAGGGACGGGCAACCCCATCGGTCTTATCCCTGAGCGATGACCCGCCCCAGCGGTTCGACCCCAGTGAATAGGCGTAAGAATAGGAGGCATCATGCAAAGCAAACTCTCCGATGCAGCACCCCCAAGCGGACTCAATCTAGATTTTTGGAAATTTTGGGCAGGCCAGACGATCTCGAATTTGGGCAGTTCATTTACGGCTTTCGCCTTGCCACTGCTCATTTACAAGCTGACGGGTTCGGCGCTTAATTTAGCGTTGGCAACGGCCGCGGCTTTCTTGCCCTATTTGCTCTTTGGCCTGCTGATCGGCGCATGGGTGGATCGCCTCAACCGGAAAAGGCTCATGATTGTGGTGGATCTGATCAATGCCGGCTTGCTGGCCTCGATTCCACTGCTGGCGACTTTGGATCGTCTACCCGTCTGGTGGATTTATGTGGTCGGCTTCGTTGGATCTACCGTCGGGATTGCCTTCCAATCGGCTGAATTTGCGGCAATTCCAAGTCTGGTGAACCAAGATGATCTGGTGACGGCCAATGGGCGCATCCAGGCCAGCTATTCGGCGGCGGGCGT
>JAPLGZ010000076.1 GCA_026389895.1 Chloroflexota bacterium | reverse complement strand
CTGGCAAGCCATACATGGTGCAGAAGCAGCCAGGGATAAATTTGTAGGGATTGCGCCGTTGGGCCAAGACGCGCGCTCGGTAGATCGAAGGTGACCAACCGACCGTCTTATGAAAGCGCGTGCTAAAGGATCCTAAGCTTTCAAAACCCACGGCCAGGCAGATTTCGGTAATTGAGAGTGAACTGTTGGCCAATAGCTCTTTGGCCTTTTCGAGCCGTTTGCGCACCAGGTATTGATGGGGCGTTTCGTGAAACAAGCTATGAAACAGGCGTACAAAATGGTAGCGCGATAGATGGGCGCGCTGGGCGATAGCGGCCAGTGACAAAGGTTGCTCCAAATTCTCGTCGATATAAGTACGGGCGCGTTCGAGTTCAGGTAAAAGTTGCATCGGATCGTGATCCGCTTGAGGCGACCTCTCCCTACCCTTCCCTGGTGGGGGAGGCTAGGAAGGGGTCGTATTTTGCTGTAGCAAGGCTAGGAAGGGGTCGTATTTTGCTGTAGCAAGTGCATGACCAACAGGGCAATCCAGGCAGCAAGCGAGGCTTCTAAGACGTGCAACTGGCCGATCTGGAGCAGCGCCGTATTGGTCAGTGCGCCAATCACTTGCCCGACATAGAAGCCAAGACCAGCCGTCAGCAGGGCAAGCAGCAGATCGCGCACGTTACGCCCACGCCACACATGATAGAGCGTGGCATAACCGATCGTCAGCAGCGTGCCCAGAAGCAAGGCAGGGGAACCCAAGCCACTCATCCGGCAATAATGCCGCCGCCAAGGCAATGATCGCCATCATAGAAGATGGCGCCCTGGCCCGGCGCAATGTCGCGCAGTGGCTCACGCAAACGCACGTCAACGTCGCCATTGGGCAGGGGATGCAAGGTGCAATCTACAGCGCGCGCCTTATACCGAATTTTACATTGGGCCACTGTTCCGTCAGGCACGGGGGTGTCCAACGTCCAATTGACATTTTTGGCGATCAACCAATCGCGCCCCAAGTCGGCTTGGGGGCCGACGATCAAGGTGTTGTGCGCCTGGTCGAGTTCGAGCACAAACATCGGTTCGGACGCGCCACTGATGCCGAGCCCTTTGCGCTGACCAATCGTGAAGCCGGGTAGACCGCTGTGCTGGCCATAGACGCGTCCGCTGCGATCCATAATCGGGCCGGGCTTCATCGCCTCAGTTGCCCAATCCTGCAAAAAGCGCCGGTAATTATCGTCGGCAATGAAGCAGAGGTCCATCGAATCGTGCTTGCTGGCAATTGGTAGACCCCGCGCCGCGGCAATTTTGCGCACTTCCGGCTTGGGCAGATCGCCAATCGGGAAGAGGACATCGCGCAGTTCGTCTTGCCCCATTACGCTGAGGACGTAGCTTTGATCTTTGTTTTCGTCCACGGCCTTGAGCAGATGCACCGTGCCATCGGGCTGGCGGCGTAAGCGAGCATAGTGGCCAGTGGCCAGGAAATCGGCGCCCAGTTTGCGCGCATAATTCAGCAAATAATCGAAGCGGATATGCCGGTTACATTCCAGGCAAGGATTGGGCGTCAATCCCGCGCTGTAGCCCTCAATGAAAAAATCCACCACATTCTGTTTGAAGGGTTGCTCGACGTTGATCAGGTAAAAGGGCATGCCCAACTGATCCGCCACACGCCGCGCATCGTTCACGCTTTCCAAGCTGCAACACTTATTACTGGACCCTTCGCCCGCGCCGATCTCTGCCCAGAGGCGCATCATCACGCCAATACAATGGTAGCCCTGCTCCACCAACAGGGCTGCGACCACAGAACTATCCACGCCGCCGCTCATGGCAACGACAACAGTGGTCTCTTCTGGTGGCTTTACATACTTATCAAATTTTGTTTCCATACACCCTATTGTACACGCAGCAGGGGCTTGGCGTCATATCTAAAATTCGCTGATTTCGTCAATCCACTGGCCAGCGCTTACGGCTGGTTGCTGGGCGATTGCACCCAACTTTGATAGAGTTTATCCAGGGCTGGATTGTTTAATGAGTGCAAGAGCGTCAACCAGTGACTTGAATCGACAATTTGATATCGATATTTCGCCACATAGTCTTGGAGGAATTGGGTGAACTGCGGGTCGCCCATCGTTTTGCGCAGGGCATCATAAAAGAGCGGGCCTTTGGCATACATAATCGCTTCGTATTGATCGTTGCTCGCAAAACTTCGGACCGGTTGGTTCATGGCCACATCACTATTGCCTTGCTTCAACGTGTCAAACGGACCCTGCCACTGTTTGATTTGCAGCTCATCGGCGGCAGTTTTACCATACAATTCCTCCGTATACAACTTGGCAGAATATTCAGCCAATGACTCATCTAACCAAGGTTCATTGACCGGATCGCTGCCTACGACTTGATACCACCATTGATGCGCGACGGAACGGGCCACAATCGATTCCAGATTGTTGCGAAATAGGCTGTAGAGTTCAATGCCCAACAGACCCGCCTGCGGATATTCCATACTGCGATAGGAGAGTGCGGCCGGAGCAAGGCGCAGATCACGATAGGGATAGGGGCCAAAGCGATCACTGTAAATGCGGAGCGCGGCCACTGCGTAATTAAGCACCGCCTTGCCCGCGGCATCTTGCCCTGGCAGCCAATAACTGGTGATGCGGGTGCCATAAGCGTCAGCCGAGGCTGAACTGAATTGGGTGCTGGTGTGGAGTAAAAATTCGCGCGAAGGGCCAGTCACCCAGACATGGCGCGCCATGTTTTTGCCGAGCAATGTCGACGTGATCAATGTGCCGCTGGTCACAGGGATCTGGTCGGACGGTAATGTGGCGGTAACCACAAAGAGCGAAGTGACATTCAACGCGGCATCGCCCCGCACATCCCCTTCCTCTAGCCACCACTGACCAGAACCAGCGATAGGGCCAGGGGTATAGACGGCCAATGCGGGATAAAAGAGCGGTAAACTGAGCATGGCTTGGCTTTTACCCAAGAGCGCATAGGTATTTGAACTGTCTGTCCATTCGGGAATATCTAACTTCCAGACCAAGCGCACCTCGGTCTTTTCCTGGGGCGCCAGAGGCTCGGGCAGATTGACGCGAATGGCGGAATTGTTGGCTAAATTGACGTAAGGCATCGGTTGTTTGCCGATCGCCACGCTCTGAAAAGTCATTTTGCCGCCATATTGACCCAACATGGGGTAGAGCCGAAAAACCAAATAGGGCCAAGGATCGGTGCTGGTGTTGACCACGCGCACCGTCGCTTGACCAGAGAGGACGTCTAATTTGGGATCTAGGCGGATGTCGATTGCATAGCGCGGCGCTTGGGCCAAGCCATCTAATTGGCTTTCAAACTCGGGCTTCATCGCTGGGCGAAAGCGATCCACCGAGTCTTTTTCGGGCACCGTCTGATAGCTTTTCAGCAAGAAGAGAACCAGACATAAAAGCAAGAAAAGCCCGCCACCTGCCCCATAGCGCCAACGCCGATCGCGGAAAATTTGAGCTCGATTTGTCAAAGCAGGCAGCATCATAGTTTATTCACGAAAATTAGGGTTCAGCGATCCAAATGCCAGGCCACAAAGAACGTTTCTGCTCTTGACCTTGTCGCATCGGCGTTTCCTTGGCATCAAATGCAAATGATGACACAATGCGGGTGATTATACTTTGCTTATGGGCAAAATAATATTTTAGGCTAACGAAGTGTAAAACTTTGGCGATCGCGCGCTGAATCTTAGTGTATTTCGGCCACGCATTTCACAAAATACACTGCATCAAGTATACTCATAGATTATCATTTGTATATAATTGCTAGGCAAGACAGTAATTTTATCCACTTCTACAAAAAGCGCATCTGTGCTATGCTTATTTATTAGTTGCTGTTCTCACCTGCAATCGTCGAACGCGCCAACCATCGGAATATATCAAATCAGTATCAGCTTGATCATATGAAAGTAGCGAGTTTGCAGGTATGGAAAAATCTACAACGTATCTATTGCTCATCCGACACGGTGAAAACGACTGGGTAGGCACGGATCGCCTGGCTGGCAGAACGCCAGAGGTCCACTTAAATGAAAAAGGTCGCCAACAGGCCGCGGATCTGGTCCCCTTACTGGTCAAACAACCGATCGCTGCGATCTATTCTAGTCCGCTAGAACGCTGCATAGAGACCGCGCAGCCGCTGGCCCAAGCCCTGAACCAAACGATCTTTACCGAGCCAGATTTGCTAGAAGTCGATTATGGCGATTGGCGCGGGGCGCATTTAAAGGAACTTTCCAAGCTGCCCGAGTGGCAGATGGTGCAACATTTTCCTAGCACGTTTCGCTTTCCTGGCGGCGAAACCTTGCGTGAAGTGCAAAATCGTGCGGTTCAGGCGCTGGAACGAATTTGTGTGCAGCATCCGAATCAAGTGGTCGCCATTTTTTCTCACGCCGATTTAATTCGTCTCTGTGTTGCCAATTATATGGGCACACCCTTAGATCTATTTCAGCGGGTTGTCGTTAATACGGCGTCGGTGAGCACTTTTGTCTTTCACAATATGCGACCGATGGTGCTAACGGTGAATTACATCGCAGAAATGCCGATTTTGGAAATCAAGAAAGAACAAGCAGAAAATGAAAGTAAAGACGAAGAGCCGGATAAAGCCACAGCGGTGGATGAAGTGAAGGGATAACAACCCATCGCACGGGACGGCAGGGCTTGAAACTTATGCCTTGCAGCCAAAGTGCGTTTTAACACACAGGTGCATTCACGTTGCTAGCTGCGTAGCGTGACTTCTTATTCGACGTAGTCGGCTTATCCAACGTAGTCGGCTTCTCCAACGTAGTCGGCATCATTTTTTTATCACTGTTCACTTCTGGTTCAATCGAGTTAAGCTATGTCTACTTTTGCCTATGATCTTAATCCAGTTCAGTTCATTATTGCCGATGCCATGGGTGAACCAGGCAAGCGCACCTTTTTCTTACAAGGCCGTTCAGGCTCGCAATTGGTGAGCTTGGTTCTAGAAAAACAAGAGGTGGGCAATCTGGCCATTAGCATCTTGCAATTGCTGGAAGAACTGGAGACTACTTACCCTAATCTAAAGCGCGTCACGCCGAGTAAGCGAACGCCTAGGGCCGAACATCCAATGGAGCCCTATTTTCGCGTGGGCCAATTAAGTATCGGTTATAATGAAGAAGACGATATGATTTGGCTGATCGCCAAGGCATTGGTGGCCAACGAGGAAGGCGAGGTAATCGATCCAAATCGCGACGATGTTCCCGCCGTCCGCTTTGTGGCCACCCGCGAACAAATGCGCGTGATGGGCGAACATGCCATGGAAGTCGTCGGCAAAGGCCGTCCTGTCTGTCCCCTGTGTGGCCGGCCCATCGAACGTGATGGTCACTTCTGTGAACGCACGGATGGTCATGCCATGCCCGTCATATTTTAGCAAATATTATCAGGTCTATTTAGTGTATTACCCAGGTTGAGATATGAAGAATTCCTCCTTACCATCTTCGGATGATTATGATGATTCCTGGGATGATGCCTCTGACGAGGAGATCTGGGACGAGGACTTAACCACCTTGCCCGATGCCTTGGAAGCGTCATCTGAACCTGTGATTCAGTTATTGGAATCTGATCTCCTTGCCACTTTGCGCACTGGCCAAGTCAAAGAAAAGGGCTTGCTGCCATACAGTTCAAATACCAGCTTTCTGGTGGTCATCGATGATGGCCAACGCAGTGTGCCGGCCGTCTATAAACCCCAAAAAGGCGAAAACCCATTGTGGGATTTTGAGTGGGGCACCTTATGCCAGCGCGAGACCGCCGCGTATACGATCAGCACGGCGCTTGGTTGGCAATTAGTGCCGCCGACTGTCTTACGCGAAGGGACGCGTGGGCTTGGCAGCATCCAATTTTATATTGATCACGATCCCAATACCCATTATTTTACTGTTCAAGCTGACGCCCGTTTTGCCGACACGTTGCGCCAACTCTCACTCTTCGATTTTATTATCAATAACGCCGATCGCAAGAGTGGTCATTGCTTGATTGGCGCCGATCAGCGGCTCTGGGCCATTGATCATGGCATCTGTTTCCATACCGAATATAAATTGCGGACGGTGATCTGGGAATTTAGCTGTGAACCAATTGCCGAGGATTTATTAGAAGATTTGGTCAATTTACGCAAGCAGATTAAAAACCGCAACAGCGAACTAACCCAAACCCTCTGCCAATTATTGGCCGAAAATGAACGTACAGCGATGCTGACACGGTTAGATTATCTGCTTCGGCAACAAGCCTACCCAGCTCCTCAGCCCAATCGGCGCAATTACCCCTGGCCCCCGGTCTAATCACGCCCATTACGCCGGAATAGTGCAGGATAGGATAATAGTTAATCATGAACAATCCATATTAACTATTCGGGATTAGCCAGATCATCGCTTGCCAGAAATTAACAATTTATTATTTCCAAGGAGCATACCTTGAAAGCAGTGGTGATGGCTGGCGGTGAAGGCGCCCGTCTACGACCCTTGACGGTTGGGCGGCCAAAGCCAATGGTGCCAATTGTCAACAAACCGGTGCTTGGCCATATCCTCGATCTGCTCAAAACCCACGGCATTACCGAGGTTGTGATCACGCTGCGCTATCTCGCCTCGCTCGTGCAAGATTTCTTTGAAGATGGCAGTAGCCTGGGCATGAAGCTGACCTATGTGGTTGAAGAGGGACCGCTTGGCACTGCTGGCAGCGTAAAAAATGCCGCGCGCTTTTTAAACGAAACCTTTCTGGTGATCAGCGGCGATGCGCTAACCGATTTTGACCTCAAAAAAGTCCTCAGTGTCCATAAAGAACGTGACGTTTTGGCCACGATCACGCTGACGCATGTCCCCAATCCGCTCGAATATGGCGTCGTCATCACCGATGAAGAGAGTTATATTGCGCGTTTTCTGGAAAAACCGGGTTGGAGCGAAATTATTTCCGACACGGTGAACACGGGCATCTACGTATTAGAGCCCGAAGTGCTTGAGCTCATCCCATCCGATGTGCCTTATGATTTTTCGCAAGAGCTCTTCCCGCGCATGTTGCACGACCACATGCCGATCTATGGCCATGTGGCGGAGGGCTATTGGTGTGATATTGGCAATATGGAAGAATATCGCCGCGCCACCGCCGATCTGCTCTACGGCAAAGTAAAGCTGGCTGAACCCATCGGTACGCATCTGGGCGGTGGCATTTGGGTTGGCCAGGGCGTGGAAATTGCGCCGAGCGCGCAACTCTTTGGGCCAATCTATCTAGGCGATGAAGTCAAGATCAAAGGCGATGTCCAGATTTATGGCCCCACGGTCATCCGCGATTACACGGTGATCGACAACTATAATCGCATCGAGCGCAGCATCATCTGGCGCAATAACTATATTGGCGAAGGCTGCGAATTGCGCGGGGTCGTCATTAGCCGCCAATGTAGTATTAAACCCAAAGTTGTGGCGTATGAAGGCGTTGTGATCGGCGACAACTGCGCGCTAGGCGAAGGGTGCGTTTTGCAGGCCGATGTCAAATT
>JAPLGZ010000275.1 GCA_026389895.1 Chloroflexota bacterium | reverse complement strand
TAATGTGCGCCTGTTGACCTTAGCCATCGATAATCAGGCGCTTGGGAGCCCACTCAGTGCGAAAGCTGCTGGAAAAGGCGCGATTGTATTCATCATTGGCCTCTTAGTTGCGATCGTTGCCTTGATTGGGGGAGGCGGGCTTGCCCTGTTTTGGTTCTTGCTTTTGCGTTTGCGAGATTATTAATCCACTCACAACTCATATGCTACTTCGTCGTCATCCTCACGGACTTGGTGCATACCGAGTTTCGGCATGACGCGCACCGATGGCTGATTGATGCGGTAAGCCGTATTTAGAAGCCAGGAGAGCTCACCGGTAATGCCAGTGGGTGATTCCCCCGGTTTTAAGCCGCCGCGTCCGATGAAGGCCCCATTCGCCTTTAAGATCACCGCACAAAACCCAAAACCCTATTGCTCATGATGCTTGCCTTGCGCGTGTAAGCCATTGCGCACCTGTTCGTAGGCTAGCGGATGCCCTCCGCTCTACGGCATCAAGATAAGTCGCTCATACAGGCAGGTCCGCTCGTCAACCAGGATCTTGGCGGGTGTAGTACGACTTGATCGGTTATTAAGTGACTCCCGTTACGTAACCACGTGATCGACGGCGTAGGGGCATGCTGTCGGCGGCGGAACCAAGCTATTATTATTCCTCCAATGTCCCTTCGCCGACGATGGCGTGCCCTGCTGTGCGATAGTCGCACTTGATGAGGACTGGGCACGCCATCAGCGGCGAAGCTTGTTGCCAGGTTTGCCCATTGTTGCATGCGCCGCCGACAGCATGCCCCTACGTGACTCAATGATTAGTGGATGCTCATTATTGAGCCTGTTCCTGTGTAGCATACGTTATTCAGTACAATTGTTTTCAGACCGCCAGGTCAAATAAGATCCTGACCGCCCGTTTTAGTCTTTCGTGAGAGAATTTGCTAGACTGAATTTTTCGAGAAAATTCGTTAAGTACTGGGTGGCTAATTTTATAAAAACTTTAAAGGGAAAAATATGAAAACGATCAAATCGTTAGGGCATGTCGAAGAGGGGGCTTTATTACAGGCAAAACATTGTCTACAGGAGGCCGAGGCATTCTGTTTGATGGCAGATAACCACAAAGGTTATGGCATGCCTGTGGGTGGGGTCGCCGTCTACAAAGATAAGATCTGCCCCGCTGGCGTGGGCTTCGATATAGCCTGTGGCAATAAAGCCATCAAGACAAATCTTAAATATGAAGATATCAAAAACCGCTTGTCTGAGATCGCTGATCTGATCTGGCATAACTTATCTTTTGGGGTGGGCCTTAAGAATAAGACGCCTTTTGACCACGCGTTATTTCATAGCGAAACCTGGGCAATCGATTTTTACAAAAGTGCGCCAGACATCAAACAGATCGCTAAAAATCAACTTGGCACCATTGGCTCAGGCAATCATTATGTGGATATTTTCCGTGATGAAGATGAGACCATTTGGATCGGTGTTCATTTTGGTTCCCGCGGTTTAGGCCATAAGACGGCTAGCCACTTTATGAAACTGGCCGGTGATAATACGAACATTATGGATGAAACGCCGCACCTCTTAGATGTGCATTCTAAAGCGGGTCAGGACTATCTCAAAGCGATGGAACTGGCTGGTCAATACGCTTATGCGGGTAGAGATTGGGTCTGTGCCACCGTGGCTGATCTTTTAGGCGCAGAAATTGTTGAAGAGATCCATAATCACCATAATTTTGCCTTCCGAGAGTTTCACAACGGCCAAGAATATTGGGTAGTCAGAAAAGGGGCTACGCCGGCTTTTCCTGGTCAGCTTGGGTTTGTGGGTGGTTCTATGATGGATAACGCGGTCATCATCCGCGGGGTTGATTCAGAAAAATCCCAGGAACTCTTTTATTCGACGGTGCATGGCGCAGGTCGCGTGATGAGCCGCACCCAGGCGGCTGGCAAAGTTAAACGCGTGAGGGTCTGGGAATGTGGCAACCGGGATTGTAACCATCAGATTCCCCATTATGATTTGAAACCGAATGAAACTAGGCCCATCTGCGAGAGATGCGGCAGCGCCATGAACAAGCGAACCCACCTTGAGGTTAAATCTGAAGGTAAAGTAGACTGGGCAAAGGTCAAACAGACAATGAAGGATCGCGGGATCGAGTTGCGTGGCGCCGGCGCTGATGAAGCGCCAGAAGTCTACAAAAAACTGGATGAAGTTTTAGCGGCCCACGAAGGCACCATCGAGATTCTTCATACGCTGCGTCCGATTATTGTTTGTATGGCTGGCATCGATGAGTTTGATCCGTATAAAGATTAGCTTGTTTAAACCGGATATTTTCAGATCAGGGATATTCTGATATCGCATCTTTATCCCAACGCCGCGATCTGGTTTCTCAGCACCTGATGAGTAGGCCGGTTGTAGAGAAAGGTCGTGCGGATTTCAGGATCGCTGATTCGACTGCCAATGGTTTGCACCCACTGATTGGCCTGTTGGAGCACCTGGCGCGCTTGCGTCTCATCTCCAACACCGGCGAGCACCGTTGCGCAATTGAGGAACAAAAGAACGGGCTCGACAATGCCCAGCAACCCATGCGCGGTGACAAAGGTTAACGCCTCTGCGACCCCTGGTACAGCTTCATCCTGCTGACCCAAACAAAACAGGGCGACGGCGCGACCGGCCACCGCCTCATAACGGTTGGGGTGCTGCAATGGCGCCCATACAGCCAGCGCAGCGGCGTAGGCTGCTGCTGCGTCGGCCCAGCGTTCCAGCGCCAGCAAAGTATGGCCGACCCGATTGCGCGCTTGGCCTTCGAGGCGCCGATTGCCCAGGGTGCGCAGGCTTTCAATCGCCGTCTGCCCATAGACCAGAGCGTCGGCCAACTTCCCTTGTTGGCGTAAGGTCAAGCAAAGATTCGCGTACAGCAGCGCCATTTCATCCATGTCGCCAATCTCTTCCGCAATCGCCAAGGCCGCTTGGTTATGGACAACGGCTTGGGGATATAGGCCAGCAAACTGCTCGGCCAGCGCCAGATCGACCAAGATGAAACATTCGCGGGGGCGGTGGGCGATTTGGCGCGCTTGGGCCAATGCCTGGTGGGCATAGCGGATGGCCAAGGCATAATCGCCATAGCGAATCGCCAAAATGGGCAGGCTTTGCAACACCCGAAAGCGAATCTGCGCCCCGTCGCTGATCGGCGTGGTTGCCCCAGAATCGGTCACATTGTCAAGCAGGCGTAACAGCTCTTCTAAACGCGCGATGCCGTGGGCAAAATCACCCCGAAAATGAATGGCGTTAATGTGGATGCGCTCTTCCACCGTGCTCACGTATAGCCCCAGATCAGATGACGCCTGGGCCAACGCTTCGGTCTGGTCAAAATGAAAATCAGCCTGCGCCCATTCGCCCTGTTCGGCGTAGTGGTTGGCCAGGTCAAGATGCGCTCTGGCCTGTAAGCTTGGGTTCTGCGTCAGGGTCAAGACCCGTTGTTGCAGCGGACTGGTTGCGCGTAAACCATGCAGACCGCGGAGAAAGATCGCCTGTTGGTCGAGCAATTGGGCAACCAACTCTTGTTGAGAAAGTTGGTCAAAACGCTCAACCGCATCGCCAAAAAGGGTGTTGCCATCACTCATCAGGCCAAACTGTCTGATAAATTCGCCAAAGGGCGCTACGCACGGTTGAAGCAGGGTTACATCCGTCGCCAAGACGGCCTGTTGCCAAGCGCTGCGCATGTTGTCAAAGTCAACGCGTAAGGACGCGTGTTTGGCTGGTTCGGTGCTGGTCAGGAGGGGCAGATAATAACCAGAGTAGGCGCTGGCGAGACTGGCTGTGGCGGCCGTATTGAGCTTGCGGGCGGCAAACTCCTGTACGAGCGGATGGAGATCATAGCGCCCGGTGGTGACGCGCTGAATGAGCGAATGCGCCAACAAGAGCGAGAGATCGCTCAGGTTGCCGTCGGCCACGGCGCTTGCCGCAGCCCGGTCAAAGCCGCCGCGAAAAGCCGAGAGCCGCGCCAGGATCTGCTGTTGGTGGGGACTGAGCAGCCGCCACGAATATTCAAAGACGGCGTGGAGCGTTTGATGACGGTCAACCAGGCTCTCGGCTTGGGCCGGTTCGATGGCGATTTCGGCCAAGGCGTGGCCAATTTCGGCGACCCCAATATGTTCCACCCAACTGGCGGCAAACTCAATGCCTAGCGGTAAACCACCCACCGCAGCACAAACTTGACGGATGGCGGCGTCCTGTTCTTCCAGGGTAAAGGTGGGCACCAGCCGCCGCGCCCGCTCGCCAAAGAGGGTGAAGGCTTGGTCGGCCGGCAAGCCAGCCAGATGGATCGGGGCTTCGCCTTCGACGGACAAGCGCACGCGCGATGTGGCCAAGATAAAGACGCTGCTATGCACCAGGAGATGGGCACAGAGCGTCTCGGCCGCGGCAGTCAGCTGGTCCCAATTGTCCAAGATCAACAAGACTTCTTGCTTAGCCAAATGAATGGCCAACTGGACCAAAGGTGCCTGCATGTCGGTGACAGGAAAACCAATGGCGGCGGCAATGGCCAGCGCAATCCGGTCAGGAGCGGTCGCACTGGCCTCGATGTTGGCCAGGGACACAAACCAGACGCCGTCCGCAAAATCCGCTAAGGCCTTTTGCCCGACCGCTTGCGCCAGCCGCGATTTGCCCACCCCGCCCAGCCCCAGCAGGGTCACAAGCTGTTCCTGCTGCACCAACCGGTAGACTTGTTCAATTTCAGCCGCGCGCCCCACCAACGCTTTGAGTTGCTGGGGCAGATTGTGCCGCGCCATTTTGGGCAGTGCGCTGGTTTTGGGGGGCTGATTATCGCGTAAGCGTGCCGCAATTTCCTGCGTGGCCAAGACCGGTTCCACCCCCAACTCCGCCTGGAGTACGGCGCAACACTTCGCATATTGTTCCAACGCCGCCCCCCGTTGCCCTTGCGCGGCCAATGCCTGGATCAGGTTGCGGTGGGCGCTCTCCTGCCAGGGGACCAGGGCCAGTTGCCGGCGCGCCGCAATGGCCAGTTCTGTCCAACCGCCTTGCTCGGCATACCCTTGTTGGAGGAGGTTGAGCGCACCCATCGCCTGCTCATGGAGTTGTTCTTGGGTGAGCAGCTGCCACTCGGCAAACTCAAGGGTGTCGCCCAGGTGAAAACCAGCCAGGAATTCGCCCTGGTAGTGGTCAAGCGCCGTCGCCAGCCGGGCAAGTTGGCTGTTTTGCGACTCGACCGGCAGCATCAGAAAGGTCGTCACACCATCGCGAAAGTTGACCAGATCAACGTTGGCCGATGAGCGGTGAAAACGCACCGCATCGCGCGTAATCGCCAGCGCCGGATGCTCTGCCAACAATTTATTGAGATTCGACAGCTCGATGCGCAGATTGGTCTTGGCCGCCGCATCTGGCAGATCACCCCACAGCAGGCTTGCCAGCGTGGTGCGCGTATGGTCCTGATCCGGTTGCGTGGCAAGATAGGCCAATAGGGCGCGTGCTTTGGCCGAACGAAACTTTGTGATTGGCTGATCAGCCAGGTGAACGGAAAAGCCACCCAATAATTTGATCTGTAATGCGCTCATAACCCTTAACCAAGCCTATGCCGTGCGTTATTGCCCATGACCCAATGGATCGAGCCATCCGTCGGTGCGGTTTGTAACCGCACAAATCTGGCCTGGTTTTGCCCGAGTC
>JAPLGZ010000225.1 GCA_026389895.1 Chloroflexota bacterium | reverse complement strand
AAATTCGAACCTGCGAGGGTGAATTCGCCGTCCACCATGTTTTTACATACGCTGACTGATTTTGCCAAGCAAAATTCATTAGCATGTTCGTACAGTAAACTGTACAATTACATCTATGTGGGCTTGGTTGGAGAAAATATACATTTCCATAGAAGCTGCGCGGTTCTACGGAAAAAACGTTGCGATACTAATGTACCATTAAGGAGAAGTTACGTCAAGTCGCTTAAATCTGGTAAAAGGGCGGGCGTAGAGATACGGGCGTAGGGATACGGCACGTTGCAATCGTATCCCTACGCCCGTATCCCTACTATATTTCTACATTACAACTATTCAGGAGAGCAAGTCATGCAAGATGATCTTTTTGAAGAACTCCACCTACGCCGCGTGATCAACGCCAGCGGCACATTGACGGCGTACGGCCAGTCAGCCGCCTTGCCCGCGGTGGTTAAAGCAATGGCAGAGGCTTTGCCACAATTTTTCGAGATGGATGTGCTGCACGCGCGCGCTAGTGCGGCGATCGCGCGTGTCACGGGCGCCGAGGCTGGCTTTGTCACGGGCTGTGCTGCGGCGGGACTTACGTTGGGTGTGGCAGCCTGTATGGCCGGCGTCGAACCCGCCAAAATTGCCCAGTTGCCCGACACGACCGGCATGAAAGATGAAGTGATCATTCAAATGGGCCATTGTGTCGATTACGGGGCGCCTGTCACGCAAGGCATTCGGCTGGCCGGTGCTCAGGTGAAAATTATCGGCACGATCAACAGCACACCGCGTAATCTTTTTGCGGCCAGCCTTTCGTCACGCACGGCAGCCGCCATGTACGTCATCTCGCATCACACTGTGCAATATGGTTATATTCCACTGCGTCAGTTTGTAGAAACCGCGCACCAACACGGCGTGCCGGTCATTGTGGACGCCGCCGCCGAGGAATATATGCTGCCTGAGGTGATCGCCGCGGGCGCGGACATTGTGGTTTGTAGTGGGCACAAACATTTTCGCGGCCCCACATCCGGCATCATGGCGGGTCGCCTGGATCTGATGCGCGCCGCTTATGCGCAGAATCGGGGGATTGGGCGGGGGATGAAAATTGGCAAAGAAGGCATCATCGGGCTGATCACAGCCTTGCAACTGTGGGAACAAGGCGACCGCGCCGCCATCCAACTCGCCGAGCGCGCTCAAGTGCAGCGAATTGTCGAGCGGTTGAAGGACCTGCCGGGCGTCTACGCCAGCGAAGTCTGGCCCAGCCCTGACCCCTATCCAACCACACGCGCCAAAGTTACGGTTGATCCAGCCACGGCCGGGCTGAACGCCATGGCGCTTTCGGTGATGTTGGCACAGGGGAATCCCAGCATTAAAACGCGTGCGCATCATGTGGAGGAAGGTTATTTTCTGCTCGATCCGTTCAACTTGAGCGAGGCCGATATCGACTATATCTGCGCACGGATTGAAACGTTGGTCAAACGACCGTTTCTAGAAAAACAGGCCCTCGTGCAAGAACTGGCAGGCTTGAGCGCCGCCGACTTGATCAGGCGTGGCGCTGGCGAATGGCCGTTGCTAGATTAAGCGCAAACATAGTCTATATTTATGAAGATATTATATCCTTAAATGTATCTTTATAGATACAGAAAGGTACAGGTCAATTTGATTGTATAGCTGTTATCTTTGTAGGCTAGCCGCTGGTTTCTGTTTGCGCATATAGCCGCACAATGATGATTGAGTTCATTAAGCCTGCGGCATCGATGTCGCAGGCTTTTGATTAGCAGTGGCCTAGAGTGGCGACGGTGGTAGGCAAGATTGCCTAGGAGTTGGCTAGACGAGGGGATAATAAGGATGGGCAACGAAGCACCTGTCAAAGCACAGACATTTAACGGGCCGGCTAAAATTTCCATCGAAATGGCGCCGCCACGAAAAAAAACGACGCCTGTCTGGCGAACCTTACTCTGGTTTATTATTGATGGGTTTATTGTACTTGGCGTATTAAAATTTCTGAGTTGGTTCACATAAACTTGCGTCAACCCTATTTGCCAAGCCCATGTTGCCGCACCAACACCGCCACTTACATAAGCTCCGCAACTGCGAGTTTGGCAAGCATAGGAGAGAAAATTAACGCCAGCCCTACCCAGCGTTCCTACTGCATAGCCTAGCTATAGCGGAAATTGGCGCGCGGCCCAACGAAGGGGACGCATACGCCAAGAAGAACGCAAAACTTCGTTATCACCATCTATCAAGAGCAATCCAAGAATGGGCCGCTGGCCTACGTGACGTAGGGGCCTTCTAGCCTATATTTCTCGTAAAGGCGATCCACGACTACAGTGCGCAGGCGTTCAACGGCGGTGTAAATTTCAGTGAATGTTGTATAGAGCGGAGTAATGCCAAAGCGCAAATTGTCCGGCTTGCGAAAATCGGGCAGCACATGCATTTCGTGGATCAGCGCCTGGTCAATCCGCCAGCCTTCTGGATGCCCTAGTGCCAGATGCGATCCACGTTGAGTGGCTGAGCGCGGTGAGTTCAGGGTAAACCCGAGTGGAGCGAGCCACGCGGCCCAAAGTTCGATCAAATATTCGGTCTGTCGCACCGATTTGGCCCGCAAGCGTTCTATGCCAGCTTCTAGCAACAGATCCACCCCCGCCTCAATCGCCAAGACCGACAAAATCGGGGGCGTGCCGGTAAAAAAGCGGCGCAACCCGGTCGCTGGGGCATAGTCCAAATCGAAATTGAACATATCCTTTTGTCCCATCCAGCCGGTGATCGGATTGTGCAACACGTTTTGTAAATCGCGCCGGACATACAGAAAGGCCGGTGCGCCGGGGCCACCATTGAGGTATTTATAGGTGCAGCCGACGGCCAAATCCACATCGGCTGCGTTCAGTGCGCAGGGCACAGCGCCGACGGAGTGACTTAGATCCCAGAGCATCATAGCGCCCGCGGCATGCGCCAACGCGGTCATGTCGCCCATATGATAGGTGTAGCTGCTCTTAAACGTAGTATGGGACAGCGAAATCAAGGCCGTATCCGCATCAAGCGCCTTGGCCAATGCTTCAACAGGCCCATGAATACCATCCACCGATGGAATGACCTCAATTTTTACGGGGTGCCCAGCCAGTTTGGCAGCCCCTTGTAACACATAGAGATCCGAAGGAAAGTTTAGATCGTCGGTGACAATCTTGTGGCGATCCGGTCGCGCGGCCAGGGCTGCGAGCGTCAGCTTGTAGAGGTTCACCGAGGTGGAATCGGCAATCGCCACTTCGTCGGCTTGTGCACCGAGCAAATGGGCCAGTTTGCCGCCGATCTCCTCTTGCAACGTGAGCCAGCCTTCATTCCAACCGCGGATCAGTCGCGAGCCCCAGGTCTGTTCCACCGCTTGGCGTATCGCCTGGGCGGTCTTTTTGGGCAGGCGCCCCAGCGAATTCCCATCCAGATAGATCAGAGCGGGATCTTCAATGATAAACTGATCGCGAAAATGGGCTAGTTCATCTTGCTGATCGAGCGCGTGTGCATACGTTGCGGTAGTTATATCGGCCATAGATAATTAATTGGGCGGTATGGTTAAACTCGTGGTTACGCGGGCAAAACGTTACACAGAGACCCCAGAAAAAAAAATTAAACCCTTGTGTTATCTCTCTGCGTCCCCTGTGTAACGCCTTTTCGTATGGCTTGTGTAGCCTAAAATAGTTATCTAAATAAGGATAAAAAGTTGCTTACCCCTTAATCCCCGACATCACAATCCCTTGCACAAAGAAGCGCTGCCCGATAAAGAAGATAATGATCATGGGCAACATCGAAAGCACGCAGGCGGCCATTAACAGTTGGCGGATCGGTTCACCACCCACATCCGGTGCGTTGTTAAAAAAGCGCAGACCGACAGAGACAGTAAATTTTTCAGGGGAATTAAGATAGATCAGTGGCCCCAGAAAATCGCTCCAGGCGGCGATAATGGTAATGATGCCAAGCGTCGCCAGCACGGGCTTGCTAAGCGGCAACAAGATCGACCAGAAGATCCGGAAAAAACCGGCCCCGTCGATCAGGGCGGCTTCGTCCAGATCCCTGGGCAATGTGAGGAAAAACTGGCGCATCAGAAAGATCTCGAAGCCACCACCGCCAAACCAAGCCGGCACCCAAAGCGGCAGTAGCGTATTGATCCAGCCCAGTTTAAAGAAGAGAACAAATTGCGGGATCAAAGTTACATAAGAGGGCAACATCAAGGTGGCCAGTGTGATCATAAACAAGAGATTACGGCCGCGATATTCAAAACGCGCCATTGAATAGGCAGTAAGTGACGCCGTAATCAACGAGCCAATCGTGACCAGCACGACCACCAGCGTCGAGTTCATCACCCAAAAGATCACCGGAATACGCGGCAGAAATAGCACCTTCTCATAGTTGCTCCACTGCGGAATCTTGGGCACCCAGAGTGGCGGGAAAATCGCCATTTCCTGGCCCGTTTTCAGTGAACTCATCAACGTCCAGAAAAGTGGAAAACCAAACAGAACGCAGAGTACGATCACGAGTACATAGAGCAGCACACGGTTGATCGTAAGCTTTGGTTTTGGCTCGTAACGAGATTGTGTCATAGGAATTGAAGTCATTTTGCCACCCTCTATCGTCAGGGTAATTAGTAACGAGTCAATTAGTCCGCGGCAGCAGGCCCATTGGCGAAATTCACCAATTTCTGGGCTACAACCCTTATCACTAATTACCAATCATTAATTACTGGGATTTAACCACTTTCGTAATGCACCCAACGCCGGGAGGTACGGACTTGGATGAAGGTGAAGAAGAGTAAAATAAGCGCCAAGATCCAGGCCAGCGCGCTGCCGTAACCAAAGCGCGAATATTGAAAGGCTTCGGTGTAGATATGCAGGGCGAAAAACCAGGTGGCATACGAAGGCCCACCTTGGGTGGCGACCAATGCGGTCGTAAATACTTTTAGGGCGCCGATGATCGCCAGTACCACATTAAAGAAGATCGTGGGTGTCAGCAAGGGCAAAGTGACATGGCGAAACTTCTTCCAGGCAGTGGCGCCGTCGATGTTAGCTGCTTCGTACAATTCTTGGGGTACGCCCTGAAGGCCGGCCAGAAAGATCAACATGGTATTGCCACCAACTGCCGCCCAGACATTGATCAGCGTCAAGGAATAGAGCGCCGAGTTGCGTGCAGCCAACCATTTTGGCGGATCATGGACGCCAATGTTGCGCAATATGTTATTAATGGGCCCTAGCCTGGGTTGCAGCAGATAGATCCAGAGCACCGCTAAGGCCACCGCCGGGATCAAATGCGGAATAAAAAAGATCGTGCGGTAGACATTGGTGCCCGTGAGCTTCTGGTTTAGTAAAACGGCTAGAAAGAGCGCGCCGATCACCGCTACGGGCACATACATACCTGTAAACTGAAAGGTTCGCGCCAGCGAAGGCCAGAAGAGATCGTCGCTGGTAAAGGCCTTTTGATAGTTCGCCAGGCCAATAAATTGGGGCGTACCGGGCATATCATATTCCGACAAGCTGAAATAGAGTGAGGCCAAAATGGGCCCAATCCAAAAGATCAGCAAACCCAAAATCCATGGTAATGCGAAAACATAGCCCCACAGGGCGCGCCGCACTTGAAATTGCGAGTGGGCACCAACCAATTTGCCCAATAAACCACCGTTATTGACTTTTTTCGATCGCATCAATTGCTGCTCAATAACCGCCACTGGCACCTCCTATACAATCATGGACTAGGGATCAACAGGGTAAACGCTATAATGAAGATAAAGTCGGGTGCGATGCACGCGTTATGAAAAAGTGGTACACAGAGGAAATTAACTTTCGCGATTATTTGCTCCGTGCGCGCTGTGTAAGCGCGTTTTGCCTAACATCACTCACCAAGGTAACTTCCAATAGGCGGCCGGCGCCTCTGTCCAGGCGGGCATGCTCAAACCGGTTGGATCAAAAACGATCTCGCCGGCGCGCACGGTGAGTGCACATTCGAATTTCTTATCCCCCTTCATCGTCGCCTTGCCACAATCGACAAAGCTAAACGCCCCGCTCAATAGCTTAAAGACGGCGACATCGGCCACCGCACCCACCGACAGATTACCCAATTCGGGGTGACCAATCTCATTGGCTGGTGTCACGGTAGAGCGATAGATCACCTCTTGCAGCGGCATGCCAATATTCAGAATCTTGCTCATCGTCGTCTGCATATCCACCACGACGCCATGAATGTTGTGGGTATGCAGATCCGTGCTAATCGAATCCGGACCGAAGCCCTGTTGCATCGCCGGCACCGCATTACGGAACCAGAAGCTGCCGGCGCCATGCCCTACATCAAAGATCACACCTCGGTCGCGCGCTTCAAAGACAAAAGGCTTGAGTTTCTGTTGCTCATCTAGAATAAAAAACTGTTGGGCATACATATGGGTGTGAATATCACCCGGGCGCATCTTTTGTAAAATCAATTCTTCATAACTACGTTCGGGTGGGCGCGGCCAGAAATCGACCATCACCGGCTTTTGGCAAATGTTGGCAGCCTCGATCGCCTGATCAACCGCGGCCCATGGTGGATGGGCCGCATCCCACGGCAGGCGCGTCCAATAATGCGCCGTCTTAATGCCGACACAGATGTCGGGATAAGCCAACACAATTGAGGCCGCCAATTCGGGGTCCATTGTGCGAATATCTTGCTCAAAATCACCCGTCATGCCCAGATCAACAATATTGATGTAGGCAAAAATGCGCGTCTTGGCTTGGTCGATCACGGTGCGTTTGAAATGCAGAAAATGCTTGGCCCCCGCTGTGCCTGTATCCACCATCGTCGTTACACCCGAGCGGAACGAGTGCGAATCGGCCATGATGCTCAAGCCTTCTGGCTCACGCGTGTGATAGACGTGGACGTGGATATCGATAATGCCCGGTGTGACATAATGGCCGGCGACATCGACAACTTTGGCGGCCAGCGCGGGGTTGATGTCGGGTGCGACACTGGCAATTTTGCCACCTGCAATTGCAACATCAAACTTGCCATCAAGGTGGTTTAGCCCATCGATGACATGACCATTTTTGAGCAAAAGGTCATATTGAAATTCAGCGCTCACAAAAATCCTCCCCTTAGGGTTACTGCTGAGATTTTAGACTACCGGCTTGCATCTGCTCTTGCAAAGTCGCATCAAGCAGCGCTTCCATTGGGTTGGTATCGACTACATCCGCCTGTTGTTCAGCCGTTTTTTGTAGAGCCTGCTGATACAAAGCTACGCCGTAGAACTCATAAGATGCGGCCCGATCCGGCACATCGACGACATGCACCGTGAAACGCGCGGGCAGTCCATTATCGGGGCAATGCTCGCGAAAATAATTGCCATATGCCTTGCGATAGGCCGTGCGCAAGCGTTCCTGTTCTTTGATGTAACCCTCGGGATCGACCAATGGATTGGGTGTTTTGGGCTGGCAGCCAAAGGCATGAATTTCGATAAAATCGACATCGGCAATCGAGTTGCAGATCTCGGCGTCGCGCAGCCATTTTTCCCAACATTGAAAGACCAGTGGGATCTCGATTTCTGGGTCCATAAAGGTGACCGTCTCTAGCCCCAACACGCTGGCAGCCGAATAACCACCTGTTAAACCGGCAAAGCAGATGCGTAAATCACCATCGGGCAACGTCTCCACAACCAAGCTAGAGAGGACTGGTTCATCGCCACCATAATAGTAGGTGAGTTTACCGCGTTTTTTTACTTTGAATGGCATAGGCGTTTATAACCCCGTTTTTTACTTTCTTGCGCGCTTAGCGCAGTTGGAACTTTTCTTCTATGAGTCGAGCGTGTGCTATTTCGAAGCTTGCTTTACGAATTTTCTTGGCGTTGCGCTAGTTCAGAGCTAAGCACCGCGTGTAGATTCTAGTGGTTATCACATCGGCGACGAGTAGCGCTTTGCGTCTCGTGGTTGCCGTCTAAGTGTTTCTCGCGTTGGGCGACGATTGACCTTCTGTAGGTGGTTCGCTATACTGAATTGACGAATCGTGCTGTAGCGTAAAGATCGAGAATTCTGGATCGGTGGGTTCGCTGCCGACGCCATTGGCAGGCCAATGGGCATCCTATTTTTCAAAAAGGGCCAGGCAAAAGGGGTCTTCAGAATAACTGATCAACCAGTTACAGACAAATTATAGTCCGCTGAGCAGGATTTGCGCTGAGAACATTTCTGCGCCGATGCTGTCGTATAAGATAATGGCCATTATACTACAATTTTAACAGACGGCAAATCGAAATTTCACATGACCCAGTACAAAATCAAACAAACTTTATCTCTAAAAGTTAGCGAGTGCTACGCATGACGGTTCCTCTCAAGTCAGTTATCCCAGCTTCGGCCAAACCTTCGATGGTCATTCCCAAGCTACTTTATTTCTGTTATTTCGCCGCCATGGCCTCGATTACGCCCTTTCTGGCATTATATTATAAGCAGGTGGGGCTTTCAGGCCGGCAGATCGGTCTGTTGGCTAGCCTTTCACCTTTAGTGGCGCTCTTGGCGGCGCCGTTCTGGGGTGGCGTAGCGGATGCCACCCAGCAACATCGCCGTTTGCTCTTGTTGTCGATTGGTTGTTTTCTGCTCGCCGTCTTTGGCCTCTCCTTTGCGACGACGCTCTTCTGGCTGATCCCGTTGGTCATCGCCTTTGCATTTTTCAGTGCCCCGATCATGCCGCTGGTAGATAACTCAGTCTTGGAAGCCTTAGGCTCGCGCAAGCAAGAATATGGCAAACAGCGGCTATGGGGTGCGATTGGCTGGGGCGTAGCGGCGGCGCTGATTGGCAGCATCACCGAGCGTTATGGGTTGTCATGGGCTTTTTACGGCTGTCTGTTGATCATGAGTGTAAATCTGTTTGGGGCAACGCGCCTGACCGTGAGCCATGCCAAGATCGGCAGCAACTTTTGGAAGAACCTGCGTTATTTTGTGACCAGTTGGCCGTGGCTGATCTTCCTGATCACCGTTTTTATCAATGGCATAGGCATGAGCTTTACCAACAATTTTCTCTTTTTATACATGAGCAGTTTGCACGCCAGCAAAACATTGATGGGGTTCGCCCTGTTCTCAGCCTCGCTTAGTGAGCTGCCAGCCTTCTTTTTTGCCGATCGCTTGCTGCGCCGTTGGGGTTCGCGTGGGCTTTTGATCGCCGCCCTCTTGGCCCAGGCGACGCGCATGTTTGCTTATGCGGTGATGCCATCGGCATGGTTTGTGCTGGTGATCAATTTATTGCATGGGCTCACGTTTTCGACCATGTGGGTGGCGGCTGTTAATTATACCAATGAACATGCGCCAGCTGGCCTAGGCGCGACGGCGCAAGGCTTGCTTTCCGGTCTGAGTATGGGGCTCGCCGGCATGGTGGGGGCATTGATTGGGGGTGTCTTATACGACAGTGTTGGGCCAGCCACCATGTTTGGCTGGGGTGGCGTGCTTACGCTGATCGGCCTATCATTCTTTACCGTCGCAGGTCGCCTGGCGCCACCCGCCAAGCGAAGCCATGAACCGCTGGCATTGGGGGAAGATTAATTGGCTCAGGATAGCCATTCTAGACCAGTTGATTAATTTTCTGCGCTAAGGTCAGATCCAGGTGGCTAATCGAGTTATCCGCGTCATGCGTCATCAGATCGATGATCACCTTGTTATAGACATTAAACCATTCAGGGTGATGATCCATCGTGTTGGCCTCAATGGCGACTTGTGTCATAAAGCCAAACGCCTGCACAAAGTTTTTGAACTTAAATTCGCGATGCAATTTGCCGTTCATAACCGACCAACCGTCAAGCGCCTGCAAACCGGCGTCGATTTCTGCTTGGGTTAATTTTTGAACTTTTGTCATGGTACATTCCCCTAAAACGCGACTAACATCCTCATAGACTGGCAGGACTCGTGTCTTTGAAAGTTCTGCTCGCCCCGCCGATAAATCCAAATGCGGCATAGCTCACTGACGATATGATGCCAATTCATTATACTCGCTTAGAGCATTCAACAGAAGGAGCACTATGAATAAGCAGCTTTCGCACATTTTATCAATCCTATCTTTACTCACCATCCTCGTTGCACTGACAACTTTACCCGCGCAGGCCCAAGGCGTGACTTGTGCCGCTGATGTAACGATCAAGGCTGGTGATGCCTTGACCACGTTGGCAGGTCGATATTATGGCGACATCTCGGCCTATTCGGCCATTGTTGCCGCCACAAATGCCAAGGCCGCCGTCGACAAAAGTTATACGCGAATTGACGATCCAAATGTGCTCGCGCTGGGTTGGAAACTCTGCATCCCAGGGCCCATTACCGCGCCGGGTGCGCTTAGCAGTGTAGCGACAAGCACCAGCACCCCAAGCACAAGCACGGCAAGCGCAGCCCCAACGCCCACCCCGGCCAGTCCTGCGGCCGTCCAAACTGCCGTGGCCCAGGTTGATTGGAAGGCGGTTGGTGAGTCGATGACCATTGCCAACATGCGCACGCGGGTCTATCCTGGCAGTGCGATTACGATTGAGCAAACCTTGGACGCAGGCGTCAATTATAGCCGGTATCTTGCTTCATATCGCTCGGATAATTTGAAGATTTACGCCATGTTGACCATCCCCACGGGTCCTAAACCAGCAACCGGCTGGCCTGTGATTGTCTTCAATCATGGCTATATTCCGCCCGAGGTCTATCGCACGACCGAGCGTTATATCAATTATGTGGATGGCTTTGCCCGTAACGGCTACATTGTCTTTAAGTCTGATTACCGCGGGCATGGGAGTTCCGAAGGCCAAGCAAGTGGTGGTTACGGCTCGCCCGATTATACAGTCGACGTGATGAACGCAGTCGCATCGTTGAAAAAGTATCCAGATGCCGATCCAAATCGCATTGGGATGTGGGGTCATTCGATGGGCGGCTACATCACGTTGCGTTCGATGGTAATCAGCAAAGATGTAAAAGTGGGGGTCATTTGGGGGGGCGTCGTTGGCTCGTATGACGACATCATGAACAATTGGCATTCACCTGTGCGAGAGGTGCCCACCGGCGCGCGGGCCAGAAGTTGGCGTCAAGGCATGACCAAGATCTACGGCACGCCACAAACCAATCCAACGTTCTGGAATTCAATCTCATCCAATAGCTACCTAGCAGATTTGTCGGGGCCAATCCAACTTGATCATTCGACCACGGATGAAGAAGTGCCCGTTGAGTTTTCAGAAAATCTCTATAAACAGGCGCAAGCAGCCGGTAAAACGGTGGAATTGTATACCTATGCCGGTGACAATCACAATATCTCGGCCAATTTCAACGTGGCGATGAACCGCTCAATTCAGTTTTTTGACCAGTATTTGAAGACAGTTCCCGCTCAATAAAAAAAGTCGGGGCGAGGTATGCCTCGCCCCGACAACTTATTCACCCGCGTTATTCACCCAGAACCAGAAGCGGCCGAAATTTATAACCGTAAATGATCTGACCCTCGTTGCCATCTTCGCGCAATTTACGTGTCACCATCTCCACTCGCATGCCAATCTTCACATCTTTGCTATCCACATCGGTTAGCTGAGCGGTCACCAATGGGCCTACATCCAGTTTGATCAGCCCAACTGTGAAGGGTTTCTGTTCTTCAAACCCCTGCGGCACGTTATACATGGTCGTGAATCTGTAAATCTCACCACGCCCACTCAAATTACTGGCAACGTGCGTGGCGACGCTATCTACCATTTAATCATCCCCCGATATCACGCACGGTTGCCCAACAATTTCTGACACAGCAGGTAAGAAATTGAGCGCGAAACTATACAGCTTAGGCTCCGTTTTATTTGCCAAAGGTCCATGCATAGAATGGCCGCAATAGGGACAAATTTCACGAGGGGGGAAAACGGCCTGGCTACAGGCCGAGCAAGTTTCACTTTGCAAAAAGTAACGCTGT
This sequence comes from Chloroflexota bacterium, assembly GCA_026389895.1. Classification (GTDB taxonomy): domain Bacteria; phylum Chloroflexota; class Anaerolineae; order Caldilineales; family Caldilineaceae; genus JAPLGZ01. The sequence goes on along the minus strand of JAPLGZ010000225.1, from coordinate 15,603 downwards.
TTCTTCGTGCGCCACAAATTAGGTACTGCCATACGAATCAAGCTCCTGACCAATCGAATTAACGGCGAAATTGCCTTACGTTTATAAATAGGAAGTCTACCAGATCGCGGCTTTCAATTGCTATCTGGCTGGCCATTATGGACAAATGATAGCTTTTGAGAGTTCTGCTAGCCCGTCAATTGTGTTGATTTACTCGAGTAGCGACAAAAGATTATGATGCAGCCAAACATACAACAAGGAATGCAGGAAAAAGCGAATCGGCACTAAGTGTTAATTCGTTGTTTCCTGCATTCGTTGTTGTACGTTTATTAATCAACCATCAAGCGCCCAAAATATGCGTCACAATGGTTGCGCCACTGCCGCCAATGTTTTGCGCCATGCCAAGCCGCGCGCCTTTTACTTGATTCGCCCCTGCCATGCCGGTTAATTGCTGCACCAATTCGACAATCTGATAGACGCCGGTGGCGCCCACCGGATGGCCGCGACTCTTCAAGCCACCCATTGTGCTAATCGGCAAACGCCCGTCAATGCCAATTTCGCCTTCGTGGCCTAACCGCCAACCTTCACCGCGCCGGGCAAAACCCGTAGCTTCCAGACTCAGCGCACTCATAATGGTAAAGGCGTCGTGGAGTTCAAAAACGTCCAAATCTGTCGGCTGGATGCGCGCTTGTTGATAAGCCTTTTGGCTGCTAAGCTGTGCAGCCTGCAAGAAAAGCGGATCCTTACGGTCATGCACCGCCAACGTATCATTGGCACTGGCACTGGCCAAAATTTGCACCGCACCACGATGATGCCCAGTGACAAATTCATGCACGCGTTCCGTGGGCACCAACACCAAGGCCGCGGCCCCGTCACAAACGGGGCTGCTATCCATAATATTGATCGGCGTCGCAATTACTGGCGCTTTCAGGTATTCGTCGAGACTGATCGCTTCCTGGAACATCGCGTTCGGGTTATGGGCCCCGTTGCGATGGGCATTCATACTAAAGCCAGCAAAGGCGTCAATTGGTAGATCATATTCGTACATATAGCGCTGCATCAATAAAGCATTCAACCCGACAAAGCTGACGCCGTGCAATGCTTCGTATTCGGCATCAGAGGCCGTGGCTAGACCGGCCGTGGTATCTTTGCCCACCGTATCCGTCATCTTTTCGACGCCAGCCACGATCACGACGTCATGAAAGCCGCTGGCGACGGCCATCGTGCCAATCCGCAACGCGGCGCCGCCACTAGCGCAGGCCGCTTCAATTTTGGCCGCTTCGATGCCGTGCAATCCGCAAAAATCGGCCACCAAGGTGGCGAGATGTTCCTGGTCGAGCAAATTACCACTTAGCATGTTGCCGACAAACAAGGCGTCTGCCGTTGTAATGCCCGCATCGGCCATCGCGGCAGAGACCGCGGTATAGGCTATCTGGCGCGCCGATTGGTTCCATAATTCGCCAACTGGTGACTGACCAATGCCGATGATCGATACTCCTCGCATAAAAACTCCTAATGAAACATTCCCAAAGGAATGAATATAAACTATATAGTAAGTAAAGCAGAACAGATGCAAAACGGCTAAAATCTCACACAAAGGCCCCCAAAAACTTTAAGAACATGGCTTAAGTTTTGTGAATGAAGCACGATTTGTGATCCATCCTAGCACATTGGCAACTGCCAAAACGTCGCACAATCTATCCAGGTTCCGCCATAAACTATCAGACAGAATTTAACCTTATTCACTTCAATATATAATACGTTGCCCGCTTCGAACCGATTCTGATCAACAAATTCTTCTCAACCAGATCGGCCAGATCGCGCCGGATCGTTTCGGGGCTGACGTCGGGGATTAATTCCTGGAAATCGCTGTTGGTAATCCGCCCATGGGTTTGCACATAGGCAACGGCCTGTTCTTGGCGTTCGTTCAAAAAGAGATGCCCCCACCGCTGTTGCTCGGGCTGGGCGCTTACCAATTCATCGCCGGCGGAATAGAGCGTGACTTTAAAGCCGGCCGCCATCTCTTCAAAGACCGGGGCAGGCAAATTGGCTTCTTGCATGGCGCCAATCATGCGATCAATGCCATAGCCAAGCCGTTCAATGTAGCCGAGATCGCTGAGCACGGCAACGATCGCTTCGTTGCGGCTGTAGCGCTCGTCCTTCAAATTATCCAAGGTCACATGACCTGGCAGCCGCCCTGGGCTATAAATTTCCAACCGATTGCTAAACATCAGCAGACGAATCCCTTCGCCGCGAATGCCATAATCGCGGTGGGCAATGGCATTAACAATGGCTTCACGCACCACGGCCAACGGATATTCAGTCATCTCGGCGCGCGCCATGCCGCTAATCTTCATGCCACGGCGCATGTTGCTGGTGACAAACGTTTCCGCCTGGCGCGCCTGTTCGGCCAGCACCCCACCCAAATCCTGGCGTACAAATTCATCACTCATCGCCTGCCCGCTGTAGCGCACACAAATAATTTCGGCGCTGCGGAGAAAACGTTGTGGTTCGCGCCCAAAGAGTAAAATGCCCGCCGCAGTCGGGATCAATTCCCGCTCAGCTGTGTAGGTGACACAGCCGCGCGCCAACAAGGTCTGCACCGGTTCCTCATCCGCCGCAATCTCAATCCGCTCAAAGTAGCGGGCCATACGCACCGGATCGAGGTCGGCCAACACCGCGCCTTCGATGGCCAAACTTTCAAAACCCGCATCACCACGTTCTAATAGCAAACGGCGCAATTCGGGAGTGGTCAGTGAGCGGTTTTGTGCCGCCGTGCGCGTCAGGTAGAGCCCGCGCAAACTATAAATATGCGGCAATCCCGGTGGCACCTGCACAACGACAATTGTCCCTTTGTCGCTTTCTGTCACTTGCGGGGCAGGCAGGATCAGCGGCGGATCGGTGAGTAGACCAGCAGCCACGACTGTTTCACGCAGCGCGGCTGGCTCGTAATTTTTTTGGGGCACCCCTTTAGCGTTGACGCCAAACAAGGCGATCCCACCATTCGCATTAGCCAGGGCGGCCAATGTTTCCGCCATTGTCTGCTGCGTGGCCGTTGCGCTCAAAAAGGCCACGCGATCATTCTGGCCATTGCCAAGCAGATTGCCCAACTCTTCGACTGAAACATAGCTGCGATTATGCCGCAAAATCCGATTTCTATCCATACTTCTATCCGCGCTGCTTAGCCATAGAGGAGTTACTTTGTGAGGCTTTGGATGACTTGTGTACAGTCTAACAGGCCCCCATCGACCGCCGCCGCAACCTGGTTTACATTGACAATCGCCAATTGATCAATCGCCGATGCATCTGCGGTTGAAGACTGATGTTGCAAAGTAAAGAGCAGCCAACGCGGCTCAAACGTGGTGGCAGTTGCATCGGTCCAGATCATTACCTTGGCGCAGACGGTGGTTTGAATGGCAACGCCGGGCGCCACCAAAGTGGGATTCGCAATGGGAATATCTTGCTGACCGCGCAGATCATCCACCAGGATCAAGCGATTTGGTTCAATCACACTTTGCACGCGCGTGATTTCAGTGGAGCTTTGCAATAATGGGTCCAGTAAATCGCTACGCTTTGGGGCGTCCAATAAATAAGCCAGGACAACACCTTCTGGGTAAAAAGGATGGGGTGGCGCGCCGTCGCAAAAATCGAGACCATGATTCGAGGCTTTATAATAGATATCCTGTCGGTAGGCAATCGTTTCACCAGTTAACGGTGGCAAAGTCGGCGGCGCGACATCAGCCCGGTCGTAGACCACCTTGCGACAGAGCAAACTCCGGTCATGCAACGGATAGAGACCGGTGATCTGGCTGATCGGTTTTGGCTCACGTTCCCAATCCGGCCAATTAATACCCTGAAAACCGCCAGGCGCATAGAGTTGCGCCACACCATAGCCCTCCACGGTGCCTTTCCACCAAATGAACGTCAAATAGGTATTGCCGCCGCGCACAATTAATTCTTTACGTGTAACAGCCGCGCCCTGGCTATCCGTCGTGGCATACGTAACGGGATGGACCAAAATCGTCGCCGCTTGATTGGGTTCAGCAATAAACCCCTGCCCAGCGCCTTGCCAATAGCTGGGCAAAATCTGATAGCGCACCAATGAGCTAGACGATTGATTGGCAACGACCGCGCCCTGGTTGGTTACAATGCCCTTGTCTTCATGCAAATCATAGATCAAAGCACCAACCGGGCCAGCGCTGGCTTGCGAACCTTTGTCATAACTAAAAAAGACCAACCGCTCTAGAGCCGGATCATCATCAATGTCGATCTCGCGCACATTGCCCACGGCCGTCCATCCAGCAGGCAGCAATTCGTTCAGATTAAATGACATGCTGGGCACGGTAGAGCGCCTAAAACAACTGGCGAGGAGGAAAGTACCGCAAAGAGCGAAGGCAAGGAGATAGGGTGATAAGGAGCCCGGACGAGATGGGCTAGCTAAGCGAAGGCTGCGATACGCTTGCTGTAAGCTAGATTTGATTGATTTTCGCCCGGCAGCTTTGAACATGAACCATTAACCATTCGCAATTGATCATAGCAATCCATAATCAAATTTTAACGTAGGCCGCAATGGAAGTAAAAGTAGCACCCTGCTATAATAAAAACTTGCTCAGGTTACACACAAAGAGATAAGCACAAGGAGATAGGGAGCGTGCAGCATCAATCCTATCAGTCAGGCCCAGGACCGAAGATTGTCGCGATTGGCGGCGGCACCGGCATGCCGCAGTTATTGCGCGGGCTGCGGGCCTACACCGAAAACATCACGGCGATTGTCACTGTCGCGGATGATGGTGGCAGCAGTGGTCGGTTGCGACGCCAAATGGGCGTATTGCCGCCAGGTGATTTTCGCAACAACATTGCTGCGCTCAGCGATGCCGAAGAATTAATGACCCGCCTTTTTCAATATCGCTTTGCCGACAGCGATATTGGCGGGAGTAGCAGTGAATTAGCCGGCCATAGTTTTGGCAACTTGTTCATTGCCACCATGGCCGCCGTGACGGGCAGTTTTGAAGCGGGTCTGGCCGAATGCAGCCGCGTTTTAGCCGTACGTGGCCGTGTCTTGCCCAGCACGCTCGAGCATCTTACTCTCTGCGCCGAAATCGGCCTGCCCCAAGCCAACGGTCAGGAGGAATGGGTGATCGTCGAAGGCGAAAGTAATATCCCCAAGGCCAGGGGGCGCATAATGCGTGTCTTTCTAAAACCAGATCATCCGCGCGCCTATCCCGAGGTTATTCGTTCGATTCTCCAAGCCGATTTAATTGTCGCAGGGCCGGGCAGCTTTTTCACGAGTGTGATGCCCAACCTATTGGTGCCATCCGTGCGCGATGCGATTTGTGCGTCGACAGCGCCCCATATTTACCTATGCAACGTAGCCACCCAGCCCGGCGAAACGGATTATTATACAGTCTCTGATCACATGCACCAGCTACGCCTCCATGCCGGTGAGGCCTTTACGACGGTGTTGGCCAATGAGACTTATGACGTGGCGATCCCGCCTTCTGCCTACGGCCAATGGGTCACGCTACCTACCCCTGATGAAGTGATCAATTATCAACTCTTTACCGGCGATCTGGTGGACGATCAACAACCGTGGCGGCATAGCTCCACGAAATTGGCGGCCTGCTTGATGGCCCTGTATGCAGAGTTGACCACAGAAAAACGCTAGGGCATTAATCCAGGATTTAGGCCACCTATATATGTCTGCGGACGAGGAATTGCAGTGGTTGCCTCATTGCTGCACCGCAGGTCAATCCTATCAGTGCGTCATTAATTATTAGGCCCGCCGTCTGTAACCTCACCTTGGCGATTATTAACAGAATTTAGTCACAATTTTTACAAAGCAAGCGGTTGCAAAGTAGGGGACAGCAAGTAAATATGGTAAAATACAATGTGCTGCCACGCGGTGCAGCAAAGGAAATTTAGGTAGCCTTGGGGGGATGGCGATGGGGCCACCTTCTTTCAAAACTCTAATGAGTGGCGTATTAAGTTAAAAAAATAACCAAGGAGAAAAAAAATGACTGTTAAAATTGCAATTAATGGGTTCGGCCGCATTGGCCGACAAGTGACCAAAGCGCTCTTTGAGAAGTACGGTGATAAATTTGATCTCGTCGCTGTCAACGATTTGGGCGATGTGAAGACCAACGCCCACTTGTTCAAATATGACAGCAACTATGGTGTCTATCCTGGCAATGTCAAGGTAGACGGCAACGACATTGTCATCGATGATCATCGCGTAAAAGTGCTGAGCGAACGCGATCCGAGCAAATTGCCCTGGGGCGATCTTGGCGTTGATATTGTGGTGGAGAGCACCGGTCTTTTTACCGCAAAAGAAAAAGCGGCGCTCCATCTGAGCGCTGGCGCCAAGAAAGTGATCATCAGCGCGCCTGCCAAAGGCGAAGATATCACCGTTTGCATGGGCGTAAACAACGAAAAATATGACCCATCCAAACATCATGTCATCTCCAACGCCAGTTGCACCACCAATGGTCTGGCGCCAGTGGCCAAAGTGCTCTATGAGCGCTTCGGCATCGAAAAAGGGATCCTGACGACAGTTCATTCCTACACGAATTCACAACGTCTGCTCGACCTGGCCGCGCCAGACTTGCGCGATGCCCGCGCCGCGGCGTTGAACATTGTGCCATCGACCACAGGCGCCGCACGGGCCGTCGGGTTGGTTATTCCGGAGCTGCAGGGTAAGTTCACCGGGATGTCTTTCCGCGTGCCCACCTCGACCGTTTCTGTCGTCGACTTCACGGCGTTGCTGAGCAAAGATGCAACAGTTCAGGAGATCAACGCGGCCATGAAAGAATATGCCGACGGTCCGATGAAGGGTATCTTGGCTTATACAGAAGAACCGCTGGTCTCGTCCGATCTGAAGGGTAACACACACTCCTCGATCTTCAGCGCGCTGGATACCCTGGTGATTGGTGGCAACATGGTCAAAGCGATCTCGTGGTATGACAACGAGTGGGGCTATAGCGTACGTGTCACCGATCTGGCGAATTATATCGCAGGCAAGGGATTTTAATTCTAGGATTAGGGATACGGGAGAACGGATTAGGTGACTACTCCTAATTCCGTATCCCTAACCCGTTCTCCCTCCCCAAAAGGTCACACAATGAATAAAAAAACCATCAAAGATATCGACTGGCAAGGCAAAAAAGCACTGGTGCGCGTCGATTTCAACGTGCCACTCAGTGCTGGTCACATTACCGATGACGCCCGTATTGTCGCGGCGCTGCCCACCATCAACTATCTGTTAGAACATGGCGCAGCAGTGATCTTAATGAGCCACTTGGGGCGGCCAAAGGATGGCCAACCTGATCCAAAATTTAGCATGAAAGTGACAGCGGATCATCTGGGGACGTTGATCCAAGCGCCCGTTACATTTGTGACTGGCGTCACTGGACCGGCGGTTGAAAGTGCGGCCAAGGCATTACAACCAGGCGAAGTGCTCGTGCTGGAAAACACCCGATTCGATCCGCGTGAGACAAAAAATGACCGCAGTCTGGCTCAGGAATTGGCATCATTGGCCGATTATTTTGTCAATGACGCCTTTGGCAGCGCTCATCGCGCCCATGCCAGCACCACCGGAGTGGCAGAATTTTTACCGACAGCCGCTGGGTTCCTCATGGAAAAAGAGCTTGAATACCTCGGTTCAGCCTTAGAAGACCCAAAACGACCTTTTATCGCCATCTTGGGTGGGGCAAAGGTCAGCGACAAAATCGGCGTCATAGAAGCGCTCTTAGAAAAGGTGGACACCATTCTGATTGGTGGTGGCATGGCCAATACATTCTTGGCGTCACAAGGCTATCCTATGGGCAAAAGCCTGGTCGAAAATGATGTGCTGGGGATTGCCGCGGGTCTGATGGAAAAAGGCGCTGCGATTATCCAGTTACCTGTAGATTTACGGGTCGCGAGTACATTTGCCGCCGACGCCGAAAATAAAATTGTCAGCGTCGAAGATGTTCCCGCCGACTGGATGGCGCTTGACATTGGTCCCGCCACGATTGCGCACTATGCTAACAATCTTTCAGGGGCAAAAACCGTGATCTGGAATGGCCCGATGGGGGTCTTTGAATTCCCAGTCTTTGCCCAAGGCACAGTTGCGATTGCAGAAATGCTCGCCAGTCTGCGCAATGCCATCACCATTATTGGCGGTGGCGACAGTGCAGCCGCCGTCCGCCAGGCTGGCCTGGAAGAAAAGATGTCACATGTCAGCACAGGTGGCGGCGCCAGTCTGGAATTTTTAGAAGGCAAAGAGTTGCCCGGTGTGGCCGCGCTTAATAATCGGGAGTAAGGCGTAGGGATACAGGAGGATGGCACTCAGTGGAGCGCACCTTGCCCGTATCCCTATTTCCGTATCCCTACTCCCTACCCATAAATCAAACCCTATGAACTTCTTCAAAAGTCTCACTAGCCTATTCAGTGGAAAACGCACTTCGTCATCCCGTTATCTCACGATCTACGTGTTGAGTCGGCGCTGCAACGAACCAATTGCAGGACAAATTGACTTGCTCAACGAATTGAGCCAGCCAGACGAAGGCGATTCGGCCTATTATGTCCGCAAGGTCTTCCGCACTTCGGGTCAGAAACGCTGTTTCGACCAGGTAGAGATCGAGCTCTGGCTCAATAAGGACAAACAGGTTGTCGAGCACGAAGTGCAGGGCGGACGCTGGCTGGAAGCCGAGGAGTATGAAACAGAATTGGCCCGGTTTAATGCTCCGCCAGAGGAAGAGACGAAGTAGATGGTAGATCGGGATTTATCAGCGCATGCCTTCCCATTCATAAGTACCATTTACCACTCCCTGACCTACTAACCAATTTATCTAAACAAACCATGATCAAATGGGAGTCATTTCCATGCGTAAACCCATGATGGCCGGCAACTGGAAGATGAATAAGACCATTCCTGAAGCCGTTGCGCTGGCCAAGGCCATTCACGACGCAGTGGCCGGTTATAACAATGTCGACAGCGTGATTTGTCCAACTGCGCTTTGTCTGCCCGGTGTGCAAGCGGCATTACAAGGCAGCTCGGTGGCGCTCGGTGCGCAGAATATGCACTGGGCAGACAGCGGTGCCTATACCGGCGAGATCAGCCCGCTGATGCTCAAAGGGCTGGTCAGCTATGTCATTATTGGCCATAGCGAGCGCCGCCAATACTTCAATGAAACCGATGAAACCGTTAATAAAAAAGTGCTCGCCGCTCTAGCCCATGGCCTCACCCCCATCGTCTGTGTTGGTGAGAGCTTAGAACAGAATAAATCCAACCAGGCTCACACAGTCATTAGCCTGCAAGTACAAGATGCGCTAAATGGTTTAACCAGTGACCAAGTGCCATCGGTGATCATTGCCTATGAGCCACTATGGGCTATTGGTACGGGGTTGGCCGCCACCCCGGAGCAAGCGTGTGAGACCTGTAAGACCACCGTGCGAGGGACCCTAGCGCAGATCTACGACAATGAGACCGCCCAGAATACCCGCATCCTCTATGGCGGCAGCACCAATGAGAAGAATATTGGTGAAATTATGCAACAGCTCGACATTGATGGCGCGTTGATCGGTGGCGCAGCGCTCAAGGTAGAGAGTTATGCGGCGATGGTCCGCATTACGAGTGAACTCTATAAATAGGCGTCTATTTACGCTAAGTGCGCTCCATAAATTATGTTTTAGGACAAAAGCCTTTCGATGTAGTGACATCGAAAGGCTTTTGTCTAAGTAGCCAAGTGCAGATTAATGCACAACAGAGAGCCATGAAAAGAGGATTTTGCACACCGACGCCTAAATTGTAGCGATTTTTACCATGCGCGCCATACGGCTGCCGAGATCATTCGGGCGAGTCATGATAAAGAATAGAGAAAAATGAGAGTAAATGAATAGGGCGGCGCAGCTTTTCAGGATTATATTGGTTATCATACGCCCAAAATTCATAAACATCCGCACTTTTCTCTATCAACGTCGCTTGTTGGCTCGCTGCACCAAAACGATTCGGCGCAGCATGTTCTGAGGAATAAGCAAGACTATGAATTCACTTCCAACGGATCCCGACATCCCAACTGTGCTGGAAGCGGTGCGCACTTTGCTCCAAACCGCGGCCTACGACCAGGCAGGGAAAATGCTGGTCGCGCAGATCGAAATGTTGTTGGAGCCAGGGGATTGGCAAGCCGTACAGGCGCTGTTACCGCTTTTTCCCGGCCACTTGTTTGATGAGGATCCCGATCTACGTTATGTGGAAGGCTTAGTGTATGCCAAGGCTGGGCGCGTCCAAGAAGCGACGAAACTGTTGGAACGGGCGCGATTTTCCTACACAACCCACCAAGCATACAGCAAAGCAGTCAAATGCAGCCTGGAACTCGCCCGCTTATGTCTGAGCCGCGATAACTTCCGCACGGCTTACTATTACCTAGCCGAAGAAATTCAGCCATTGATTGCAAAAGGGCTTGTGACTGATCCAACATTGGAAGCACGCTTTTTTCTGCGAATGGCTGAGCTTTGCCCAGATATCGGCAAATTGCGTACGGCGATAGACTATGCAAAGCAGGCTTTCGCCGTCTACAAAGCAATCGATGATATCAACGGTCAATTCTATGCCTTGGTGCGATTGGCTGGCACAACCACCCATTTAGGTGACTATGGGGAAGCCGCCAGCAAGTTGGACCTTGCCTGGTCTTGCTATAGCGCCGGCAATCTAGGGGCTAATGCCCAGGCGCGCCTCCTCAATTTAGTCATTCACCAAAACTGGTATCAAGGCAAATTACCCGAAGCGTTGACCCAGGCCTATGCCTATCAAGCGCTGGTGGACCAGGAACGATTTAGCAACTTTCGAGTCTACGCGCGGATGTTGCTGGGTAACTTGCACCGTACAGCGGGTCAGTTTGATCTGGCGCAACATTGGTACGCCGAAGCCCGTGGCCTCGTCGCCGAACTCAACTATCAATTTTATGCCCCCTGGATTGACGCGCAGACAGCTTGGTTGCGGGTGCTGGAAGGTCACCTAGATGAGGCTCGGCTGCTAATCCACGCCAGTCTGAAAACTTCAGATTTGGGGCAAGCGATCAGCTTTCAGGTTTTTCTGGCGATCATCAATATAGTAGATAAAAGTTGGGCAGTGGCCAATCGGTTGCTGCGCGAATCGCTGACCTATTATAGGGAATCCGGCGACATGCTCTCCTGTTGCGCCCTTCAGTTTTATCTAACCTTGGTTCATTTAAGAAGTGGGCAAGCTGAAACAGCCCAGACGTATTTACGCCAGGCGTTAGGTTGGCTGGCGCAACAACACTTGGATGGTTTTCCACATTGGTGGCATCCGCCGCTCGTCAGCGAAGTATGCGCCTACGCGTTACAGGTTGATATTTTTCCCGACGTAGCTGAGCGGATCTTTGTCAATCGTTTGGGGAAAGCGGGGAGTAATGCATTACGTGCACTCTTACATGGGAATAGCCCCGTGGTGCATACGCGTGCCGGAGGATTGCTGCACTTGATTGAAGGTCGCACCTTTGACGAATTGGCCGGTATAGAAGATGAGACATGCCGATCAATTCTTGAAGAATTGATCTATCAGGGTAAGTTGAGCAGTGCAGGATTAGCCCGCCTCACCAAACTTCTGATGACAGCTCAACAACGGAAAACCCCCAACCCAACTTTATTAACTGTCTTTGCACTGTATGTGAATGGCTACCCACGGACAGAGATCGCCGAAAAGATCGGCTGTTCGGTGGCAAATGTACGCAATTATATCAACCTCCTTTATCACATTTTTGAGATCCCCAACGAAGGCTTCCAACATCGCCGTGATCGTCAAAAGCAGCTTACCGAACTTGCTCGCATACAAAAATTTATTTAAACATATTATCCTTACATTTTGTCAACCGAATTTAGTACTTTTTTATAGTACTTTACGATACAGGACAGGCGTCTAATTTCATGCTACATTCTATAGCGAGTGCAAATCTCGCAAGTGAACTGGTCAATTCCTCAACAAGCCATCACTTGTACTCCGAACATATCCCCCAATGTTCGGAGTCATTTATTCTACGCTTAAGCGCAACGTGGTCATCTGAGAAAATAACTTTCCGACGACCACGTTGCGCTTATTTGTATGGCTTCGTTTGCGCAAAGCCGAAGCACCTCTATCCACCATTGACCAATCAGCAAGAGCAATCTGCCCTATACTATGCCCAGCCTTGCTGTTCCAGGGGCTAGGTCGGTTGAGTTTCGTGTTTGACGCAATTGAGCGTCAGTGGTATCCTGCATGCCATGCAGCGCCGATTATTTCAATCAAGCCTAGTCCCTTTAGCGGCCACACTTCTCTTACTCCTGCTCACAGCGCCGGTCTGGCGTTGGCTATGGGGCGAATGGATGGGCAATGACTATTACAGTCATGGACTCTTAATTCCGCCACTTGTACTATTTCTCGCGATCCAGCGCTTCCGCTATGATCAAACGTTGCGCGTCAGGTCCAAACAAGGCAATAATATTGGTTTAGTCTTGCTGCTCGTCAGTTTGGTGGCTTTTCTCTTTTTCCTTAATCAGGTAGCCTATTACCTGGCCGCTTTTGCCATGATTGGCATGATTGCTGGGCTTGTCTGGACTTTCGGCGGCACTACAGTTTTACAAAAATTAGCCTTTCCAGTTGGCTATCTGACGTTGATGATTCCTTTGCCTTTTGTCGAGCGTTCGACTTTGCCACTGGCGCTCTTTACAGGTGTTTGTTCAGGTGGATTGGCGCGTTTCCTGGGATTAAACGTGACGATTGTCGGTAATGCGGTTACTTTACCCAACGCAGACCTGGTGATTGGTGCGCAGTGTAGTGGTGTCAATTCGTTAATCGCCCTGACCTCATTGATGGTGCTAGCCGCCTACTTATTACAAGGGCCCTTAGCGGGTCGTTTAATTTTAGTGGTGCTAGCCGTGCCACTGGCCATGTTGGGCAACATCTTACGCGTGGCATCGCTGCTCTTTATGGCACGCGCCTATAGCGTAGATGCGGCCTTTACGTTTTATCATGACTATTCGGGTCTCGTCTTTTTTATGCTCGTACTCCTGCTCATGGTTCCACTCACCCGCCTTTTACGGACTAGTACATTACGGATGGACGTCATCTAGTTTGGCATCCATTGCCAGCAAACAATCCGTTAGGGTGTTGACTGCGCAACTTTGGAGGGCGAAATATTTGTTAGGCGGGTCATCAAGCTCATCTTCACAATTGGTTGATCCAACAAATCCGACTATAATAGCACAAAACTCATCGGGGTTTGCTCGTGTTTTGTGGCGACCAGGCCAACAAAATAGACGCAACTATATGGTCATTTTTCATTTCTGTCTCTTTCACTTAAGTCGCATCCATGTCAATCAATACCAATCTGCGTAGTCTTATTGTCATCACAATGCTGCTGGCCAGCTTACTGGTTGTCTACTTCCCCCAGATTTCTCCCAAGCTGCTGGAACAACATGTAGCGCTGTCATCGAATCAAGTCACCTATATCAGTGATCTGGATTTTTGGCAACGAACCCCTAGCGAAAAGACGGTCATTGCTAACTCCCATTTTGATCTGGCAACGGATCTACACAATGTGCCCCTTAAAGTGGGCGACTGGCAAGGGGAAGAAGTGCCAGAGACCAACAAAGAAGTGATGATCTTGTTGGATCCTGTCCAATACGTGCAACGACTTTATAGAAATAAGGCTGGGCAATATGTCTGGCTCAGTATGATTGGGGGACGCAGTTCACAGCCGTTCCACGCACCTGACATTTGTTATAAAGCCGATGGTTGGCAATTTAATACAGACTCGCATGCGGTGACGTTGGATAAGGGTGGCGAATTAGATGGTCTCTGGCTTGAAGCAAAAAAACAGATGCCCGGTGAGAACTTCTTTACGCAGCAGATTGTCTTCTATTTTTATCTCTTTCCCAACAAATCCCGCGACCTTTCCGATGGCATCGTACTTTTTAAGTTGACCTCTGAACGCTATGGCAATGCGGAAGAGACCTTGGCGGTGCAGGGTGATTTCGTTCGCCAGCTGTTTACCAGTGCCCAGTAGTATGCAACGATTGTCCGTGCGAGTGTTAGCCCTTACCATAGTTCTATTAACCGCTAATGCATGCAGCCTATTTTTGACGCGTCCGGCCAAACTACCCGCCGGCTCATGTCTGCTGCACCTAGACGCGAATACTTCTGATCAACAAGCAATTCGTGCCGTGTTGAATGCAGAAGGTGAACTCGTAGTTAAGCAAGACATTAACCAGCTTATGGCGCTCTGGGCAGACGGCGCTTTTGTTGCTGATGCCAACAACACTCCCACCAATCGCGATGATGATGAATTTTGGCGCAACAAAGATGCGATCCGTCATCGGTATGTGCGTATTGTTTTTCCTGGGGCGCCATCTGCGGCCACACCCGCAGATTTGACCATCCAGACAATGGATGATCGGGCAGTGGTTACGGCGACCACCCAGATTGGCAGTGAAATCTCACCTGCGGGTGACCGCTGGGAATTGGTCAAGACGGATAATTGTTGGCTGCTCAAGAGCCTTACATTCAATTTGGAAGCAAATAAAAGCAAGTGAGCTAGTAGAGCAGGGATGATACGGCTCTACTAGCTCACTGCCATACCGGTGCACCGCCCGACTTGCCTCAAACCTTATGTCTACTCTCGCCACTTCGTTCCTCACACTCCTGGGACTTGTCCTTTCTTTTCTCGTGCTAGCGTGGCTTAGTTGGCAAATCAGTCGCCATCTCCGCATTCTGGTGGCCTATATAACTGGTTCCATCGACTTTTCTACCGTTATCTTTTTCCTGATCTTGTTGCCCGGTATCATCATCCACGAAGCCGCCCATTGGATAACCGCTTATGTTTTGGGGCTAAAGCCGAGCCAATTTCGGGTTTGGCCCAAACCACAAGGACGCTTTATTGGGCTAGGCAGTGTCAAGGTTCGGCGAGGCAATCTGTGGCAAGATAATCTTGTAGGGCTAGCGCCGCTGATTGTCGGCTCTAGCTTGCTTGCGTTGATCGGTCAACGCATTTTCTTTGCCAATCAGGTTGCCGACGCGATCCTGCAAGGGCATTGGACGGAGGCATTTCGGGATTTCTGGCAAGCAATAAGCACAGCCGACGGTGCGCTCTGGGCCTATCTGCTCTTTGTCATCGGTAATGCAATGATGCCAAGTGTCAGCGACCGTGAATCACTCAAGCCGCTTCTGATCTATGTCACGTTGGCGGCATTGCTCTATGTGCTGCTCGGGTTGCCGCTTAGCCCACTCACGGCAGCATTGGCGCGCCTAAACCCAACTGTGGAAGACTTAACTGGCGCCTTTATCTTCACCAGTCTTTTGGATGGAGCAGTTTTGCTGGCGATCTATCTACTTGAAGTGCTGGTTGGGTTACGAAAAGGTGCAAAGCTGCGATCGTAAAATCGATAGATATCTTCTTATATGGTTCACAATCTTGTTGAGGTAAGCAAAAGGGAAGGGCCCAAGCATTACAATCGTCTGGGCCCTTCCCTTTTGCTTTCGTTGTCCAAAAATCGAGTACGGATCTCGCCTCACGCGACTTTTGGTAATTGATCCAAGCTCTTTTGAAGCGCCTCAGTTGGATAATCGAAATCTTCCAGTTTGTTATTCAGGTA
>JAPLGZ010000821.1 GCA_026389895.1 Chloroflexota bacterium | reverse complement strand
CCGGTCAATTGGCCGAACGTTTGATTGAACAACCGGTCACCGTCATCACCGAAAACGGCGCACCGCGCGGCGAAAAACATATTATTCTCTACAATCCACCCCTTTACGACGCCGAGCGTGGTCTACGGCGGGCCGCCACCCTAGAAACCCAAGAATTGGCGGGCCGCTGCATCTTGGGTGGCGTCCAAACGCTTGTCTTTGGTCGCTCGCGCTTAACGACTGAGATATTGCTGACCTATTTGCGGGAACGGGTGGGGCAGGAGACAAGACGAAGGGGCGAAGGGGCACAACAGGAGGCCGATTCCGTAATTCGTAATTCGCAATTGGCAATTCGCGGGTATCGTGGTGGTTATTTGCCCATGGAACGCCGTGCCATCGAGTCTGGTTTGCGCAGCGGCGAAGTGCAAGGTGTTGTCGCCACCAATGCATTGGAATTGGGGATCGATATCGGCCAATTGCAAGCGGTGGTGCTCTGTGGTTATCCAGGGAGCATTGCCAGCACCTGGCAACAGATGGGGCGCGCTGGGCGAACCCGCGAGGCCGCGCTTGCGCTCTTTGTGGCGACCGGTGGCGCACTCGATCAATACATTATCCAGCATCCCGAATTTATTTTTGACCGTTCGCCTGAACACGCGCTGATCAATCCCGATAATCTAATGTTATTGGTCGACCATGTACGGTGTGCCGTTTTTGAATTGCCTTTTCAAGCCGATGAACCGTTCGGTGCTTGTCCGTTCACGGCCGACGTGTTGCAACTTTTGACAGAACAGGGCGATCTGCAACAACAGGGGGCACGCTTCTTTTGGCAAGGCGAAGGCTATCCGGCGCGCCGGGTCAGCTTGCGCACGACAGGCAGTGACACGGTGGTCATCCAGGCTGGCCTACAGGCGAGTGGAGACACCAACCGCATTATTGGGGAGATCGATTATGCCAGCGCATCTTTGTTGGTCCACGATGGCGCGATTTATTTGCATGAGGGCCAGAGCTATCGCGTTGACCAGCTAGATCTAACCAATCATCTGGCGCAAGTAACGCCGGTCGACGTTGACTATTACACCGAAGTGGCTGCCGAAACTTCGATCGACATCCTGGCCGAACACGAACAACGCCTTGCGCTTGGCGCGCGGGTGACGCATGGCGATTTGCAGGTCAGTTCGCAAGTGATTGGCTTTCGGCGTATTAAGCGTTTCACCCATGAAAATCTCGGTGTATTGCCGCTGGCCTATCCGCCGCAAACGATTGAGACCAGCGGTTACTGGTTCCAGATTCTACCCGAGACACAAACCCAATTAGAGCACGCGGGACAATGGTATGATTCGCCCAACGATTATGGTCCGAACTGGCAGGAGCAGCGCAACCGGGTGCGGGCCCGCGATCATTACCGGTGTAAGCGCTGTGGCGCACCCGAACCGTCCGCCCGCCAACATGATGTTCATCACCTGATCCCGTTTCGTACGTTTGGTTATGTGCGGGGGCTCAACGAACACTACCAATTAGCCAACCAGTTGAGCAATCTGATCTTGGTCTGCCGCACCTGTCATCAACGGTTGGAGACGGCCGTGCGGGTGCGTAGTGGGCTGGATGGGCTGGCCTACGTACTTAATAATCTGGCACCGCTGCACCTCATGTGCGATCCAAGAGATATTGGGGTAAGCGTGGTGCGCGCCAAAGGTACCACTGAGGCGGCGGAGACTCAGAGCCTGCCAACAATTTATGTCTATGAACGGATGACGGCTGGGCTTGGCTTCAGCGCCCGTTTATTTGAATTGCACGACGAATTGTTGGTCGCCGCCCAGACGTTGATTGAAGATTGTCTCTGCCAGCGCGGTTGCCCAGCGTGTGTGGGGCCAGTGTTAGAGAATCCACAAGCGCAATTAGAGACAAAGCGATTGACGTTGGCACTATTAGAGGTGCTGACGACAGGTCGAGTGACGGCGCCAGTGGTCGATGGGTTCGGGGATGTGGTGTTTTAGTCAGAAAGTTTTCGAAACCTATAACCGTTCGGTTCGATAACAATGAATGCTTTTTTTAGCTCTATTTCCGAATAAAGAGTTAAAACCTGCTCTAGTTGACTATACGCTAGTTCTTGATTTGAGGGTAGTATACGCAGGTAAATCACCCCTGCACCTAATAATTTAACAAAAACAAGATTGCCATAATCTCGATCGCGTGTTACAAAGATCCGCTCTTGCTGAGTTGCCACTTGTAACAAGGCCTCATCTGCGGCTGCCGCAAGACCAATTTCTGCTACTGTGACGACATCATGCCCTAGGGTTCGGAGAAAGCGTATAGTTGCTGCCCACACATCTTGGTCGAGTAAAAATTTCATGCGTGAACGGCTGTTAAGTGAATATCTTCGGCTGCTACAAGTGCGATGGCATAGCGAAGACAGGCACGGATATCTTCAGTTTGCAGATCAGGATAATAATCCTGGAGAATTTGTTTAAAAGAAAGACCCTCGTCAAGTAGTTCTAAAACATTTTGTACGGTAATACGTGTGCCAACAATGTAGGGCTTACCAAAATGTATTTTAGAGTTAACCGTAATTCTTTCTGTCATTTGAAACCTCAATTTACCTGCACCTGAGCCACCATTTTGCTAGTACCAAGCCTTTGCCAGGAAGATACAATGTTACTCAGTATACCATAAATTTAGCGAATCTTATCCTTTTTCCATCACTCCGATTTGTGCCTGTGTCGGCCTGGCGCTTGCCCCACCCATAAACTGAGGACGCCACTTCTTGTTTTGGACCCAGTGGTTGACTGGTGTTAGCGATTGGCTTATACTATCGGCAACTGTTGCCAATTATCAGATTTTGATCTGCTTTGCGTAAAGTAAGGGTCAGAATTTTATCACTCTAATTATCTCTATGGTCAAAAACAATAACCGTCCTCACCGCATCATGCTCCTGATCACTGCCCGCAGCTATCGTGGCGAAGCTTTTATGCAAGCGGCGCAACATCTGGGCATTGAAGTGATCCAGGTGATCGATATGGCGCATGAATTGGCTGAGTTCTGGCACTATCCACTAGGCGTCGATTTTAACCGGCCGGAAGTGGCGGTGCAGGCCATTGTCGATTTTGCTGCAAAAACGCCGATTGATGCGATCCTGGGTATTGATGACAGTGGCACCCTATTGGCGGCGCGCGCGAGCGCGCGATTGGGCTTGCCACATAACTCAACCTTGGCGGCAGAAGCGGCGCGTGATAAGTATCGCATGCGCACTTTGATGGCCGCGGCGGGTGTGCCTTGCCCGGTCTTTCGCCGTTATTCGACTGCCGATGATCCAGCGCGCATTGCCACCCAGGTCAGCTATCCGTGCGTGGTCAAACCCTTGAATCTGAACGGCAGCCGCGGTGTAATCCGTGCTGATAACGCTGTTGAATTTGTTGCTGCGGTGCAGCGCTTGACGCAAATGCTCACGCACGAACAAGCCAATGATGCACCGCAACCTTATCTCGTAGAAGACTTTATCCCCGGTTTTGAAGTGGCGCTGGAAGGAATGCTAGACCAGGGTCAATTAACGGTGCTGGCGCTCTTCGACAAGCCTGATCCGCTGGATGGCCCTTTCTTTGAAGAGACGATTTATGTCACGCCGTCGCGCCTGTCGGCTGAGACACAGGCCGCGATTGCAGATTGTGCGGCGCGCTCGGCCCAATCGTTGGGGCTACAAGGTGGCCCGGTGCATGCCGAGTTGCGCGTCAATGAGCGCGGTCCGTGGATGTTAGAAGTCGCTGGACGTTCGATTGGCGGGCTCTGCTCGCAGACGTTACGGTTTGAACTGGATACATCGCTCGAAGCGTTAATTTTGCGTCAGGCGTGCGGTTTACCACTGATCACCACGCAACGCGAACAGACCGCCAGCGGTGTGATGATGATTCCGATCCCCGAGGCGGGCGTGTTACAGCGCATTGATGGTATTAGCGAAGCGCAAGCGGTGCCGCTAGTGGAAGGGGTTGAGATCACGGCCAAGATCAATTACCCGCTGACCCCGTTGCCAGAGGGTGAGAGTTATCTCGGCTTTATCTTTGCCCGCGGCGCAACGCCAGACGTTGTCGAGGCCGCCTTGCGTGACGCACATAGCAAGCTCCACTTTGAAATTGTGCCTGAAATCCAGCTAATTCTCATGTAACTATGGTGTAGGGTCAGTTATTTAGTCAAGCAAAAACTTTTAACCGCAGAGGACGCAAATACCGAATACTTGCTTTCCAGTCTATTAATCCGCATATTCCTGCGAAGCCACATGTCTAACCTTCCGGCCCACGCCACTGCAAATTCCCGTCATGAGTTTCCTGGTAGAAATCATCCAAATTAGTGGGCGGCTGGATCGCCTGATGATCACGGATGGCCTGCAAATACGCCAGATTGCGTTCGATCAATGTCCGGTCAGCAATGGGCCCGTGCGCCGGGATGACGGTTTGCACCCGTTCATCTTGCGCCCATTTTTGCAGGGCCATTATCCACTGATCAAGGGGACTGTCGCGCGGGATGATGGGAAACGGTGTTTCGATTGTGTCGCCGGCCAATAAAATGCCCCATTCGGGGATAAACCCCACAATGCAATCTTCTGTATGGCCGGGCAAGTGCTGCAAGGTTAGGGTAACGCCGCCTAAATCTAGCGCATATTCAGCCTGAAACGTGAGCGTTGGCGTAACGAGGACCACCTCATCCCAGACGCCCGGCTCGGTTGTCTGCTTTTTCTGAAGCGTTACCGGCGCGTCGGTTGAAAACCGCGCCAGGCATTCGGCTTGTGCCACGATGGGCTCTTCCCCATAATCTAAGCCAACCGTACCCCAGACATGATCCCAATCGGCGTGACTATAGACGATTATTAATTCTTTGTTGTCGAGTAGCGGGCGCACCAACGCCATATCTCTGGGATGCGAAAGTGTATCCCACACGACGGCGCGGTGCTGGCCGATGATCACTGCGCCACGCACGGCAAATTCTGGCAACTCAAGCTCGGTGAGCCATAGACTCGGTCGGAACATTTTTGGGTTGAGCATCATCTATTTCCATATTGAATGAACGAGTGATAAACGGTCGAGCGGCATATGCCACAAATCCCATGACAGCACTAGCCCATCGATATCCGTCTGGTGCAAGGCGCGGTGATCTGCTTCAATCCGGGCGTTGGTCAAGTTTGCCACCTCGGCAATCTCGACCAGTTCGACGCCTGCTACTAATTGTTTGACCCCCATCGTGCGCGCACCGGCCATTTCTGCCACCAGCGCAGTGGGCGCCAATCCATTTTGGCGTAAGCGTGTGCGGCTACTGGGCAAGGAAAAACCGGTGGCTGCTGCCAGCCAAGCGAGGGCCTCTGGTTCTCGTACCTGCTTTTTGTCGACCAGCCAATCGATTAATCCCAGCAGTTCAAACGGTAGACCGGCGGGGCCAAGTGTATGCGCATAGCTCATCACCTTCGTCCAATCGGCCCACGGATCCAGCGCTGCGAGATCTTGCCCTACCATCTGGGTCAAGGCCGGCGAGAAACAATCTAGCCCTACCGCTAAATTTTCGCTACGAATCAGCGCCGCCGCGGCCTGAACAAAATTGGTGATACTACGCTGGCGGAACTCTAAAAAAGCCTTGAACTGCATGGCTGGCGAGTCGGTGGCTGGCGCTGGGCCACCGCCAAGCAAGGTCTGAACAAAAGCGGCAAGCTGATCTGGTCTTATCAACCATTGTTGGAGACTACGCTGGACAGCCCTAAGATCTAAGTTGACATCCAGGGCGGCGCGCTGACAATCGGCACAAAAACAAGCCAGCCAACGGTCCGGTTCCGCGGCTGGTGAAGGAAAACGAATGCGGTCTAGAAAGAACCCATCATAATAATGACGCTGAACTACATCGCGCTGGATAATCTTATGCAGATGCTCCAACACGGCCTCGCGCACATTGGGTCGGTTGGGGCAGACAAAGGTAAATTCGGGCATATTCTGAAAGCCAGGCACCCGTTCACCTTGTAAGCCAATGGTCTGCCATTCTGGACGCGGCATAAATTCGCCATCGCCGGTCAAAAGTGGCTGCCAACGATAAAGCCGCGTGTTGGTGCGGGTTGTCTCCGCGCGACAGGCCTGTATGACTGCGTCTGGCAAACGCCAACCTAAGAGGACCGCTGCCAAGGGGAGCAATTCACCGGCAGCTTGTAGCTTGGCACGCGCCTGTTGCGGTGTGATAGAGGCAATATCGGGGCTGTCTTCCAGATACTGAACCATGAATAGCGGCATCCAGCAATTTCCTCAACTGAATCAAAATGGCAAGGTTCATAGGGATAAATTAACGAAATATAACCTAATCTTTACAGAAGCAGCTTAGATCGATGAAACTCCTTGAATGCGCATGAAGCAATGTATAATTTGCACAACAAATCGGCTCATGACTCTATTTTATCGCATATTGACAAAAATATTCTTCCCTGGTATAAACAATATAGCTCATCTATGCGAAGTTTGTAACCCCGCGCCTGCTTCGTTGTAGTAAACATTGCACACTACACACTAATCTTATATAGCTACGGTTAGTGCGATATTGTCCTACCGCCAAAGACTTCGCTGGCCTGAGCTTGCTTGGTATCTTACAGATATACACCTTATAGATGGTTCAAAATCGCTAGTTCAGGTGAATAGCTGGCTTAGATGAATTGATCCATCTTATAAGTTTTGCCCAAAGTATATGCTTATTCAAATCGTTTGTAAATCGTTACCCAACAGGAGGAAGTTATGTCTGGTCGTTTAAGTCGGCGGTCGTTCTTGCAACAGGGGACTATTGCCGTGACAGGTCTTGGGGCGTTATGGCTGGCAGCCTGTGCCCCTGCCGCACCGGCCACGGGTGGCCAGAGCGGTGCCGCTCCCGCTGCTGCCCCCGGCGCACCCGTTCCTGCTTTGTTACGCTCTGGCTCGGGCGAAGAAGATTTCTTCAAAAAAGCCTTGGATTTGTTCAAGCAAAAGCATCCAGAAGTCGAAGTTAGCCCAATCTTTGCCCCAGGGGGTCAGGATTATAACACCAAGCTTGACTTGATGATTGCCTCTGGTGATCCTCCAGCTATCTACGCCCCCTTCTCCGACCGTGGCTATCGTTATTATGCGGCCAAGGGCTTAAGTCAATCAATCGATGACTTGGCAACACGCGATAACTTAGATCTCAAAGACTTTCACCCAGATGGCATCAAGGGGTGTCACTGGCAGGGCAAATTGATGGCTTTGCCGCTTGATTTGTGGCCACATCTGATTTTTATCAACAAGACGCTCTTTAAGGATGCCGGTGTACCCTTGCCGCCCACCGATTGGACAGATAAGTCTTGGACTACCGACAAATACCTAGAAACAGCGAAGGCGCTGACGAAAGCCACCGGCGATACGGTTACCCAATATGGCTCCAACCAATATTCCAGTGGTTGGCCAGCCGGTTGGGCCTTTGGTGGTGATTGGTGGCCCCAAGATACCTATGAAACGGGGATTATTGCCAAGTTCACTGGTGATACGGACGAGAAAACGCTTGGTGCAGTCCAGTGGGTGGCGGACATGATCCTGAAGGATAAGGTTTCTCCTACGCCGGCGCAGACCCAGCAACTCCAGACTGGTGTGCCTTCGCTCTTTATGAGCGGCAAAATTGCGATGTATATGGGCAACATTGGCTCGCTTAGCAATTTTGCTGACATAAAGCAGTTTGAATGGGGCACGGCGGCAATTCCCTTCCCGCCTGATGGCTCAGACCGCCATCAACATGTTTGGATTGATTTTTGGAGTATGATCAAGGGTGTCAAGAACCTGGAAGGCGCTTGGCAACTGCTTAAATTTATGGTCAGCTCCGATGCGCAGAAGATTTATCCTTGCGAATATGGTCCACAGAGCAGCTTGCTCTCCTTAGGTTCCTATTGGGTTGACTTGCAGCGCAAGAAGCTCAGCAATCTCTCGGACGATGAATTTAAAGTAATGACCGAAGCGCCTAAGTATGAGCAGATCGATCCTGAAAACTGGACCGTCAATATGAGTGTGGTCAACTCGGAAGCGTTGCAACCGGCTCTTGATAGGGTTTGGTTGGGTCAGGGCAGCGCGAAAGACATTATCACTGAAGCCGCTGGCGATATTCGCAAGGCAATTGATAAGAGCAAAGGCAGTTAAGATTTAGAGACTAGAGACAGGGGTTCATAATCCCAGTCTCTAGTCTGTTACATCAAGGAGATTAATTTGTCTACAGCAACTCTCGCATCGAGCACCAGACCACGGCGGCGTAATCGGCTGCTGATGCAGGAATATATCGCATTTTACCTTTTTGCTAGCCCCTGGTTAATTGGTTTAGTGGTGTTCACGATTGGCCCGATGATTGCGTCATTTTTGTTGAGCTTTGCTGACTATGCGGTGATCGTGCCACCTAAGTGGATTGGTTTTCAAAATTACATTGAGATGTTTACCGATGATAAGCTGGTCTGGCAGTCGTTAAAGGTGACGCTCACCTATAGCCTGGGCGCCATTCCACTTACCTTGATTGGTTCATTCCTGATCGCCATGCTGCTAAACCAGGGGATGAAAGGCGTTACGATCTTTCGGACTATCTATTATTTACCGTCGGTCATTTCTGGGATACCGGTCGCCATTCTATGGATGTGGATGCTTAATCCAGAATTTGGACTAGTCAACAATATCCTCCATGGCTTTGGCATCAAGGGCCCGCAATGGTTTTTCAGCACGACTTGGGTCATCCCCTCTTTTATACTCATGAGCCTGTGGGGGATTGGTGTAACGATGGTGATCTTCCTGGCTGGTCTTCAGGGAATCCCCGCTCATTTGTATGAAGCAGCGGAGATCGACGGTGCGGGGATGTGGTCCAAATTTTTGAACGTAACATTACCGATGATGTCGCCCATTATTCTCTTCAACGTCGTGATTGGGGTTATCGATTCCTTTCAAATCTTTACACCCGCCTTTGTCATCACCACGGGTGGACCGGCTAACGCCAGCTTGTTCTATGGCCTCTATCTCTATAACAACGCGTTTAAGTTTTTCAGGATGGGCTACGCCGCGTCACTGGCTTGGCTGATGTTTCTAATCATTCTGATCATCACGGGATTAGTTTTCCGACTGACGGGTTCTTTTATCTATTATGAAGGCGGCATCCGCAAGTAAAGGCTACTTGCTAAATGGCTTGTTAGCCGATCAACAAGGATTCTGCACAAAATACGCGTCCCTATGATTCAGCTTGACGAAGCCATTTGTAAATCGCAGATCGGGTGGACGCTTAATAAATTTTTAGAACGAGAAAGCATACATGGCCACAAAAGAATTAATTGCGCCTGTCAATCCCCATCAACAAAATTGGACGACGGCGCCCTGGTTGAAGCGCAAAAGCACTCAGCAAAATATTCGTCTCTGGCTTAGCACCCTCATTATCGTGGCGGGCGCTTTTCTGATGTTGTTGCCCTTGTTTTGGATGCTTTCCGCTTCGCTGAAAGACGAAGGGGATGTCTTTCTGATCCCGATCCAATGGATCCCCCATCCCATCGTCTGGCAAAATTACCCCGATGCACTCACTTTCCAACCTTTCTTCCATTATTTTGGCAACAGTGTTTTTGTCACTGTGCTGTGTGTGATCGGTTCAGTTTTTACGGCCTCGTTGGTTGCCTTTGCCTTTGCTCGGCTACGGGCCCCTGGTAAGGATTTTCTTTTTATTGTTTTAATCAGTACTTTGATGTTGCCCGGCGAGGTAACCTTGGTGCCGGTCTATCTGCTCTTTCGCAACTTGAACTGGCTGGATAGTTATCTCCCCTTAATTGTTCCTAGTTGGTTTGGTGGCAGCGCTTTTTATATCTTTCTCTTGCGTCAGTTCTTCCTAACCCTACCTACAGAGTTGGATGATGCTGCCAAGATCGATGGTGCTAATCTTTTTACACTTTACGCGCGCATTCTAATGCCACTCGCTAAACCTGCACTGGCCAGCGTTGCCATCTTTTCTTTTTTCGGCAACTGGAATAACTTTCAATCCGCACTGATCTATTTGAACACAATGGAAAAATATACATTGCCGCTGGGGTTGCGACTCTATCTCAGTTCATTTGGCCAGACCCACTTTAACTACCTGATGGCGGCTACCGTCGTTTCCATCATTCCACCTCGCAGCGTTACTTTGTCGAAGGGGCTGTGCTAACGGGGGTGAAGGGGTAGGCATGACGAGTGATAAGTGAGATCAAATGACCTTTTTCACTCATCACTTATCACTCGTCACTTTTTACTCTTCTTCCGACCAGGTAATTTCAATACCGTCCGTGGTGCCAATCGCCTGCTTGAGCAAGGCCGCCAAATCTGCATCGGCCCCCCGCTGCACCAGCAGATCAACCGTGTCTAGATTAATGAAATAATCGGGGTCTTCTGCGCCTTCTTCGACGAGTTGAGCTTCTAAAAATTCGAGCTGCCCCTCACTAATCTCACCTAGTGCCGCTCCGGTTTCTTCGTTGTAAAGTGTGATCATTATTTCCTCCCTGTAATTTAGCCTAGAAATATATCAACCTCGCAACGATTATAGCGGCCATTGCTGTTGTGCGGCAGTGATGGTCGACCCAGTTTCTAGCCCGTAAAGAGCCGATCACGGGCCTTTGCCGCGCTATTTGCCGCAATATTCTGCGGTGGGATAGACCTTTTCCACTTTGATTTTTGAGTTGGCGAAGATGACAAACTCGCTCAGACCCACTTCGCTCTCTGGATTGCCCCAATCATAGGTATAGCCTAAACGCGTCCAAGGGTAACCTTTGCTGGCGTCGTCATAGTTATCGAGCTTGACTTGCAGATTGTACCAATCGCGGTGGAAGGCGTATGCCTGGGCTGACTTAAAATGGCTCTCCGGTGGCAGTGTCAACTCGGCCACGGTGTCATCGGTCTCTGGGTCTGGGCTGGGGCGGAAGATATCCGCTGGATTGACCCACAACTCAACCATGCGGGTTTTGCCATTATGCGGCGGCAAGCCCATCAATTCTTCTAAGCGCAGATCGGTGGGTGTCTCTGGTGTGGCTTGATACGCCTGACAGAAGGTTTTCAGCTCAGGCACGGCTGTAACCCACGTTTCACGCGTCAGTGTCATCTCGTTGCCCACTTGGACATCGTAGCCTTTATATGATGTCCAAGTCACCACCAGCAAGCGACCTGTTGCTGTGTCCCAGGTCAACTTTTTGTTGTCTGGCGTCAGTGCAGTAAGCCCATCGAACACCTCGTTTGGCTCAGCGACTTTGGCATCTTGTAGCGCGGCAAAATAGCGCTGCTGAAGATCGGTTGGCGCTGCGGTAGTGGCGGCCGTGGTTGTCGTGGCCGTTGTGGTTGCCGGCACAGTCGCAGATGCCACAGCGGTTGCAGTGACCGTGGCAGAGGTCGTGATAGTTGTGGTGAGGGTTGTCGTGAGGGTGGTGGACACGGCTGTGGTTGACGTTGTTGCG
Organism: Chloroflexota bacterium; assembly: GCA_026389895.1. Classification (GTDB taxonomy): domain Bacteria; phylum Chloroflexota; class Anaerolineae; order Caldilineales; family Caldilineaceae; genus JAPLGZ01. The sequence goes on along the minus strand of JAPLGZ010000821.1, from coordinate 14,123 downwards.
CCAGCAACGGGTGTTGGTGGTTGGATGGGAAAGACGCACCCAGCCAGGCTATAGACCATCGCCACCAACGGTATGAGTTTGTAAACTGTTTTGTGCAAACAAAGGCTAGGCCGTGCTTGCTGTTCGGTTTGAGCTATCATTATCTCCTCCTTATGAAAAATTGTTGGCCCGACCATTTTCGCCACTAAAACAGATGCCATAGATTATTTCAGCGTCTTGCCTAGTGAACATGATCGAGTCTTCATTAATGAATGCGTGGCATTTTGCGCGCCCAAACCTGTAACACGCACCAGGTTTACAGCGCGGATCGCGGTTGGCATGCGTTTTTGGGTTAGTTACTCTATTTGTAGAATAAGTCGCTGAGGTTTAGAAATTTGTAAGATTACGGTAAACTTAGGTGCGTCTAGAACGAATTAAGCTGCCTGTAATCTATTCAATAATATTATATTTCAGGTGTATAGAATACAACAAATCGATTCCCAACGAATGAAATATAATCTAAATAGCGTGGAGCCGTAAGCGTTTGTTAACTTTGTAAAGCTGTTTATGCGATGTCCTGTGTGGAGCTGTTAATAGATGCAAGATAGGTTTTACACGGTTTTTATGGGTGATTTGGGATTTACGCCAGACGCCTTTTCGTTTACAATAGCTCTAAGCTCCAGAATGCATGGCAATAGAAATTAGCAGCGTTTCATCAGCAGGGCAAACGAATTGTCTCAGAATTTTAGCGCAACGCCCATTCGTATTGAATTACCCTTTTTGCCCAACGAAGGCTCGGTGAATGTCTATCTCTTTCGTGAACCTGAACTGGTGTTGATCGATGCCGGTTTTCGTTCGGAAGCGGCATGGCAAGCATTACAAGCCGGGTTGGCCGAACAGCATGTAACCGTAGCTGATCTGACGCGCGTCATTATCACGCATCCACACGTTGACCATTATGGTTTCGCCGCCCGCATTGCCCGTGAAGGTCAGGCGGAAATTTGGATGGCCGATGTCGGTGTGCAATGGCTATCCCACTTCCTCACGTTGTGGCCACAGCGGATTGCGTATTATCAGGAGCATTTTTTGCCCGGCCTGGGCTCGCCGCCTGTCGCTGAGAGCTTTCTGCGCTCGATGCACCATACATTGGCCGCCTGGGAACCGATCCCAGCCGACCGGATCGTCAGCTTTTCTACCAGGCAGCCATTACATTTGGGCGGATTAGCCTGGCAAATCTACCACCTGACGGGTCATGATCGCCAGCTTACCTGTTTCTATCAGCCAGAGAGCCGGCAATTGCTCTCGTCCGATATGTTAATGATGCCAACCGCCACCTCTGTCACCGAAGCCCCACTACCTGGTGAATCGCGCCGCCCGACATTGCCCGACTTTTTGCAATCCTTGGATCAACTGGCGGCTTTAGCGGTGGAAACTGTCTATCCGGGGCATGGCGCCCCGTTCATCAATCATCGCCAGGTGATTGGCGCCCAGCAAATGCGCATTCATGCCCGCAAAGAAGAATGTTGGCGTCAGGTTGTCGCAGGTGTTGAGACTGTTGCCGACCTCTTCGAGCAGTTATATGGCGCGCGTGCCCAGCAAGTTGGCATGGCCGGGCTGTGGATGGTGGTGGGCTATCTAGATTTGCTCCAAGCCGAAGGGCGCTTGACTGTCGAGACCATCAACAACGTCTGGCATTTCCGCCCAGCCTCGTGATTACATTGTCAAGGCCGCATTTTCTCTCTCGTTGTATCATGTTTTTTCTCTGTGAATCCTCTGTGCTCTCTGTGTAACTGCTCTTGTCCGGCCACTACCAACGACCCTATCTGCTGGTTTGGTTTTCCCCCTGCCGGCAACCCCATCCCACAGCCCGCGCACAGTGCCGCTATCCCAAGGAGTGTCGTCAAGCCCCACGCTTGCCACACAAAACCCAACAGCCACGTGCCTAGCCCATTGCCAAGATCAAAGCCCAGGTAGAAGGTGGCGACGGCACGGCCACGCATCGCTTCGGGCATCGTTCGCACATGTAAGGCCATCAAGAGTGGGTGTAAGATGCCGCCGCCCGCTGCCACGAGCAGCGTGGCCGGCATGTAGGTGACAAGGCTGTGCGTCCAGGCAAAGATGGCCAGCCCACTCGCTAATAAGCCAAAGCCTGCCACCAACAATGGCCGCGTCTGCGCACGATCCAACCAAGGACCCGTGACCAGCCGTGTGCCAATAATGGCAATCCCATATAACGCATAGAGCAGCCCTGTCGGCTCGACACCGCGGCGTGCCGTGAGCAGTGGAAGATATTGCAGCCACGCGCCAAACCCAACCCCCAGCAGCGCTGCCGCTAGCCACGGGCGCACAATGGCTGGTGGTAAAGACCAGAGCTTTTCGCGCGCTACCGGTTGTTCATCTGCACCTACGATCCTTTGCTCCTTTAGGCGCCAGGCGAGCGCCAGGCAACCGAGCGCCAACGCTGCTGCCAACCAGAAGCCGCCCCGCAGGTCAAGCATCCTGCGCTGCAACAACGCATCCACTGCCGCTGGCGTCAAGGTCATGGCCACGTTCGCCGCGATGCCAAACCAGGCCAACGCCGCCCCGCGTCCCGCTTCGGGCGTCACATCCATGATCAGGGCCGTGGCGGCGGTCGTTACGGCCACATAGCCAAGCGCCTGCAAGCAACGCGCCAACAGCAACAGGAGCGGTTGCTCCGTCTGTGCCATGCCCAGCACGCCCGGGAAAAAGAGCAGCGCACCCAGCATAATTACCGTGCGGCGGCTGAGCTGATCGCTACTGAGCCCGGCCAGGGGACGGCCAACCAACGCCGCGATCCCAAACGCCCCTAACACCAGACCTACTTGCCAATCCGGCAGACCCAAATTCGCTAAATAACGCGGCAGAGGCACGAGCAGCGTGTAAAAGGCGACAAAAAAGAGTAACGTTGTGATGAAGGTCAGGCGCGCCGTATAGTTACGCAAGAGGTGATGCATCCGCGCTTCCTTTACAAAACAGCGGTGTCATCGCGATGGTCAATTAACGCGTCGGCCAGGCCCCGCGTGAGCTTTTCCATGGTCAATTCTGTCCGCTCCAGACCATAGACAAAGAGTGGAAAGTTGAGCGGCTGTTGCAGCGCCCAAATTTTATCATGCTGGTCAGGCGCGAGAATTTGGATCGGATCGCCTACTGCCACCCAGCCAATCGGCACAAACGCGCCCGCGGGCAGATGCGTGCGCAAATGGACGATCCCGTTAATGCGTACCTCCGAACCCTTCCCCAGGCGCGCGCCGTGAAAGATCGCTGCGCCCGTGGCAATGAATACCTCGTCTTCGACCGTACAGCCGACGAGATGGGCCTGCGGCCCTACCAAGCAGAAGTTGCCAATGGCGGTTAGATGGCGGGCCGTGCTGCGAATCACAGCGTTTTCCATCACGATACAAGCTTCGCCTATGGCAATGCTGCCGCCTTCCGCCACCAGCTGGGCGCCGTGCATAATGCGACAGTGCGGGCCGATCGTCACTTGGCCACAAACGGTGGCCGTTGGCGCGACATAGGCGGTGGCGTGAATCTGTGGCGTGTGACCTTGGTGCGTAAGAATCATGGTTGCTCTCCCTGATCGTTAATCTTGCTTTGTTTAGGTTGGGTGGTGCGCCGTCGCTACTTCTGGCAAAGCAGTACTACCTTCGCCCAGTGCCCGCTGCATCAACACACTGTCTAACCAACGATTTAACTTAAAACCAATATTGGGCAGCAGCCCCACCTGGGTAAAACCCAAGCTCCGATGTAGTTCGATAGAGGCACTATTCTGGCTGTCACCGATGACGGCGATCATCTGGCGAAAATTGCGGCTGGTGCAGGCATCGATCAGGGTGGTCATCAGTTGGCGGGCAATCCCGCGCCGTTGATAGGCATTGTCTACATAGATCGAATTTTCCACCGTGAAGCGATAGCCAGGGCGCGGACGATAGCTGCTGGCATAACTATAACCGACCACCTGCCCAGCGCTTTCCGCAACAAAATAAGGATAGGCTTGATCCAGCAGACTCTGCATACGCCGGCGCATCTCGTCGTCGTCTGGTGGGTCTAATTCCCAAGAGGCGGTGCCATGGCGTACATTTTCGCTATAAATAGCGTTGATGGCTGGGACATCGTTGAAGGTGACAGGGCGGATCATAATTTCTAGATGCATGGGCTCACTTTCCTCTCAGCTCGTGTAAATAATTTGTACATTGCGAGAATAAGGGTTTTTGGCCTATACTGCAAGTGGCATCTGATAATACTGTTTATCGAAATTTTTAATAGATGAGTATGCCGGGAGTAGGGAATAGGGATACAGGATACGGTGCGCCGGTCACTAACCGCCATAATCCCGTGTCCCTACTCCCTATCCCTGCTATAAGGTGTAGGATGGATATCGAACAACTGACGGCGTTTGACCGTGTTGTACGGGAAGGTAGTTTTAGCCGGGCGGCACGCGAACTTCACTTAGCCCAGCCAACGATCAGTGCGCGGATTCAAACCCTGGAACAGGCGGTGGGCGGACCGTTGTTGGTGCGCTCTAATCAAGGGGTAAAATTGACCGCCCTTGGCGTCGGTTTCTTGCCCTATGCGCGCCGCGCCCTGGCTGCGTTGCTTGAGGGCGTAGCCGCGGCGCAAGAAGCCCAGCGCGGTTTGCGCGGGCGTATAAAGATCGGCGTATTGGGGTCTTTGGCCGAAAACTTACTGGCGCCTGCCTTGATCAAATTCCAAGCTAGCCATCCAACCGTGGAATGTTATGCGCGCTCTGCCGACCATCTACCCATGGTTGAATTGCTCTACGATGGCGTGGTGGAGCTAGCCATTATCGCCTGGCCGTGTATCCAACCATTGGCGACTGATCTCAAGCCGTTGCTCCATTTTCATGAGCCGGCACCTTTTGTCGTGCCACACCGTCATCCTTTCACTACCCAGTCTGGCGTGACGCAGGCGGAAATCAGCCAGTCCGAGACGCGCTTTTTGCTCTTGCGCTGGTGGCAGATCACGCCCCCAGAAGTGGCTCGCTTAGCCGCCCATGCGCGCTTCACCGCCGATGTGCCCCGCGAAATTGCCGTCTATCTACTGCGCGAAGGTCATGGCATGGGCTTTTTCCCACGGGCATATATCGTGCGCGAGTTGCAGGAAGGTGCATTGGTACAAATCCCAGTCGTTGATCTGCCACCGCTGTACCGGGATAGCGCGTTGGTGCGCTTAGAACGCAATACTGAGCTATCCCCGGCCGCCACGGCGCTAATCCGTTGTGTTCGTGAGCAGGCGGCGCAGCTGGGTTTACTGGCGACTACGTGAATTGCTGGGGCAAAACGTGTCGGGGAAGGACGGAGTGACAAACCTTATTTTATCCCTAATCGGCGCCCTGTCCTTCCCCGGCACGTTGACAGCGGATTATACACCGAGTAAGATAGGTTGAATTTGTTCATAATTGGCTTCGTCAAGTTGACTCAGCTCCCAGTTCTTTTGCAGGTTTAACCAGAACAGTGGCCCTTGTCCAAATGCCCGACCCAGTTTCATCGCCATATCTGGTGTGACCCCGCGTTTCCCGCGACATATTTCGTTGATCTTTGACTGTGTCTCACCCAGGTGCTGCGCTAATGCCGATTGTGAGATATTATTTTGCTCAAGAATTTCTTGAAGAATTTCCCCTGGATGTACAGCAATCGAGCGTCTGGGCTTAAGCATATCTGAAACTCCTAATGATAATCCGTAATTTCAACATTTTCAGCATCAATCCCATTCCAAATAAAGCAAATCCGGTACTGATCGTTAATGCGGATACTATGCTGTCCTGTGCGATCACCCTTCAGTGGCTCCAACCGCCAACCGCGAAATATAGCCAATTCTGCAAGGGAATTCATCGCATCAAGCGTTGCTAACTGCCGACGGGCCGCGTTATGAAGCTCTAATGGCAATAATCGGCGTGCTATTTTAGAGGTCACATGCTCGGCGATGTCACGTGTCTCTGCATTTTATATGATTTTATTGCCATGTCGCTATTATATTACTATACGGTATAGCAATAAAATCATATAAAGTTTAGAAATTAATCTATTACTTCGCCGGCATAAAGTCGCCGCATCTCTGCGCTCTGCTCTAGCACCATGTCAAGCGAACCCTGCGCCGTAAGCCGCCCATCTTCCAAAACTAGAATCTGATCGGCCCGTTCCAGGACAGTTCGTCGATGAGAAACGACTAGGCAAGTTGCCTCTAAGGCAAAGACGCGCTGCCAAAGGAGTTGCTCAGTCTCGACATCCAAGGCGCTTGATAGGTCGTCAAAGACAAGCAAATCCGCGCCTTGGGGGCCACCCCGAACAAACATGCGCGCCGCTGCTGTGCGTTGAATTTGTCCGCCAGAAAGCCGCATGCCGCGTGCCCCAATCACCGTCTCCAATTGATTGGGGAAATTAGCGAGATCCAGTTCGAGCACAGCATTATGCAGGGCGGTTTGCACCTGTTCCTCGGTCGCAGGCAAACCCAATAAGATATTCTCGCGCAATGTGCCAGAAAGCAGCATGGGCGATTGCGGCGTATAGGCGACACGCGGCGGCACGAGAAATGCGGCTGGATCGGCCAGCTTTCGGCCATTCCAGTAGATCGCACCCGCTTGTGGGGTCAATAACCCCAGTAAGGTGCGTAACAACATTGTTTTGCCCGACCCAATCCGCCCCGTGATCACGGTGAAACTGCCGCGCTTCAGGGTCAGCGAAATATCCATGATCCCGCGGCCAGACGTCGGGTGGCGCAATGTCAGGCCTTCGACTTGTAATACTTCCAGGTGATCGCCCGCCTGTTTGATGAGCGGGGGAAGTTCTGGCAGCGGCTCACGCACATAGACGGGTTGATGCTCCACCAGGCGTAATGGTGACGCCCCTTGTAATAACGCAACGGCCCGTAGAAAGGCAACCTTCATCTGTTGATAGGTCGTGACGAGATAGCCTAAAAAGCCGGTCATGCCCGCTACTTGCATCAAATAAGTAGAAAAGAGCGCAAAGTCGCCGACCGTGAAATGGCCAGCATGCATGGCCGAGGCCGCAACCAACAAGGTTAAGCCCGCGCCCAGATTGGCCGTATTCGCAAAGACCGCTCCCAGCCCTAATTGCAGTAATTGGTCGCGTAATACCGCTTGTTGCCGCGCTTGATTGAGTTGGCGCAGATGCGCAATCACTTGGGCTTCTGCGCCGGCCACCTGAATCGCCTGCACCGCGCCGAAAATTTCACCGATCGAACCGGTGACGCGTGCGGTGGCGGCTCGGCTTTGCGTGCGCAATTGTTGGAGCCGGGTGCGTACCACATGCGCCAGCCCAATCACCGCCACAATCGGGATAAAGACCAGCAGCGTAACACGCACATTCACCGTCAGCAGAATGGCAATCCCGCCGCCTGCGAAGATCAGAAAACCGAGCAGATCAAACGCCCAACCGGCGCCCCACATCATTTCGGTGTCATCGCGCAGGGTGGAAATGGCCTCTCCCACGCTGCCTGGTAAGGCCTTTGCGCCTGGCCGCTCTAAAATGCGCGCCACCATGTTGCGTTGCAATACCATCCGAATACGAAACCCCGTCGCACTGCCCACCCAGATGTCCGCGTAGACGAATCCAATCCGCACAAGCGCCAAGACGAGCACCAGCACCACAATGGTTTGTAAATTCAGCTGCGCCGTTGTGCGCCCTTCGAGTAGATCAAAGAATGCCTTGGCCAGCAAACCGGGAAACAAAGGCCAACTATGAAAGAAGACCCAACATAGGCCACTCAGCACTTGCGGCAGAGGTCGATAGGTAAAGAGCCGCCACATGAAGTAGGTGGGGGATGGGATGGGTTGTTCGTGCGTACTGGTCATCTGGTTCTCCTGGAAAGTTTCAATTGTTGTTGAGGAGTGATAAGTGAGGAGTGAGATTCGAATTTCACTCCTCACTCATCACTTATCAGCCTTTCTATCCTTCAACGATTAAACCAACACCTCTGCCAAGCCAATGCGGCGCAATTGAGTGAACCGTGAATTCGGATCGGCCACGAGTTGTTGCCGCGATTTTTGCTCCAACACGCGCCCCTGTTCCAAAATCAGAATTTCATCGGCGCGTTCTACGGTGGCCAGCCGATGCGCAATGATGATCGCGGTGCGTCCCTGCAAAAGTGTGTCTAAGGCTCGGTCTAGCAGCGCCTCGGTGGCCGGGTCGAGTCGGCTGGAGGCTTCATCTAAAATTACGAGACCGGGGTTTTTGATAAAAACGCGTGCCAAAGCTACCAATTGCGCTTCGCCAGCGGACAAACTGGTGCTTGCGATGGGGGTATCCAACCCGTTGGGTAATTGTGCCAACCAAGTTTGCAACCCCAATTGTTCGAGCACCGTTAATAATCGAGCATCTGTAATCGTGGCGTCGAAAAAGGTGATATTATCGCGTAAACTCGCTTCGAAAAGCTGCACATCCTGGGTAACCAGGCCAATGCGCGCCCGCAATGCGCTCAATTGCACGTCGCGCAGGTCAACACCGCCCAGACGCACTGCGCCCTGTTGCGGGTCATACAGACGAAAGAGTAGACGGGCCAGGGTTGTTTTGCCGCTGCCCGTGTGCCCCAATACCCCCAGGACGCGCCCAGGCTTCAACGCCAACGAAAGCGTGTGCAAAACCGCCTGCTCAACCCCGGCGTTTTCATGGTGGGGCGCCGGCTGTTCCTGATAACTAAAGGTGACGGCGTGGAACTCTACGCCCAATGCACCCTGCGGCAAGCGCTCGGCGCCGCCAGTCAGTTTCGAGCGAATGGCGAGCAATTCGCGTACCCGAATGATACTGGCATTAGCCCGCTGTAAATCTTGCAGTTGAATGCGCAATGTTTCAATCGGCGCGCCTAACATCGCCGTGTAAGCCAGCACGAGATAGACTGCGCCCAGCGAAATAGCGCCGCTCCAATAAAGTTTGCCACCCATGCCATAGGCCAACGCCTCGCCCATGGCCAAGGCGATAATGGCGGCATTCATCACCGACTGACCCCATATGCTTGCCTGCAAGCGCACCGGCCACCAGCGTTGCCCAACTTCAAAAAAACGGCGCAGCACATACGGCATCGCATTGCTGGCGCGCAGATCCTCAGTCGCCGTGAATACTTCTCCGATATACCCGTAAAAGTTGGCGCTACATTCCCGATCCGCCTGCCAATGAGGCGTCCCACCCTGCCAGACGCGGCCCATCAACCCTAAGGTCAACCCAACAAAAGCTGTAAAGGCAAGCCCTAGCTGAACATTGAGCCAATAAACGGCGATCAGCACCCCCATCAATAAAAGTGCGCTGCCGACCAATTGTACAATGAAGCTGGAAAAGAAGCCGGCCAACTCATTGACATCCCCATCCACGCGCTCGATCAATTCGCCGGGGGTGTGCGCGGTGTGAAAGCTTGGATCGAGTTGCAAAAGGTGGGCCGTTAGATCGGCGCGCAGTTGGTTCGTCGCTGTCCAAGCCACGCGTTCACTCCAATAGGTGGCGCCGACGCTCAGCACTTGTTGCAGGGCCGTTACACCGATAAATAGAAGCGCGGAACGAATTAATAGCGGGATGCCCGCGCCCGCTTGGAGCGCATCAAGGAATAAGCGCACCACCTGTGGGCCTGTCAATTGCAATGAGATGCTGGCCAGCAATAGCCCACTCATCAGCAAAACCGCACCGCGTTGGGGGGCGAGATAGCGCTGAAGCAATTGCCAATAGGCGCGTGTTGGAATTTTCATTGTCAACCTTTTTTCCCTTCGTCTGCTGCAAAAATTCGAGTTTCTGTCATCCACTAACAATCAAATTGAGTATAAACTCCCTAATACGACATCTAGTGTCATATTAGATTTAGCGCATAAGCGGTTGCCAGTTTTTTTCTTTGAGTAGGTCCGGTTTGTAACCGGACAAGGGCTGTTGATTGAGATTTTGGCTAGGGCATCGATCCGGCTTGGCGCAACTTGTCACGCGGCAAGCGTGACCTGCGAATGACCGCCTAACGGAATAAACACTGTACGTATTCTCCTACACTGAAATCATGCTGAGAACCGGATTTTCTGTTAGGCGTAGGGGGAGCCCTTGAGGATCGTGGGAATTATATTTGCCGAAGCGCATCACAACATTGCTGATTTGGCCGTGGAGCGAATCGAGCGTAGCGGTTGAGAAACTGCACTCGTTATGGGGTGGGCTAACTTCTACATAACGAGTGCGCTGGAGAACTAAGCAATGCGTGGCGGGCCTTGTTGAATGCGTTTGCGCACACCGGGCATGCCATCCGCATAATCCCACTTACTTTCGATCCACCAGGTGTAGCCCATTTCGGCATATGTGTGCACGATGGCGGCGGCTTTCTGCGGTTCATCACCTGGCGTCTCGCCCTCTTTGATAATATCGAAGGGGGACGCCTCTATGCGATGTTCGTCGATAAAGGCCTTCGCTGCCTTAATCTCCTCTGCCGTTACATCGACACTAAAGCCGCTAGCCTCCATCTTACTGGTCAACCAGCCATCATAACGCGCCACGCGCTGCATAGATCGGGTGCGCGGCCACGCACCAACCACCCAAATCGGAATCCGTGGTTGCTGGATGGGCGGTGGCGGCGGGAAGAAAGTTGTCTCCTGCACCTGATAGTGTTTGCCTTGAAAATTAAAGGGTTGCCCGCGCCACAGTCCGGTAATGATCGCCAGCCCTTCATCCAGCAACTCTGCGCGCAACTTGCGATCGGTCGCTTCCCCGAAATTGGCGAAACCCGTGTCAATGGCGCCCAAACCCGCTGAAAGCAGCGCCCGCCCATTGGACAAATGATCCAAGGTGAGCAGTTCGCTCGCCAATTTCCAAGGCCGCCGGCGTGATACGGGTGTCAACATGGTGCCCAACTTCACCCGCTGGGTGACCATCGCCATCCCCGCCAAGATCACCCAGGCATCAAACCCCCACACCACTTCCGAGATAAAAACACCATCCCAACCCGCTTGTTCGGCTTCCGCCGCTAACTCAGTACATTCGCGTGGACTACCGCCTGGAATGACAAAACCATATTTCATGAGATTTCTCCTTGTTGATAGAAATAATCAGTATGGAAATTATACAAGGGGAAACTAGACATCTTATGTCATATTTAGACAACATATTTAATTTTATGAGCTTGAATTGACACCGCAGGTGGTGCTATAATGATGTCATGACAGCTATCCCGCGCGTTGTACTTGATACCAATGTAGTTTTTGAGGGTTTAACTAAACAAGCGGGTTCGTCTGGCTTGATTCTTGAAGCTTGGCGCGCGGGCTTGTTGCAAGTCTGTATATCAGATGCCCTTATGGTATGAATATGAAGACGTATTCTCCCGCCTGTTATCATCTGAACGTTGGCAGCGCTTGCAACCGGTTCTAAATGCATTGATTTTGCGGGCCGAATTCGTGACAATCTATTACACTTGGCGTCCAACATCCCCCGATCCAGGGGACGAGCATGTAATCGACTGTACGATGAATGCTCATGCCATCATTATTACTTCAAACGTTCGTGACTTTCGTGAGGCCCAACGCGAGTTCGGGTTGCAGGTAATGCGTCCGGCTGAGTTGATAGCTAGATTAGCAGAATGAGATTGTATAAAAGGAGAGCAAAGATGAGCCGTTTAACCCTTCGGCTACCTGAAACACTGCATCAGCGGCTTGAAGCTTTGGCGCGCCAAGAAGGTGTTTCATTGAATCAATACATTGTTTACTCGTTAACGCAGCAATCGACAGTTTCCTCGCTTGTCCATGAAGTGGCAATCGAAAAAATTGCCGAACAGCGCGCCAGCTATATCACCCATCTGCAGGGTGCTCGGATCGCAACCGAAGAGGAGATTGATCAGGTATTGGCGGAACGAGAAATAGTTGAGCCAGAGCCAGAATTGACCCCGGAGGTTATCGCGCGGGTAAAAAAGCGAATTGCTGCTGGAAAAAAGTCACAAAATAAGCGCACGATTAATTCGAACTGAATAGCTATAGTGGAATCCTATCCATATAGAATAGATTAGGGCAGGCGCAACCTGGTAGATCGAAGCAGTTGCGCCTGCCGCACCCGATAGTTACGGATCGATTAGTTCTGGATCTTTAGGTGAAAGGATGGATGCTTCGTCAATCAAGTTTTCAAGCAATTCAGCCGCTCGTGCAAAGATCTGCGCGGCTTGCGACATATCTAAGGCGCGACAGTTTTGTTCTTGTTCAGCCAACATTTGCACCGCAGATTTTAGGATTGGCTCTGGCGTGGCATAATGCGGGGCCGGAGTCTCAGTTGATCGATCTTCCTTCATCGCTTTTTGAAGCTGACTGCGCGCTTGAGATAATAACGTTTCAGTGGCCTTATAGCTTCTTCCTATGCGCATCGCAATTTCGTCGATACCTAGACCCTGTTGATAGCGCAGGAGTAACAACTGGCGCTCCGTTGCGGATAGATGAGTGAGCAGCTCGCTGAATTCTGGGCTAATTGATGCGGAATTTTCTCGGTTTACTTCAGGTGGCAAGTCATCGATCTTGGTGTTACGTAAGTAGAAATCAATAATTTTATGGTTCGCCAAGGTGTACAGATAGGTCGGTAATGAGGTTTTTTCATCAAATGTACCAATGTTGCGTACTGCGGTTGCCATTGTCTCCATTAAGACATCTTCTGTTGCTTCCGCAGTGGGTAATCTCGAACGTAAATACTTATAGAGGAGATTCCCATATATTTCAGATAACTGACTCCATGCCCGCTCGTCGCCTTGCTTTAAGCGAACCAGAAAAGCTGCTTCATCAAATCGCTTGGCCTTGTTCATCATAAATTTTCCTGTGAGCGCAACGAATTCGTACGAGTATGTCCGATGATACTTTTGACAATTTTTAGCGCCTGAGCGCCATCGCCTGTCTTGGTCGCTTCTTCTAGATAAGGAATTAGATCGCGTACCATACGGCTATTGCACCACCCAACCACGAGATTTTCACGTTCGGGCGGTGACAAGGCCAGCGCAACGCAGACTTGATGGACAATGCCAAGATTATCGGGTAGACGCTTGTTCTTGCGCCAATGGCTAATGGTGGCTGGCTCAACAAAAATCCGTTCTGAAAGATGGCTTGGTAATACGTTCTGCTTGCATAGATAATGCTCTAAGAGTTCGGCAAAGAGCGCATATCGCTTTAAATTTGCGATCGCTAGGTCGACTGGCTGATTAAATTCATTCATAAGAGTTCCGTCTGTAAATGGTGGGCGAGCGTTAATTATTTACACTTAGTGGCCATTGTACAACCATTTTGAGGGTTGTCCATTAACGCTCGCGTTAACCAGGCCGAGTTAGGAAAAGCCTATGCGCTCTGATCGTTTACTTTCAATCTTGCTCCATCTTCAGGTAAATCGTCGTGTCAAGGCGCGTGAATTGGCCGAACGCTTTGAAATTTCTGAGCGGACCGTGATTCGCGACTTGGAGGCTTTGAGTATGGCGGGTGTGCCGATTTATGCGGTGCGCGGCCATGGTGGCGGCTGGGAATTGCTGGAAGAATATCGCACGAACCTGACCGGCCTCAACCCCACTGAAGTGCAGGCGCTTTTCATGCAGACGCCTGCTCGTCTGCTGCGCGATTTAGGCTTGAATCAGGCTTCGGAGACGGCGTTTACCAAACTATTGGCGGCGCTACCCACGATCCAACGCCAGCAGGCCGAGTATATACGCCAACGTATCCATGTCGATGGCGCGGGTTGGCATGAATCGGAAGAAAAAGTGCCGGCCTTCCCAGCGATTCAACAGGCAGTCTGGCAGGAGCGCAAGGTGCAACTTCGCTATCAGCGCAGTGATAATGTGGCTGTGGAACGGATCGTTGATCCGCTCGGTTTGGTGGCGAAAGGGCGGGTCTGGTATCTAGTTGCCGCCATTGATGGCGAACTTCGCACCTATCGAGTTTCGCGCGTCCAGAGCGCTTGTGTCATGGATCAGCCTTGTGTACGACCAGAAAACTTTGATCTAGCCGCTTATTGGGCCCAATCCATGGTTGACTTTAAGCAGACGTTGCCCAACTATGCGGTCACAGTGCGGGCTGCGCCAGAAGTCATCGCGCGCCTGCACAATCCAGGCCGTTTTGCGCGCATCATACACCGTGATCCACCAGACGCGGATGGTTGGAGCAAGTTGGAGATGCAACTGGATGT
>JAPLGZ010000450.1 GCA_026389895.1 Chloroflexota bacterium | reverse complement strand
TCGCCTGAGCCAACGTGGACGCGAGGCGGGGATCCATATTGTTGCCTGCACCCAATAGCCCACCGCTGCCCTGATTGGTGGCGCCATGAAGGCCAATTTTCCTGTACGCCTCGTGGGCGCGGTGGCCAGCCGTGATGAAGCCCGTTTTGCCGCTGGCGTCACCGACAGTGGGGCGGAAAAATTAGAAGGCAAAGGCGATTTCCTGTTGGTTGCCAAGGGTGAAGTTGTACGCTTTCAGGCCGCCTGGCTTGGGGCGGATGACCTGGCCGAGATCGCAAAAAAACTATGCGAAGGTGGCCGTACGACGCGCTGTTGGCAAGCACCGGCGACAGCAAAACAGGCGACGCGGCCATCGCCCGTGGAAGCACAAACGCAACCACCAGCAGCCCAGCCAGCTTGGCGCGGGTTGTTAGAACGTTTTTTAGTAAAATGAAGACAACGTAAAGGGAGACAGTAAAATGAAACGTTTGATCATTCTCATGGCACTGGTTTTTATGGCCGTCGCTGGCTGGCGGATTGGCGATCGACTGAGCAGCGATGCGCTAGGGATGGCAATTGGGGTGCTGTTTGGCATTGTGGCGGGGATTCCTACGGCGCTGCTGCTCTTGGCGTCCAGTAAACGGCGCGCAGAAGCCGAAGAGGCGCCGCGCGCAAATCCGCAGGGGCGCTTTCCACAAAACGGCTATGGCTATCCCGCTTTTCCCCAACAGCCACCCGTGATTGTGCTGGCTGGGCATGCGCCCCAAGGCCAGATGCCGATGCAGCCAGGGTATGGCAACATGGAGCAATCACCGCGGTATGCCTTGCCAGCACCGCGCTAAATGGCCGAGGAGCGCAAATTCCGTGTTGTGGGCGAAAAGGATGAGTGGATCGATGAATGGTAGCGTGCGACCCCTCCCTACGCGGGAAGTAGGGAGGGGTCAACAGGGCAAGCGGGCTTTTGCCACCTGATGCAGACTCTATCCTCAAAACGAGCTTTTACTCTGATCTGGCACGGCTGTGGTCGGCATATCACTAGCCACGGGTTGTTGTACAGTCCGTTCATCAAGATTAAAAGTATAGCCACCACCCAACACATGTAGCTTCACGCCCAACATGCTGATCGGTGTTTCACTTTTATATTCATGGACATTCGTATAGCTCATCCCTGCGCCATCGATCAGCAGCACACTACCCTCGCCAAAAACATCGACAGTGCTGTCGGCATAGACGGCGATACCGACACCAGGTTCTAGTCCCACGCCAATTAAGAAGGGGTTATAGGCTACAGCAGTGAGCAATGTACTCAGCGCCATCGGCAAATGCGGCCGGTGCGGAGTGTCAACTTCCACGTGTGCAACATCCAGCACCAAACGATTGATCAGTCCCAGGCCAGGGGCAAATTGAATAAGCCGCCGGTGCAAAAAAGTGGGTGAATTTTCACTAGTTTGCTCAAAGGCGATCATATGTTGGCAAAGGAGAGAGGCGCCACGCCCAAGACCAGCCACAGTTTTACCACGGGCATTGGCACGCCGAATAGCCTGTGCCACAAGGGTGCCACCCAACAGGCTGATAAACTGGAGAGGATTGCCCTCTAGCACTAAAATCCCTGTGGCATTGTCAAATAACGGTTGATGATGCGGTTGTTGGGCCTCGGCACGACTTTCAACAGTCAGGACATTGACGGTCGCCGCTTCCCACGAAGCAAAAAGATCAACATATTTTTTAGCCGCCTGGGGGGTTGTTGCCGTTGGAATAATTAGAATGCGCGCCCCATAGCCGCCAGCGTCCGTCCAAAAGCGTTGTAAAAGTCTCGTTTCGGCCAGTTCGGTGGCCGGTAAGCCCATCAATAAGAGTGGGCCGCGCGTAAATCCAGGTGGGACAAGTGCAGGCACAGGCAATTTCTCCTAGCTGCGCCCCTGTTCAGTTAAACTGTGCGCTACGCACAAGTTCCTGAAACATGGGCAGCAGTTCCGTATAACGTGGCGATGGTGTCGTAAAGGTAAAAACGATGATGTTGGTGGCCTGGGCATCAAAGGCCGCAACCTGATAGCCATCCATGGGCAAACTTGCATCAGCCATCAACGGGGCGGCTAACGTGTAATGCAAAATGGCCACTGGTAGCCCTGTGGGGCGCAACGTATTGTCGAGCTTGCTTTCCACGATCTCGATCCCTGGGCGTCGCCGCAGATCTGCCCCCACATCCTCTACATAGCGAGCCAGACTCAAACCCTGCCGCGGCACAACGACAATGGTGATGTTGGGCGGCAACACGGCTTGCTTCGTAGCCTGCTCATCGAGTAACAACGCCACAAGGACCGTCGAATCCGGATTCACAGCCGTTAGCAGCGTTTCAAGCGCCTCCAGCATGGGCGGTGTAACCGGCGCGCCTTTTAGCTTGTCTAGGACGAGGGTGAGATGTTCAGCATCCAAGTCAATCAGTTGCCAGGCAGCGGGCAAATTCACCTTGAGTGCGTTTTGCGCACCCAATTTAGTAGAATTTAGATAGGCCAATTCATGCACTGATCCAGGCAAGCGTACGACGGTGGCAACAGGCGTGCTGGTGGGTTCAACCTTGGGCCACCAACGCCGATCGATGAAGATGAGCGCAAAAAGCACGCCCAGACAGGCAACTAAGAGTAAGGCCCAACGGGAGTTAGAGATGGCGCTAACCTTCCTAAAAATTTATCTGTTCGTATGACGCACCCACGCCGAGCATTGGATTTACCTTCTGTCACGCAAATACGGTACAACACGTTGATCGAGTAGTGCGTTTTTGGACATTAACAAGATAAATGGGTAACGGGTCAGTCAACCTGCTTCAGCAGGTTTCCCGTAGCAGGCGTCGAATCGGGTGCCCGTTGGGCGCGATGCGGCATGCTTGACCCGTTCTTATTGCATGGCGGAAGGGCAAAGGTGAGACAGGGTACAGATGGCACATTTGGGCTTGCGGGCGTCGCAAACCTGCCGGCCGTGCAGAATTAGCATATGCGAAAATTGAATCCATTCGGTCGATGGCACAAGCGCCATTAGATCGCGTTCAATCTTTTCTGGATCATCAGCCTGCGTCAAATTCAGGCGATTCGACAGGCGACGCACATGCGTATCCACAACCACACCAGCAGCGATCCCATATGCGGTGCCTAACACGACATTGGCGGTCTTGCGGGCGACCCCAGCCAATGTTAACAGCTCATCCATCGTAGTCGGCACTATCCCCTCATAGGCTTCTACAAGCCGGCGCGCCGCCGCTTGAATGCTCTTGGCTTTGTTGCGGTAAAAACCTGTGGAACGCACACTCTCTTCCAGTTCCGCGCGATCGGCCTCGGCAAAGGCTAAGGGTGTCGGGTATTTGGCAAACAGGGCAGGGGTCACCAAATTGACGCGCACATCTGTGCACTGG
Organism: Chloroflexota bacterium; assembly: GCA_026389895.1. GTDB lineage: Bacteria > Chloroflexota > Anaerolineae > Caldilineales > Caldilineaceae > JAPLGZ01. The sequence continues at coordinate 2,308 of JAPLGZ010000450.1, read as the reverse complement.
GCCGACAGAATGGTCGCCACCAGCAATTCGAAAGCATTGCGATGATCGAGCGCGCACGTCGGATCCGGGTATTGTACATGCAGCAACCGAATCAATTCCCCGATCCGCTCCGGAGCTGGTGAAGTAGCAGTCAACGCAAAATTTTCGCTCATATAAAAGGCCTTATTTTATAACTTGGATTCAAATTGATCGCGTTCTGGTCACCCCGGTATGTGCCAGGGAATTGAGCTATTTAGGTCTATTTACGACTTTACACGTCAAGACAGGGGCGAGACCGGATGAGCAAGCACACGATAATCAGAATCGTCGATCCGCTGCCATGGATAGTGGATAAAATCCTCAGTGATTTCGCCATAGTGATCGGGTGCTTGATCTGGATAGTCACTGCCGATCTGTTTCCAATGCAACACCGCTAGCTCTGGATAGCCCCCGGCCGTTTCGATCCGGCCTTTGGCCGCTAGAATATCGCGCCCCCGATTCCAAAGATTATCGATGACCAGGATCTTGCGGCCTTTTAGCAACGAATCGGGCGGAAATTGCAAGAAACGCGGCCAACTCAGCGAAGCTTGACCGGGGTTATCCGTAAACAAAACCGCCGCCGTCAACACATCCTTCATCTTTAATGCTTCGGCAATCATCCCGCCGGGAATAATCCCGCCACGCGAAATCGCAAGGATGGCATCATAGGGTGTGTTAATCTTAAAGACCAATTTTGTGACCAATTCCTCGGTCTCATGCCAAGTCAAATAAACATGTTTCATGTGGCTTCATTGTTACTGTCTCAATTGATTAGCCAGTTGAGCGCCAAGCAAGGCGGTGGCAGCGCCGATGTCAATGGTACGATGGCGCATTGCTTGGTCACCCACTGAATTATACCCAGACTTGACCACAAGGTCTAGCCCTGCTTGGGCTGGCAATACGATGGCCAGAGTTTAGCGCCATGTCCGGCATCATCAAGATATGATCCAATAGCTGGCTCCGTTACAAATATAAATGTCACTGCCCATTGGGTAGTAGCTATCATACCCGATATAGCTTTGTATTCAAATATGAACAATCAAAAAATAAGCACGTGTGATAGAATCAACCTTCATTGAATATAGGTAGATTGCGTAGTATCGGCGCAGATTCAGAATAGAGAAGAGGCAAAGCAATGACACAGGAAGTGGAACGCAACAACGCTGGTTTGCCCGTTCGTGAACTGGGCAAGACGGGGCTAAAAGTTTCGATCGTTGGTTTTGGGGGCGGCAATTTTGTGCGTCCCCACATTGACGAGACCATGTCGATCCGGCTGGTGCATACCGCGATTGATGCGGGAATGACCTTTATGGACAACGCCTTTGAGTATGCAGACGGCGAGGCCGAGCGCAGAATGGGCCTCGCGCTCAAGGGGCGACGCGACCAAGTGACGCTTATGACCAAAGTCTGCGCCCGCGACCGTAAAACGGCGCAAGCCGAGTTAGAAGAGAGCCTGCGCCGCCTCCAGACCGATGTCATTGACATTTGGCAATTCCATGAAGTCAACTATGATAGCGATGCCGATTGGATCTTTCGTGCCGATGGTGCGATTGAGGCTGCGGTGGCGGCACGACAGGCCGGCAAGATCCGCTTTATCGGCTTCACCGGCCATAAAAGCCCGCATATCCTGCAAAAGATGCTGGATCAAGATTTTGCCTGGGACACCTGTCAAATGCCCATCAACGTGCTGGACGCCCACTATCGCAGCTTTCAACGCGAGATTCTGCCCCAACTTAACGCGCGCGGCATTGGCGCCATCGGCATGAAGAGCTTGGGTGGTCTGGGCCAGTTCATCACCGATCTCCGCTTAACCGCCCAGCAGTGTCGCCGCTACTCCCTAACCCTGCCCATCAGCACCCTCGTCTGTGGTATCGAGTCACTAGAAAACCTGGCGCAAGATTTGGCCATCGCGCGCGATTTTGAGCCAATGGCCGCCGAGGAGCAGCAGGCACTGCTGGGCAGTGTCGAGGAAGAAGCGGGTGACGGTCGCTATGAGTATTTCAAGAGCACCCAGCTCTTCGACTCGAAGTACCACCGCCAGCAACACGGCTTCACCATCCCCAACTAACTGCTCGTTGCGAAAACGGCTTCCAAGCTAGCAGAGCCTTACAAATCAATGAGCCTAGAAAGACTGATTTCTGGGCTCATTGGTGCGAAATAGGTAAGTGGATAAATAAGTGACTACTCCCATGCCTCAAGGGAATGGGCTTCTACAGCTCCATCTAGCAAGCTAGCGCTGATGCGTTGTAATCCCAACGCAAGAATGTTGATTGCGGCGTTAAGATCTCGA
>JAPLGZ010000303.1 GCA_026389895.1 Chloroflexota bacterium | reverse complement strand
TTCAATGGTCGAAATCTGTGAGCGCAATGAATCTAGACTCCATTGGCGCACATCGACGCCATCGATCAAGATGCGCCCGTCCTCCACATCATAGGTGCGATTGACCAGTTTGGTCAGCGTACTTTTCCCAGAGCCAGTCTGGCCGACAATGGCGATTGTCTGCCCGCGTTTGGCGCGAAAACTGACATTTTTTAGCACAGGGTGACCGTCATAGCTAAAGGTGACATTGTCGAATACCAGATCGCCTTTGATCGTATCGCGATGACCTTGGACATTTTCATCCAAATCGCTCTCCTGGTTCATCAACTCCAGAATGCGTCTGGCGCTGGCAATGCCCATTTGAACCAACGAAAAGGTGAAAATGGAGATAAAGGTTGGAAAGCGCAAGAGCCCCATCAGACCCATATAGGCCACCAGGTCACCAATGCTAAAGCCGCCACGCAGGTAGAGCAGTAGCCCATGCAAAAAGGCGCCGGCCAGGGCAATCCCCATGAGCAGTTGGGGTAGATAAAACGCCTGCACCTGGCCCTGCTTGACAAAGAAGTCGCGATAGAGGCGTGCGTTGGTCGTAAACTTCTTCAACTCTTGCGCTTCTTGCACCGCCGACTTGACCACCTCGATGCCGACCACGGCTTCATTCAGGGTTGCGTTCATGTTACCGTTATGCCTGCGCATTTCGCTAGAAACGGGCGAAAGCTGGCGCATATAGTGGCGGAGCGCGATGAGAAAGGCCACGGTAAATACCAGCGGCGTTAGGAGAAGTTCCACGCGCAAAAAACCAATAAAGATGATCGGCAAAATCAGGCTCAAAAATGAGTCGATCAGCAACTGCGCGCCGGGCACGATCATGTCGCTCAAGGTGCTGACATCACCGGTGGCGCGCGCCATGATATCGCCGACGCGCTGCCGATTGTGAAAGGTCTGGCTTTTCCCCAGCAAACTCAAATATAACTCTTCGCGGGCGTCGCGGGTCAAGCGTTTGCCAAGCACTTCACAAGAGTAGCTGCTGGCAATATCCCCCAAGCCACGCAAAATAACCACACCCAAGATGATCAGCGTAACGGTTAACAAACTGGTGGCGCCAGCCTTGCCAAGCACCACATCAAAGGCCTGGCCGATTAGCCTGGGAATCCAGGTGTTAACTAAGTTGAGGCTGATGACGGCGATGGCAAACGTCAGCAAAAAAAGTTTGTGTCGCCACAAGTGCGACAGCAACCAACGGACTGGACCCGACCGGTTGTAGACATATTCGTCGGCAACCTTAAACTCGCGCTTTTCTATGTTGACCATACTCAATTCCCCTCCGAATTGATGGCTGTTGTTGGATTGTCTATCATACCAGAATGAGGCAAAAAGTACAAATGTTCTAGTGGTAAGGCTGTTCTTTGTTGCTATCAATAAGAGCCAACCCAAGCCCAAAAGGATACGTGGCAGCACGCGCAAATCACATATTGTCTGAATGGCTTCTTAACAATCTCTAAAAAAGTTCTTGCTACAATGGCGCTAGCAATCAAAAATTATTAAGAAGAAAGTGGAACGACTTATGCAACAGAAGAAGCAACAACTCAGCACAACCAAAATCAATTTGATCGTCGACAGCGTCATTTTTATTGCCTTTCTAATCGTCATGGCGCCCCATTTCACGGGGATGGCCATTCATGAGTGGCTTGGTCTTGCTTTTGGCGCGGGTATTGTCACCCATTTATTGCTCCATTGGCAGTGGCTTGTCGCCACCACCAAACGGCTCTTTTCTCAAGCGCCTCGCCAGGCTCGCATCAACTATGCGCTAAACCTGCTGCTCTTTATCGATATCACGCTTGTGGTTTTTACGGGTGTCATGATCTCAGAGTCTGCGCTGCCGTTCTTAGGGATAAGCTTTGCCCCCGGCGGTATCTGGCGTATGGTGCATACCACCGCCGCAGATCTATCGCTCGGCCTGATTGGTCTGCATGTCGCCTTACACTGGCAATGGATCGTAAATGCGGTTCGAAATTATGTCATTAAACCTGTCGGCAGCCGAGTTCACCTGCCCCAAGCCATGCCTCAGTACACGGCCAAGTTGAGTCTGGCGGCGAAGCAATTGCCAAAGGAGCGTTGATCATGCAATTATTGGGGCGCATCGCGATCATTCTGGCCGCAGCCTTACTGGTAGTGGGAATCGCCATCGGCTTATCGCATACGAGCTATCTTCAGAATATGACGCCAACGCGTGGTGAGTTTGCACCCCAGTCCATGACCGGTGGGACAGCAGGCAATACCGTTGCCCGCACACGATCACAGGATTCGGGCGATAGCGGTGGTCGCAATCGAGAATTTGGGCGGGAAGGGCATAATGCGGCTAGTCTCTTTGGCATCGTTCAAGTCATCCAGAATCTGCTCATCATAGGCTTGATTGTCTTGCCTTTTGCGCTAGCCCCCCGCTTCATGCCGGGCCGCAAATCTGGTGGCTCCGGCGGGCAACCGCCAGCTTGACCAGTGGTTAGCGTCATCAAATGCTTGTCGTTTACCGCGGATTGTTCGATAATATTGAGCGTCCGCGGTAAACGATTAATGGGTGGAAAGTCAAGTCACTGTGCTTGGTCGCCCGTTCATTCGACGCATGAGGGTCGCCGATTCATTTGGCGCATGAAGAATGTGGAAGAGGGAAGGCAAAACTATGACACAAACGATTCTAGTCGTTGATGATGAAGCAAAATTACGCGATATGATCCGCGTCTATCTGGAACAGGACGGTTATCGCGTGGTGGAGGCGAGCAATGGGCGTGAGGCGCTCTATGTGGCCCGCTATGAAAAGCCAGATCTGCTCATTCTAGATTTGATGATGCCAGAGTTAAACGGCTATGAATTTATGCGCCTTTTCAGTAAAGAAGCCGAGACACCTGTAATCATGCTCACGGCTAAAGTGGCAGATCAAGACAAGATCGTGGGCTTGGAACTGGGGGCGGACGATTATGTCACCAAACCTTTTAATGTGCGGGAATTGACTGCCCGCGTGCGGGCGGTGTTGCGGCGCACCCAGAAAACCGCTAGCGAACCAGATCTGCTGCGCGTCGCCGATATTGTGCTTGATCGCACGGGCATGACCGTGAAGGTTGGCGAAAATTATGTTGACCTGACGAAATCAGAATTCGAATTGTTGGCTTCATTTCTGGCCGCGCCAGGTAAGGTTTTTTCTCGGCTCGATCTGCTGGATCACATGTCTGGTGAAGCATACGAAGGATACGAGCGCACGATTGATGTGCATATTCGTAATTTGCGTACGAAGATTGAACCAGACGCCAAACATCCAAAATATATTGAAACCGTCTATGGCATGGGCTATCGCTTTGCCACGCAAAAGAAAGATGGCTAATTCGTAACGAATGATTGGTTAAATCGCCTATGCGTTCGCTTGTCTGGAAATTAATGTTTGCCTTTCTCTTAATGGGGATCACCGGTGTATTGCTGTTTGCGCTGCTGGTTGGCCAACGCACCCGCTCAGAGTTTGATCGATTTTTGTCGGCGCATGACCAGTCGGTTTTGCTGGATGCCTTGAACGATTATTATGCCACCCATAACGATTGGACCGGTGTCAATCGCACCCTCGCCAACACGCCACCGCTTGACTACTACAGCCATAGCATCGCGCTCATCGATGCCAAAGGCAGTGTTGTGGTTGGCAACATCAACTATGCGCTTGGGCAAACGGTGCCGCCGAGCGACTTGAGCGTCAGTACGCCGATCACCGTCAATGGCCAAACCGCCGGCTATGTGATCTTTCTCCGCCCTACAACCGAATCGGCGCGGGCGACCTCTGCGCTGGAAAATGACTTTTGGCAACGGGTGAGTTGGGCGGCTGTCACGAGTGCACTGATTACGATGCTCATTGCGCTGTTGCTGGGTGGTATTCTCGCGCGAACGCTCACGCGGCCTGTCAGCGAATTGACGGCAGCCACCAAGGCCATGGCGAGTGGTAAACTGGATCAGCGTGTGAACGTCCATTCGCGTGATGAAATTGGCGAACTCGCGATCGCCTTTAATCAAATGAGCACGGACCTGGCTCATTCTAGCCAGTTGCGCAAACAGATGACAGCCGATCTGGCCCACGACTTGCGCACCCCGCTCACGATCCTGCGCGGTTATATGGAGGGCTTAAAAGAGGGCCGGTTGCAAGGCTCGGACACGCTGTACAATATTATGTTTGGTGAAGTCGAACATTTACAACGATTGGTGGAAGATTTGCGCATCCTCTCATTGGCCGATGCTGGCGAATTGCCCCTCAACCGGCGCACGGTTGACCCGATGGCGTTGCTCGAACGGACGGGCCTGGCCTATTTTGTCCAGGCCGAAGAGCAAGGCATTGTGTTGCGCGTAGAACCCATCGAAGAAACAACAGGCGCGCTACCCTCGATTTCGGTCGACACGGATCGCATGACCCAGGTATTAAACAATCTGGTCTCAAATGCGCTCCGTTATACGACGCAAGGCGAAATTGTGCTCTCGGCCGCGTCTAAAAATCAACAGGTTGTCCTGACTGTTAGCGATACAGGCACGGGGATTGAACCTGAGCACCTGCCCTTTGTCTTTGATCGTTTCTACCGGGCCGATCAGTCGCGCCAGCGTTCGGACGACACCTCCTCGGGTTTGGGATTGGCGATTGCCAAAGCGATCGTAGACGCCCACAATGGTTCGCTGAGTGTGGCCTCTACCTATGGCCAAGGCACGACTTTTACAATCACACTGCCTGTGGCGTCAACTCACAAAGCGGGCGCAGGCTTAGATAAAGGCGAGAGCAAGCGTCCACTGGCCGGTGTTGCTCAGCGCTAGCGTTATATCTACCTTATTCCTTCGATATAACTTGAAGCAAGCACAAAACTTTTTTAACCACAGAGAGCGCAGAGGAAATCCTCGCAGCGTCCTCTGTGGTTAAAATTCCCTCTTCCATGCAATCACTTCATTGATACCCTCTCGATCACCCTGTCAACTCCCCATCTATTGGCGCAGCTGCGATGAATGGAAATTCGGACTGATTGTGCTCTTCCGCATCATAATCGGGTAATTCATCTTCGACCTGGCGCACGGCGCGAAACAGATAGCCACTCAGACTCATGAGCGCCCCCAGAATGGCGGTGCCCACAAACATAAGACCAATGCCCGCACCGGGCCCTGTGCCGACGATCCACCCAAAAAAAGGGGCGAGCGCACCGTTTGGTTGCATGGCTGGTCCAAACCAACGGTCAGCCAGCGGGCCTGCCAGGAGGTAGGCAAAGGGTTTCGGCGCATTTGTGAACATATTCGAAACGGCTAGCACGCGTCCCTGGAACTGTGGCGCCACTTTTGTCTGCCAGATGGTGCGGTTGGCGCCGCTGATAAAAGGAATAAAGACCGCGGCTACTGCACTCGCCAGCATCCAATGCGGCACAGTGCGACCGATGGCAAAGAGCAGATCACCCCCAAGAAACGAGAGCGCACAAAGGCCACAAACGGCATGAATTTTGCGGCGTGGCAGGCCAAAAATGCTCATCAGCAAACCACCCACCACGCCCGCGGCGCCTAAGGTAGCCTGGACAATGCCCAGCGCGCGTTCATTGCCACCCGTGCGCGCCAAGATTAACGCGGGCATCACTGAGAAATAGGTGAGCGTGGCGAAAAACTCAATGCCCATAAAGAGCGCCATCAGCCCCAGTAGCCCTTTGCGGGTGAAGATATAACGAAACCCAAAGCGTAGCTCTTCACCAAAGGCCGGCTTGCCTGCTGTCTCACTACCACCATACGCTGTCGGCAAGTGGATCACGCCTAGTGTGAAGACAGCGACCAAAAATGTCGCGACATCAATGAGCATAATCCCGCCAATGCCGATGAAAGGCAACAATGCCCCAGCCATGATCGGCGCCAAGATCATCGTGCCATCCTGGGCGAGCGAACGCATACCGTTGGCGCGGCCATAGCTGGCTTTGGGTAGCAGCGTGCTGGTAGCCGCCACATAGGCCGGGCCTTGGAAGGCATCAAAGAGCGAAGACGCTGCTTCTAATAGGTAAATGTGCCAGATGGCCAGTGACCCCAATTGGAAGAGGCCGATCACCAGCAAGGTGAGCACACCGGAGCCTACATCCGAAAGAATGAGCACCCAGCGCCGATCCAACCGGTCCACCCAGACGCCAGCCACCGGACTGAGCACAATATAGGGCACCCAGGCAAAAAAGCCAATCAGCGCCAGTGTAGTGGCTGAACCAGTCTGTTGATAAGCCCAAATCATCAGTGCAAAGCGGGTCATGCGCGAGCCGAGTAACGAAACAAGTTGCCCCATCCAAATAATCGTGAAGATTTGCATACGGTTCAAATTTTTTGTGTCTAACATCATTCTCCCTTTCTACCCGTTACCAATAAAAAAACCGCAAGGATCGGCTCTGTCCCGATACCCTGCGGTTTGGAAATTCGTGATGTGCGCCGCTCAGCTGAATTTCACCAACCGGAGATAACCCTGGGTGATGAACATGTTTCAGCTGAACAGGGGCGCTTCAAAACAAAAAGCCGCAGGCATGAGAAGCATGCACTGCGGCTGTATCAGCAAAAATTGCTTAAACTTACCAGTCCAAAGGCACACTACTCCCTAGGTCGACCCTCGTCTGGGCACCCCTATCCATCTGGAGAAAAATTGGCCTTTGGTAAGACATGGGTTTATTCTCTGAATCTGTTGATCTAGCGTTTAGATTTTTATCCTAGCATGCCAGTATTCCTCATGTCAACTTATGCGCGGGCCTGTTTTCGTTGTATAATTGGCGCCTGGCGATCGCCAATTGCATCACCAAAGGAGGACTCATGGTTGTTGAAGATCCGCAGGCTCCTGCCGACCGTATTGCTTGGTTAGCGCTTCCCCCTGAAGAGACATTGGATGAGGAGACGCGCACGTTATTGGGCAAAGCGCGCCGCAATGTTGGCTTCCTGCCTAACGTCTTTGCCACCTATACCATTCGCCCCGAACATTTGCGCCGTTGGATCAGACATTTCAACGAGATCATGCGTGGCGAATCTGAACTGACCCCCGCCGAGCGTGAAATGATCGGTGTTGTGGTCTCGGCTGAGAACCATTGTCTCTATTGTCTGGTCAGTCATGGCGCCGAATTGCGTCAATTGCTGGGCGATCCTGTGCTTGGCGACCAGATCAGCTATGACTACCGGCGGGCTGGGCTGGATGAACGCACCATGACCATGCTCGATTATGCCGTCAAACTCACCCGTACACCGGTTGAATGTGATGAGACGGATTTACAACAGTTACGCGCCAGCGGTTTCTCTGATCAGGCGATTTTTGATATTGCCGAGACGGCTGCCATGTACAATTTCACCAACCGTCTGGCCTCGGCGACTGGGATGATCCCGAATCGGGAATATCATGCGTTGGGGCGGGATAAATGAAACTTGATAAGCGAGATGCTGATAAGGTAAGCAATTTGAGATTGGAGATTAAGAACGAACAATCTGATCTAACCACCTAACATTCTTCGCACCCGGGTAGGCAGGTGGCGTGCTCGCTCAATGCTTTATCACTTTATGTGGTTCAAGACCATCAGCCGGTTGGGTGGATCAGCTTCTAACAGGGCTTTAGCCTGTTTGCTATATCAGACGCCCAATTCATTCGGCGGTTTCTGTGATCACGCTGAAGCAGGTTGGGTGGACATGCTGGTACCAAGCTTTACCAAATTATTCGGGTAACGAGGGGTCAGGCACGCCGCGGGCGTATTCAATGCATTACCAAATAATTTGGTAATGTGCATCATTCACTGGACCTCTGTAAATTTAAACGAAAAACCCTAATCGATAACGCCACAAAACTTTTATGGGTGTTGTTGATTGGCTAGCACACCCAATTTCTCGCTATGACGATCAATATTCCTAACTATTTCAAACGTTACGCTTGGACCTACGAGCAGGTAGACAGCCAAATCTGGCTCAGCACCTTTTCATCTGAATTCGAAGACGAATTTGATCTCTATGTGAGCCTGGGGGATGAATGGGTGCATTTTGCGGTCAGCCCGTTTTTGCCGCGCCCCGAAGCCTCTCAGCAAGCGTACATCTATGCGATTTTGCTGCGTCTAAACCAGCAGCTGCGCTTGGTGCACTTTGCTGTCGATGAAGATGGTGATATCAATTTATTGGTAGAGTTGCCGGTGCACGGTTTTGTGTATGCGCACTTTGTCGCCGCCATGGATGCATTGGTCTATTCCGCCCAAACTTTAGCTCGCGATTTGGGCCGTATGGTCCAGGATCCAAAATTTCGTTCTCCGTTGATTCCAATGGCGTAAGGGACTTCTCCCCTACGGCGCCCTTCTTGCCGTGAGCTTGCAGGGTTAAAATCCGCCGCTGACTCAGAAAAGTCGCCTCAGCGACTAGTTATTCAATGCCTGCCCGCAAAGGATGCCCGACTTTTCACGGTTAGCAGCCAGATGGATTGTTATTAGGAAATGTTAAAGAACCTAATAAACAAGGAAGACGGTTATGCAGCAGATAGAAGGCAAGTTTCGGGGCGCCGGCGATTTGGCGCTTTATTACCAAAC
>JAPLGZ010000757.1 GCA_026389895.1 Chloroflexota bacterium | reverse complement strand
ACGGGTTATTGCCGATGAACCAATGGATCGATCCATTGGTTCATCGGCAATAACCCGTTACGGACACCTGTCAACCCGTTTCAACGGGGTTTTCTGTAACAGACGCTGAATCCATTCAGCGTTTTGAACAGGCGCGATTTTGTCCAAAATTTCAAGCAGCCACGTTGGCACGGATAGAGTCGCGTGCAACGGACCGGTCAAAGCCACGAACGATAGCCCACCAATCGCCTGACCGGTGCGTTGCACGCAGTTCATGGCAGCCCTTAAGCAGCCAAGTTGACGTTTATACAAAGTGAACAAGATCTTAATCCGAGATTTTGTCCACTTTGTAGCTAGCTTTATTCAGGATTGGCGCGGTATACTCAAACGTCAAACTCAGCTAAACTTAGATAGGAGTCGCGCGCATGAAAGTCCAAAATGATTCCGCTCTCCTGCAGCTCTTACAATTCGCCGATAGCACCCTCCCGATTGGCGCGCAGGCCCATTCTTTTGGCCTGGAAACGCTGACGGTGGAAGGCCTGCTGACCGTCGAGAGTATCGAACCCTTTTTGCAAGATTATGTCTTTGAAATTGGCGCGGTCGATGCGTTATTTTGTCGCGCTGCCTATCGGTTAGCCACCGAACCCGATGTCGATCTTTTTGAGGCCGAATGGCTGACGCTGAATTGCCAGTTGAGTTCGTTGCGGATGGCGCGCGAAAGTCGCGCAGCCAGCGCCACGTTAGGCCGGCGCTTTTTGACCCTGGCCGCCGGCTTAACCCAAGAGGTGCGGATGCAATTGGCCCAGCAAAGCGCCAAACAAGCCAGCATCGACTTACATTATGTGACGGCCTTTGGCTTGGTTGGCGGACTTTTAGGGCTGGACGAAGAGGCCACCACATTGGCCTGTCTGCAACAGTCTTTGACCAGTCTGCTCTCGGCCATGCAAAAGCTTTTGCCCATCGGACAAAGTCAAGTGGTCAGTATCCTGTGGGCCTTGAAGCCCGCCTTGATCGCCGCTGCCGACCGCGGCCGCCACGCCGATTGGCGCGACAGTGGCATTCCATCCTTTGGCCTATTGACAGAGATCGCCGCTATGCGCCATGCGACGTTGCCGGTGCGGTTGTTTATCAGTTGAGATGATGCCCGTGGTGAAAGGTAACGACGGCGCCTCACCCCCCGGCCCCCTCTCCTGAATCAAAGAGCTGAGTTCAGGAGAGGGGGAGCACAGCAACGGCGTTTGTTCTGTTCCCCTCTTCTGAAACAGTTTTACCGTCTAGGAGAGGGGATGCCCAATGGACGCAGGGGGTTGAGGCTTAGTTATCGTACTATTCACCCCTGTTCGCTCGCTTTCAGATAGAGGATTTTATCGCTTCCCATTGTGCCAATGGTCGTTTGCAGTTTACTTTTGATACACCATCACCCGCCGCGCCCACGATCTTACGGGTCCAGGTCCAGGAGCCGCCTTTGCGCGTTGTCCGCGCCTTTTCGGCGGCGGATGGCGCGGCGCTGGTCCACCTGCACAATGTGTCGGGGGGCGTGCTGGGCGGCGATCAATTATGGGTCGAGGCCGAAGTGCAAGCCAATGCACGGGCGCAGATCACAACAACCGGTGCGACGCGCGTCTATCGCCAGCGTGCGGACGGGGCCACTGCCAGCCAAGTAACCCATTTTGCCGTGCAACAGGGTGCGCTCCTTGAATATCTACCCGATATGCTGATTCCTTTTAGCCAGGCGCGCTATCAGCAGACGACGCGGATTGAACTTGGCCCCGACGCTGGACTCTTTTATTGGGAAGTGGTGGCGCCCGGCCGTGAAGCCAAACAGGAATTATTTGCGTATGACCACTTACGCTTAGACCTGGATATTTGGGCTGGACAACGCCCACTGGCCAGGGAACGGGTCCACTTAGAACCAAAGCGCTGGCCTGTCACTGCATTGGCACGCCTGGGGCCCTTTCGCTATTATGGCGCCTTTTACATCTGTCGCGTCGGCATAGCGGCCCCACGTTGGCTGGCGCTAGAGACAGAATTGACGACGTTAGCCAATCAGTTGACCAGCCCCGGCGAGGTCGTTTGGGGGGTCAGCACATTAACGGCACACGGGTTGGTTGTGCGGGTGGTCAGTCAGACAAATCGCCTGTTAACCCCGATGTTGCCCCACTTTTGGCAACTGGCGAAGCAGGCTCTCTATCAGAGCGACGCAATCATGCCGCGCAAAATTTACTAGCACAGGTTGCACCACCGGATGCGTATTTTGCCGCCAAGGCGCGGCATGGCTGCCCGCCATAGACCTGTGAGCCGGTTTGAATGTTGGGGGATGCGCAGCGATATTTGCACTTGCGCTAGCGGTTAGATAAAATTCTAGAAGCCAGCCTTGATCCAGCAGTTTCTCGCTACTTTATGAACCTTGTTTCGCCAAGGTGGGAAACGTAGGTCATGGGTCGCCGCAAGAAATTACGACGTCTTGGTCTAAGCGTGCCAGCGAGCAACGCAGCAGGTGGCTAATTAGAGGGGGATGCTCGCACCTGTCAGCGACGCCAAGTCTAACGCCGCCGACAGGTGAAAAATAGGTTCAAACAGCGGTCGCGGACCCTTGCGTACAACCGGCAATCACGCCCCAAAGCCAACCAAATGCAAGCCGTGCGGCTTGACACTCGCAGGTGGGAGAAAAGAGGATGAATTATCAGAAAACAGTGTGGCCGCTCCCTATAATTTCGCATTCTCGCACCATTCGTGGGATAAAAAGCGCAAAAAAGCCAGCGTTTAAAGCCACTGCGCAAAAACGGTCAGAATAGAGGAAAACCCAGTCGAGGGATTGAAACTTTGCGAAATGGGAGCGATGACAGATGACGAAGCGCCGAGTCAGAATAGAGGAAAACCCAGTCGAGGGAAACGGTAAACCCAGGGGTATCGAGCACTGCTACTGCCCACCCAAACAAAATGCTTGCGCCCAAAGCGACGCGCTTGGCGCGGTGAACCAACAAAACCTTAGATCATGCGTCCAACGCGACGATTACAATCAGACCCTGTGTTATCACTGAATCTCAAACTGGCGTTCTGCCGGGTTGATCGACGCTGGTTCCAACGATTTGGAGAAAGTCAATGCATTTAACACAACGTGAACAGGAAAAACTCCTCATTTTCTTGGCCTCGGAGTTGGCCCGCAAACGCCAGGCACGGGGCTTGAAATTGAACTATCCTGAGGCCATTGCCATCATTACCGCCGAAATTATGGAGGCCGCCCGCGATGGCAAAAGCGTGGCCGCGATTATGACCTTTGGCGCCACCATTTTGACCAAGGCCGACGTTATGGATGGCATTGCCGAGATGATCCACGAAGTGCAGGTGGAAGCCACCTTCCCAGACGGCACCAAGTTAGTGACGATCCACGACCCGATCCAGTAAAGTTACTAATCATATAACCGATCTATATTGGAGCAAACATGAAACCAGGCGAAGTTATCGTCGATTCGACCGCTGGCGACATTGAAGCCAATCAAGGGCGGGTGGTGACCACCGTGCTGATCCAGCACACTGGCGATCGCCCGATCCAGGTGGGAAGTCATTTCCATTTCTTTGAGGTCAACCCGGCCTTGCACTTTGACCGGTCCGCTGCCTATGGCATGCGGTTGAACATTCCGGCGGGATTGGCCGTGCGCTTCGAGCCGGGCGAGGAAAAAGAGGTCAGCTTAACCACGCTAGCGGGCGCACGCATTGCCATGGGCCATAATGGCCTGGTGCAAGGCGCACTGGATGACAAGGCCCCACAACCCAATGCATAAGGCTGGGTCAGCGAACCAATCCGGCCGTTTTATTCAACGATTAGAAAGTGAAGGGTGATCATGACTTTGAAGATTCCACGGCGTACCTATGCTGAACTTTACGGCCCGACCACTGGTGACCGCGTGCGCTTGGCCGACAGTGAGTTGATCATCGAAGTCGAGCATGATTACACCGTCTATGGCGACGAGATTACCTTTGGCGGCGGCAAAGTGATCCGCGATGGCATGGGGCAAAGCAGCAGCGCGGTGCGGGAAGGCGTCAACGGCGCCTTGGATTTGGTCATCACCAATGCCTTGATCCTCGACCACTGGGGGATCGTCAAAGGCGATATCGGCATCAAAGATGGTCGCATTGTCAAAGTGGGCAAAGCAGGCAACCCCGACACGATGGCCGGTGTAGACCCCGCCTTAATTGTTGGTGCCGCCACCGAAGTGATCGCGGGCGAACATCTGATCGTGACGGCGGGCGGGATTGACAGCCACATTCACTT
>JAPLGZ010000041.1 GCA_026389895.1 Chloroflexota bacterium | reverse complement strand
GGCCCGCAATGCCGAAATTATCCGCAGCATGCTAAATGGCGTCACCAACGAACAGGCGCGTTGGAAGCCAACGGCCAACGATTGGTCACTTGTAGAAGTCGTCAATCACCTCTATGATGAGGAGCGCGAGGATTTTCGGCTGCGGATCGATTTCACCCTGCATCGTCCCGGTGAAGATCCGCCAGGGATCGATCCTGAAGGCTGGGTGACGGCGCGTGGTTATAATCAGCGCGATCCAGCCGAGTCGTTACAAAACTTCTTGCGCGAACGCCAGCAATCGGTGGTTTGGCTCAAAGGGTTGGTAGCGCCAGATTGGGCGAAACGTTACCGGCGGGCGGAGTTTGAGATCCGCGCAGGCGATTTGCTGGCAGCCTGGCTGGCCCACGATTTTCTGCATCTGCGCCAGTGTACAGAGCTCCATTATGCTTGGGTCAAGCAGCAAGCCGCACCATTCAGTGTGGCGTATGCGGGTGACTGGTAACGAGCCGGTCATTTAATCCTATAACAAAAAATCCAGCCCAATACTTGGGCTGGATTTTTTGTTGTAGGAGGCGACGGCCGGATTCGAACCGGCGATGGGGGTTTTGCAGACCCCTGCCTTACCACTTGGCGACGTCGCCTAAACGCTGATGCATTTATTGTACCACGGTCATAGGCGCTTTACAAATTGCCTAGTAACCAGTTATCTGTCAACGCTGACCATCGAGGGCTAAAATCTTATCTTGGCGTCGTTGGATAGCTGTTCGGATCGATCAGGGCTTCAATCAACGTGGGACGGCCACTGTCCAGTGCGGTTTTGATGGCCTCAGTGCAACTAACTTCATCATGCACTTGATAAGCGGCTAGCCCATAAGCTGCGGCAATTTGCCCAAAGTTGGGATTTACAAACTCGGTGCCATAGGTGGGTTTACCCGCCCGCTGTTGCGCGGAACGGATCAGATCCAGGGCGTTATCGTTGAAGAGGACAATGACGACTGGCAACTTCAACTCTGCCAATAGCCCTAATTCACCCAGCACCATCGCGAAACCCGCATCGCCCGTCAGACAGAGGACGGGCTGACCAGGCAAGGCCAGACTCGCGGCCATCGCCGACGGCAGGGCAAAGCCCATACAGGATAATCCATTAGAGACCAGGTACCGGTTGGCGGTGTAAGCCGGCCAAGTTAGACCGGCGAGAATTTTATGCGAACCCACATCGGTCGTGACCAAGATGTCGCGCGCGCTATGCTGGCGCACCATCTGGAGCACCGTTTGTGGCAAGAGGCGACGTGGCGCTGGGGTGGGTAAAATCTGTTGCGCCAACTGTTGGTGCAAGGCAGCCACGCGCGTGGCGCCCCACTCTGGCGCTGGGTGGCTGGGTAAATCGGCCAATTGTTCCAACGTTGGCTGCATCGGGCCGGTGAATTCAGCCACGGCAGGCAGCACTGGCTGCGTGTTCGCCCAAGGCGCAATCCAAATCAGCGGCGCGGCTTGCTGCCAGGGTTTGACCAATTCGACCACATCAAACCCCACCGCGATGATACAATCCGCTTCGTCTAAAATTTGATAAGCCGGGTCGGTGCGCGCCAGGCCGATTACACCCGCGGCCAATGGGTGATCATCGGGCAGCGCACCCTTGGCCTTGGGCGTCACAATCACCGGCGCATTCAACGTTTCCGCCAGCAGCCGCAAAGCTGGGTAGGGTTGTTCCGGTTCCATCCCCACCCCGACTGCCAGCACTGGTTTGCGGGCCTGGGCCAGCAGCTGACGGGCTAGGGCGAACTGGGTTCTGTCTGCTGAGACTGGCGCGCTGACCGGCGCTGGTGTTGACTCACTTGTTGCCTCGCTGAGCAGTTGCGCGGCGGCTTCGTTGCTGATCCGCAGATGGACCGGGCCTGGGCGACCAGCCGTTGTCAGTGCCAATGCGGCTGGTATCACGGCGCGTGCATTGGTCGGTTGGACATGGAAGGAGCCTTTTGTGATTGGCGTAAAGAGCGCCGCTAAATCAAGCACCTGATGGGTATGGTCGGGCAGAAGTTGGTCTGGCGTCTGCGCCGTGATCACCAAGATGGGCGCCCGATCCAGATAGGCGTGGGCCACCCCGGCGACGGCATTCGCTGCGCCAGGGCCTAGCGTGGTCAAACAGGCGCTGGGCTTACCGGTCAAGCGGGCGGTCGCATCGGCCATAAAGACGGCTGAACTTTCATTGCGCACCAAGACGAAACGTAAACCATATCTCCGAAATGCATCCAGCACCGCTACATTCTCACCACCCGGCAAACCGAAAATTGTGGTGATCCAGGCTGCTTGTAATGTTTCTGCGAGTAGTTCTGCAACTGTCACGGTCAAAGCTCCTGAGGCGGGAGTAGGGATACGGGATAAGAGATAAGGTTGCTTCGTAGAGCGGAATACGGGGCAGGCGTCGTTTAATCCCTACTCCCGTATCCCTACTCCCTACTTCTTACTCCCCAAAATAAATTGTTTCTCGGCCATATCGGCAATCGACTGGCCGATGCTGATCGACGCTGTGGCGGCTGGCGATGGCGCGTTGAGCACATGGATCATGCGTCCCGTTTCGACAATCCGAAAATCATCCACGAGCAGACCGCTCGGTTCTAGGGCTTGCGCACGCACACCCGCGCCGGCTGGGTGGATATCGTCATACTGGAGTTCGGGGAGTAGCTTTTGCAAGGCAGTGACAAAGGCCTTTTTGCTAAACGAGCGTTGAAATTCCCCGACACTCATGCGCCAATGTTTGGCCGCCATTTGCCAAAAACCGCGATACGTAGCAAATTGCCAGGCATCGGCCAGCGAGAAACTCGATTTGTTATAACCCTCGCGTTTGAAGGCGAGCACAGCGTTGGGGCCAGCCTCAACGCCCCCATGGATCATGCGCGTAAAGTGTACGCCGAGAAAGGGGAAGCGTGGATCCGGCACGGGGTAGATCAAGTTCTTGACCAGATGATGCCGTTCTGGGATCAATTCATAATATTCGCCGCGGAAAGGGATAATTTGCAGCCCTGGCTCCACGCCGCACAGCCGCGCGATCCGGTCAGATTGCAAACCGCCACAGTTGATTAGATAGCGACACTGAATGTCACCTTGGGTGGTGCTTAAGCGCAGTTCGTTGGTTTCGACATGGCAACCAAGCAAGCGTGTGTTGGTCTGAATCGTGCCGCCGGCTTGCTGAATGAGTTGGGCGTATTTTTGCGCCACTTGCTTGTAATCGACAATGCCGGTCTCTGGCACGAGCAGGCCCGCGATCCCGGCCACGTGCGGTTCATACTCTTTGATCTCTTCAGCGCCCAGACGGCGTACACCGTGGAGTTGATTGGCGTGGCCGCGCTCTTCTAATTTTTCGAGCAAAGGCACTTCCTGGGCGTCCGTGGCGACGACCAATTTGCCGCACCGTTCGTGCGCAATGTTGTGCTCCTCGCAAAATTGATACATCGCCAGGCGACCGGTGACACAATTGAGCGCTTTCAACGAACCAGGTTTGTAATAAAGCCCAGAATGGATGACGCCGCTGTTATGGCCCGTCTGGTGGGCGGCTAATTTATCTTCGGCTTCGATCACAATCAAGCTGGTCACGCCGCGTTTTGTCAACGCCATCGCCGTAGCCAGGCCGACAATCCCCCCGCCGATAATTGCGATATCGTATTTCAATGAATTCATACAGGTGCCTTTAAGGGTAAAAGATAGAATGATCCATGTAGCGGCCTTGCGCCTATCAGCAGCCTAAACGGTGCAAGGCGTCACATGAATCAATGATCAGATTTACCTATAATTATACCCGCAGAACCAGTAAAGGGGATATTTTCAGATAAAAAGAATCGAGCCAGGGGATCCCCTGGCTCGATTCTTTTTATCTGAAAATATCCCCTTTACTGGTTCTGCGGGTATAAT
>JAPLGZ010000539.1 GCA_026389895.1 Chloroflexota bacterium | reverse complement strand
TCAAGCGAGGCAAGATGGGCACGTTCCTGCCGGACAGCGCGACAAAAACCAATATAGATCAGGGGCATCGCCAGCATACTGGGTGGAACTGGCAATGTCCACCCAAGTAGGCTAATGAACAAACCCAGATAAATGGGATGTTCAAAACGATATAGGCCACTTTGGAGGGGTTTTGTCGCAGCGGTTGGGTGAATACCGAACGATTGCTGACGTGCAAGCTGACTCATGGCCGCGACTTCGAGCGCCCAGCCGAGCACTTGCAATCCAAGGGCGAGTCGTTCAAGCCAGCGAGGGATCCGGATGTTTAAGACCAATGGGGCCAAGAGGGACAATCCAAGGATAGCCGGGTAGGGTGGGATGGGTGCTTGGGTGCGTTCCTGCGCTGTAGCACGCAAAAAAACGACACCTTCTTGAACCAGAAAGACCAGAAAAAAGAAACGTCGTATTCTTCGTATCCACATAAAGGCTCCTTGAGCAGCAGCAGATCAAGACCAGGAGCTAATTTAAGCAGATAGGATGAATAAAGTCTAATTATCAACGATTGTTTTTTTGCGTCCCAAAAAGAAGCACGACCAGATAATGATGGCGGCTCTCGGTTTTGATCAAGGCATCAAGTCTACGAAGGATGCAAATGCTTGATTACACGCTGGTAAGTTAGCTCATGCAACCGCATCCAAACGCACTAGCCGCATGACCTTATACGCTATAGGCAAGACGCGCTAACTCTCTTTTGGAGAAGGCGACTCTTCTGAGCCAGCGCTGTTTTTTGAGATGGGCATCCCAAGTAGATAGCTTGAAAGCCATTCGCGCGCTCTGGCATCGCCATTTTCGGCGTCGAGCGTCGCGCGTTCTACAATAGCTTGCCAAGCTTCGCCAGAAACGGCTTGATCCATAGTCATCAGATATTCTTGTTCAATTTCAATTCGTGGTCTGCCTGGTCCGCCTGCGTTGGTAGACACAAATCTCCCACGGCTATCACGTTGTATTAAGTCAGTCATGAAGTAATCTTTCTCCGGGCAAAAAGGAAAAATCCGTAAAATTGCTTCCACAGGTCAGGCTTGTCAAGTTTTGCCACCGCATCCTATTAGTCGTTAGCCGTACCCCAAATCCTTCGCGTGCGAACTTACATTCATCGAACGGCGCGTAACGCGTGCGAGTTCCTCACGCCAGTGACCATGGAAAGCCTCGCGGCATAATAAAATATCATTTCTGGCACGGTAATCTTATCCACCTGCGCACCATTGCACAGAAAGACTTGGACGACGAATCCTTCTTCTGGGTTGCCGAGACCCTAGAAGAAGGATTCGCTGGTCAGCTTGACGCTAGCTTTCTGCTTGCGGAGTTTTATGAGGATCACGATCCAGTCATTCACAGAAACAGTCCGACTACCTCTCTTTCTATTAAATCTTTCTTAAATTGATAGCCATTGGGAAGATTCAGACAGATAGTGTGCCTATTTTCAGGCACCGAGCTCCGCTATACTACAACTATCACTGAGTGAATCAAGCAAGTCTATATTCAAACAAAAAGGAGCAAGATTATGTCTGACCAAAATTTCGCTATCGAACAACTGGAAACCCGTCTGGAACAATTGTGCATTACTGTACCCTACATTGGCACCTGCTACAAGAAAGTATGGTTCGTGCGCATCCCGTATCCCTGCTTGAAGTACACCACCATCTGCTTCTAAATAGCTTTTCTACTCAAGTGGTGGGTTGTCCCGCGCGACGAGGAAAGTGACAAAATAAAGAGGGTCACCAGCATGATGCTGGTGGCCTTCTTTATTTTGTCGATCATTGCTGCGTAGCTCTGCCAGAATTGCCCGGCGCTTTCGACTTTGCCCGTACGACGTGCTTGCTGATGAAAAGAGCCGCCGACTATCCAGTAATCAATGCATTAGATCAGCATTTTGGCGGATAGCAACCAGAGCGAATCTGGCCTATAGTGATCAAGAAAGATGGCTAACCGTGTCGAATTCACCGAAGCGATGATAGGGATGAGCATGAAACGTGCATCTTATAAACCAGGGTATGGCGGGCGTCAGCGTCAACGGGAGTTTATTGCAAAGCTATTACAGACGGGCTTTGCTGTGCCAATCGTAGCAGAATACACAGAGCGCAAGTACGACATGGACGCGGCCATTGCCCTAAAAGTGGTTCGTTATGTGCAGGGCAGTTTGAGCAGAGTGGAACGCAAGCCATGACCGTAGATTGTTCAGGCGGTAGGCTATAAGTTGCTCGATGCGGCTGTCCTTGGCACGTTGATGATGCCACCCCGACCACAGTCTATCACATAAGGCAGGCTGACGCTACGACACAGCATTGCGCTAACAGGTAGCTATGAGCGCGCCAGCCAAGCCCAGGCTGGGCAACTTTATGCCCTCATCATCAGCGGTGTCAATCGATAATCGCGCGGCGCGACCGGCGGCTTATACGTGATGATCGGTGGCTTATGGGTATATGTAATCACGAGTGAAAAGCCAAGCGCCGACAGCAGTTTGGACTCCGGCAGCCGGTGATTGTTGAGCGTATCATTCAATACGTGTGTTGAGATGCCGAGTTGTCTTGCAAGTTGGCGCGGTGAGCCAGCGCGCGCCACGAGATCGCAGAGATATTCAATAAATTCGTCCAGGGTCATAGGTAATCGCCTCATAAAGAAAAAATCTACAGAACCGCATTATTCATGTAATGACGCGTAGCTGCATAACCGCTCGGCTGTGGGCTTTCTATAGATCAGGTTATAAAAAAATGTACTTGTAGCAACAACACAAGCCCAAGCAGCACCCACTTACCAGCAGCAAGATAGCGTTTCGGTTCCTACTCGTAGGCAGAGAAGCAGACTCGAGTTGCACTACCTAGCAGTTGTGCCAATGGCTAATGTCAGTACGTACGTGATAGGCAGCGCAGGGCACCGAAAGACATTACGATTTGCGCTGTGATAGCGAGAGGCTTAAAGCTGTAGCCACGATCTATTAAACAAGTATAGAGGAATAAAAATTTACTGCAATAGATAAGATATAGAATAGATATACATGACGGGATATCAGCCAGCGTACAAAAATCTGGCGAATTACAAACTGACTCCCGGCCATGTGTATGGAGAAGCGGCAGATGGAGCTTGTCTATCAATATCACCTGAATTTTATAGGGAATCGTTGAATTCTGCCAGATATTTCCACTATTTTCAAATTACGCACGCCGCTACAATATAGACAGCACGATATAACTTAATCAACATGACTACAAAAAAGGAGAAACCTCATGTCCGACCAGAATTTTGCTATCGAAGCATTAGAAGTCCGTCTAGAACAGCTTTGTATTTCCATACCTTATCTCGGCACCTGTTACAAGCGCGTATGGTTCGTCACTATTCCCTACCCTTGCTGGAAACGCTATACGCTCTGCTTCTAAGTGAGCGCTTCTGCTCAAGTGGTGGTTTGTCCTGCGCGAGCGAATACGCAAACAGAGCAAGAACGACGCCACTGGAAAGGTTGGTGTCGTTCTTGCTCTGTTTGGTTGTAGCCATAACCAAATCACATAGCATAGGCATCATTATTGCGGCCAGGCAGTTGTTGCCAACCCATCCTTATTCTACCGGGTAAGGGCAATCGGTGAATTTGCGGGTATGATAGCCCTTAGCCCCCACGGTCAGCGACAGCGGGCTACGAAAAGTTTGCCCCAGGCGTAGGCGATCGAGGACCAGATCAAAATTATAGCGCGGATTCCAGCCCAAATCGAGGCGGGCCTTCTCGTTGACATAGACCCGGTCAATGCTGGGAAACATCTGCCAGCCGCGTCGCGCATATTCGGCCTGGAATTCGGGAAAGAGCCGCTGCACCACCCGTGGCGCAGCGCTGCGCAACTCCGCCAGGTCAGCAACGCCAAACGGCGTTGTCGCACTGACAATGTACCGCCCAAATCCGAGCACCGGCGCCCGCTCCATCGCCCGAATTTGCGCGGCCACCACATCTTCCAGATCGACGCGCCGGTACAGGTATTCGTTCACTTTAACATTGTCATCCGTATAGGTTTGCCGGATCTCTGGGCTATCATCTGCTTCTGGGAAAAACCGTGAGGTACGCAAGATCAGGCAGGGCAGCCCTTTGGCGGTATGAAACAATTCACAGAGATCCTCGGCGGCCGTTTTGCTGATGCCATAGATGTTCTTCGGCACCGGCGTCGTTTCTTCGGTGATCCACGCGGCTGGGTCACCGGGCGAAGGCGTGAGAGCCTGGCCGAAGGTGCTGGTGGTACTCGTAAAGATGAACGAACGGACGCGTGCGGCGGTGGCAGCTTCGAGCAGATTGAGCGTGCCCGTCACGTTGGTGTCGATAAACTGTTGGCGGGTGTGGGTCACGACATGGGGCTTGTGCAGCGTGGCTGTATGGAAGACGGCTTGCACCCCATCCATACAGCGTTCCACCGTGGCTGGGTCGATGATCGTGCCCACCACCGTGGTAAAGGGGGAAGGCACGATATCCAGCCCGATCACTTCGTGTTCACTTTGCAGTGTACGGACGAGCGCCTCTCCCAAATGGCCAGCGCTGCCAGTAATCAAAATTCTCATCCTGTAATCCTTATAGAATTAACGCACACTGCGCAACAAAGCCAGCAACGGATTTGGGCACGGATTGAGCGGAAGGGAAGCCGTTAAATCCGCTCTTCGTCGCATCCAAGAACGGATTGAGCCGCCCTCAATTCGCTCAATCCGTGCCCGAATCCGTTGCCAGGGTCTGTGAGCGCTTAAAAAAGTAAGTATCGAGGAACACCTGCTCTGGTGAAGTTAGCGTTTTCTCCTCCTCGTCTTCAACGAACGCGCGATCTTGGGTGACGGCGGCGAGTTCCCAGCCATCAAGGCCCAAAGTCTTAAAGACATCTTCCATCGTCTGAAAATTTTGCGCAAAGTCTTCAGAACTGTCCAGATACGTAACGCGTATTTCTTCATCTCCGCCACCTAGCGGATCAAAGGTGTGTTCTACCTGAATATGTCGCCAGATAAGTTTTTCGCTTGTCATTTTTGCTCCTTTTGGGTCATCCACCGCTAGAACCAGAGAAAAACCAGGTGTTTCTCCACAATGATCACACAATAAGTATACAACTTCTTCCGATTTGATGCGTACAATTAAGTGAGAACGTAGCGGCTAAGCCACCCTTAACGCTTCCCCAACAATCGAGGGGACGGCTCAGAGAATGACGCTGATGGGTGGTCAGTAGAGCAACTATCGGCCTTTTCATGACAGTTTCCTCCTTATTTAGGGGGCGAGGACGAGTTAGTCGTTATGCAAACAGTCCGTTCGTTATATTGTGTTTGTAGTATCTATTAAATACAGGAGCTTACAATGTCTACCAAATTCTACCAATCCGTGTCAATGGCCGCTATCGTGGCGCTATTGCCATTCAGTATGGCGATCACGCCTGTCGCGGCCCAAGACCAGACGACTGCAGCCCCAACTGCTGCCACGACTGAGACAGTTCAAGCGCAACCAGGCACAGGCATGGGCGCCGCCGCTGGCCCGCTGAGTGGTTCCGTTGCGATCGCCGCCAAAACGTCGCAATGGTACAAATTTAAATATAGCTTTGACGAAAACGCCGACAAAGAGGCGACCAATGCGATTGTTCAGCTCAAGATGGAAAACCCAGGGCTTAGCTTTGAAGTCTGGACACTGGGCCGACTCAATGCGCCCTTGCCCGATGCAGATGATGACAGCAGCCATCTGACCCGCACCCCGGTCGGCGCAGGCACACCCGTGACAAAGTTTGTCGACGACGACGATGATACAAATAACAATCCAACCCAAGTGCAAGATGCGACACGCCTAAGTTGGGTGGGCAGTGCCGAAGCCACCGAGACCTACTTTATTGTGGTCAAGAATAAGAAAGACACGGCGAATAGCTACACCTTGTCGATTAGCGGACCAGACGTTTCCTACTAATCAACCCAGAACTGCCTAGCCTGTAACATGCCGGGGATCGTGACCAATTTTGGTAACGATCCCCGGCATTTCGATCTATAAAAAATTTA
>JAPLGZ010000261.1 GCA_026389895.1 Chloroflexota bacterium | reverse complement strand
TTTGTAACGCTTCACCCGTCAATCCGTAGCCTAGCAAAGTGACCCGCGCATGCGCCAGCCGTGCAATCTGACCAGCGACCACCAGCGCGGCTTGGGCTGGTGGTGAACCATCTGTAGGCAAAAGAAAGCGCAACCCTGGGTGCGTCAGCGCGTGAATTCGATTGATGCCGACCCAAACCTTCTGGCCAGGCAGGAGCGGTAGCCGCCCAACCTGATCCTGGGTGCGCGTTGCTTCAATGATGATGGCGTTGCTGCCATAGGGAACTGGTGGCGAAATGGCCCGCACGCCAGGAATGGGCGGCAAACGCAGGCGCAAGCGCTCGAATGAGCCACCAAATGTGGTCTGCTCCACTTCTCCCTGACCCAACGGCGTACACCCGAGGCCATCCGTTGCCGTCGCTAGGATCACATCCTCGGGGCGGAATAGCACCTGCACCCGTTGCGTGTCATCCACCGAACCGGGCGCATGTTGCATGGGAAAATGATGCGGCCCAACCTGCACCCCTTCGCGCGTGGCGTGGCCCACCATCAAATTCGCCGTGCCCAAGAACGTGGCGACAAACTCGGTCTGTGGATGTTGATAAAGCGCCTCTGGCAAACCAATTTCTAACAGGCGACCAAAGCTCATCACACCCAGGCGGTCGGCCAGTTCAAAAGCTTCTTCCTGATCGTGGGTCACCAGGATCGTGGCAAGACGCAGTTCGCGCTGAATGGTTTTCAGCGTACGCCGTAATTCAATGCGAATTTTGGCGTCCAACGCGCCTAAAGGTTCATCTAAAAGTAGCACATCAGGTTGGTGCGCCAAGGCGCGTGCCAAGGCCACGCGCTGTTGTTGACCACCGGAGATCTGGCGCGGCATGCGGTTGCCCAGCCCAGCCAGCCCGACCAATTCTAGCAATTCATCGCGCCGTTTGCGGCGCTCGTTCACCGCTACTTTGCGCACACGTAGCCCAAACTCAATGTTATCAGCCACGCTCATATGTTGAAATAAGGCATAATTTTGAAAGACATAGCCAACACGGCGTTCTTGGGTTGGTAGCTGTGTAACGTCGCGCCCATGCAACAGCACACGCCCTTCATCGATCCCGGTTAGACCGGCGATCATGCTCAGCACCGTCGTTTTGCCGCTACCGCTGGAGCCAAGTAAAACAAAAAACTCACCATCAGCGACTTCCAGCGAAACATTGTTGACCACCGGATGGCCTTCGTAACGCTTGGTTAATTGCTCAAGAAGAATCGACATAATTTCGCCTCTAGACTTTTCAATGGACAGGGGATGCTATCCGGTGAAGGTGTCATCACCACTTTTAACCCAAATTAACATATCGCTGTTATGCGTATGGTCACAAGATGGTAACAAAGTGGTAACAAAGAGAGGGGTAAGCAGTTTTTGGGCATAAGAAAATACTATCGATAGCCTGGGGCTAGATAGTGGTGGGGTAGAGAGGCGACGGTCGGACTCGAACCGGCGAGGCAGGATTTTGCAGATCCTTGCCTGTCCCCCTTGGCCGCATGCCTCATCCTGTTCAAAGCATAATTCACGAATGTAACAGAACGGGTGATAGGCGAGTAGCAAAGTGGTAACAAAAAGGGGCGGCGCTACCGGTCTAGGCTTCCCCATCACCCAAATAAGCATCTTGGATCTCGGGGCTGTCGAGCAATGTTTGTGCTGCGCCTGCTAGCACAATGCGCCCATTTTGGAGGACATAGCCGCGATGGGCAATTTGCAAGGCCAGGGTGGCGTTTTGTTCGACCATAAAGATCGTCACCCCTTGTGCATTGATCGTCTGGATCTGCTCGAGCACGCGATCTACAAATAACGGTGACAGCCCCATGGTTGGCTCATCCATGCAAATCAGGCTGGGGCGTCCCATCAAAGCCCGCCCAATCGCCAACATCTGCTGTTCGCCGCCGCTGAGCACGCCACCTGGCTGGTTGATCCGCTCTTTCAAGCGGGGAAAGAGCGTCAGGGTGCGCTCATAATCCTGCGCGATCTCGGCTTTGTCGTTGCGTTTATAAGCGCCCATCAACAAATTTTCGCGCACCGTCATGTTGGCGAAAATGCGGCGCGCTTCGGGCACCGACCCAATCCCGCGCCGAATGACTTTGGGCGTAGCCAGACCGGTGATCTCTTGCCCGTCGAAGATCACGTGGCCGGCGCGCGGCGTAACCAGTCCAAGGATCACCTTCATGGTTGTGCTTTTGCCGCTGGCATTGCCACCTAGTAGACAGACGATCTCGCCGGAATTTACGTGTAAATCGATTCCGAAATGCACTTGCATGGGGCCATAGAAGGTGTCGATCTTCTGGAGCTGTAATAGAGGTTGCACTGCGGTAACGGTCATACAATCACCGTTGCTGCTTCGTTCGCCGCTGGCTGATCCAACCGTTGTTTGCGGCCCAAATAGGCTTCGATCACACGCTCGTCGTTGCGGATCACTTCTGGTGGTCCTTCGGCGATCTTTTGGCCGTTGTCCATCACGATCACATGGTTCGACAGTTGCATAACCAGCGATAATTTGTGCTCAATCAGCAAGATCGTTAAACCCTGTTGTTTCAGCAAACGAATAAACGCTAACATTTCTGCTGTCTCGGTTGGGTTCATGCCCGCGGTTGGCTCGTCCAGCAACAAGAGGCGCGGCTGCAACGCCAGCGCCCGTGCAATCTCAACGCGGCGCCGATTGGCATACGAGAGGCTGTAGGCCGGTTGCTGAAGGCGAGGCGTCAAGCGTTCACCAAAACGCGCGATAATGGTTTCGGCGGTTTGGCGCAACGCCTTTTCCTCAGCTTTTGTGGCCGCTGGGCGAAAGAGCGCGGCCCATAATTCGCTCGCCAGCCCCCCTAATGGTAAGCGCGACTGTACGGCGCGGCGGCGTGCGTGTGCGCCTACCAACACATTGTCGAGCACGCTCAAATTGCCAAAGACGCGGCCGTGTTGAAACGTGCGCGCAATCCCGTGGCTTGCAAACTGGTCGGCGGGTAGACCAATTAGTGACTGGCCCTCAAACACAATCTCGCCCTCGGTTGGCTGATCCTGGCCTGTCAGCAAATTAAACAGCGTCGTCTTGCCTGCGCCATTCGGGCCGATCACGCTCACCGTTTCGCCTTCTTTTACGGCAAAGCTGACCTTGTCTACCGCCAGTACACCGGCAAAATTGCGGGAAAGATTTTTGACTTCAAGCAGCGCCATAGTTAAATGGACCCCAATAAACCCTGTGGCCGGTAGCGAATCATCATGATCAGCGCTAGACCATAGAAAAGATACCGATAATCCGCCATACCCCGAAATAGTTCGGGCAGCACCGTCAGTGCCACCGCGCCGACGACCGCGCCGAGCATGTTGCCCATGCCACCCAAGATCACCATCGTCAAGACCAGGATCGACGTGGTATTGGTAAAGGTTTCGTGATTGATATACGTGTACATGTGTCCTGTAAATGCCCCACTGATGCCTGCTATAAAGGCGCTGGCCGCAAACGCCAAGGCTTTATACCGGTTGAGATTGATCCCATAGGCCTGCGCCGCGATATCATCTTCACGGATCGCCCGCCAGGTGCGCCCCAATGGTGAACGGAGCAACTGCCATTGGAAGAGCGCGCCGAGCAGCAATAAAATGAGTGAATACCAATAGATCTGGTGTGGCAAGACGGCCACTACCCCCAAGAATGTGGGTGGTGGCAGATTGGTAAGACCCATGACGCCATTCGTCAAACCATTCCAATTAAGGATTACCTGATTGACGATCTCGCCGATCCCCAAGGTGGCAATCGCCACATAATGGGCGCGCAGCCGGAAGGCGGGCAACACGAGCAACGTGCCTAAAATGGCTGTGATCAGACCCGCCGCGAGCAGCGCCAGTTCAAAGGGCCAGTGCAAGCGCAGGGTGAGCAAGGCTGATGCATAGGCCCCAATCGCCAGAAAACCAGCTTGCCCCAACGAAGTTTGTCCCGCCGTGCCCGTCACCAGCGTTACGCTCAGCGCCACCATACCAAGTAGCCAGGCATTGGTAAGAATTTGCAAAAAATAGGGGTCACCGACAAAGAACGGTAACAACAAAGCGATCACGGCCAGTGCAATTACACCCCACACAGGCAGCGTGATTGGTTTATTATTGGCAATAAAAGTCCCGGTGAGTGGTTCTGGGGGCGCCTGGCGTTTGCGACTAAACAGGCCGTTTGGGCGGATGACCAACACGGCGATTAAGATCACGAAGGCAAAGAGATTGCGATAGGTGGCGCCGAACAGCGCCACACCATAACTCTCGACCAGGCCGAGCACCAGGCCACCGATAATCGAGCCAGGGATATTGCCCAATCCACCGAGCAAATTGGCGGCAAAGCCTTTCAAGCCAGCCTGAAAACTCATCGTCGGGTAGACGGTGTTGAAGTAGAGGCCAATCAACATACCTGCAATGCCACCCAAAATCGCGGCCAGTGCAAAGGCTGCCTGATTCACGCGATTTACGTCAACACCCATCTGCTGCGCCGCGTCACGATCCTGGGCTGTTGCTCGTAGCGCCCAACCGATCTTTGTATAGCGAAGGAAAAGAAAGAGAATGATGCCGATCCCGATCCCAATCGCCGCAATGAGAAGGTCGGTCATGCCGATGCTGACGCCACCAATTTGGAGGCGCGTAGTCGGTAATGGATTGGGGAAAGACTGCGGGTTGGGCGAAAAGATGATCTGGACGAGTTGATCCAGTACAAAACTGATGCCGATGGTGGCCAGCAGAGGCGCAATCCGCGCGGAGTTCTGCAAGCGCCGCAAGCCAATCCTTTCGATGCCCATGCCCAATAAACCACAGATGACGGCCACAACGCCAAAGGTAGCGACCAGCGGCATGTGCAACTGTGTTACACAAACCCAGCCCACATACGCGCCGATCATATAGACTGAGCCGTGGGCAAAATTGATCAGATTGCCAACCCCAAAGATCAGCGCCAAGCCCACCGCCGTGAGCGCGTAGATATTGCCAATCACAAGACCGTTGATGGTTTGATCGAAGAAGGTACGCAGGAAGTGGGGCATGTAGTTCTTTCGTAAGATTTATGCTGGAAATTGAGGAGCCTCACCCCCGGCCCCTCTCCTTAATCGAAGGACAGAGTTCAGGAGAGGGGAGCAAATCAACCGCTGGTCGCCGCTTCTACTGAATCGGGGGTGAGGCTCTGCGTTATCACTTACTGCGCCGGTTTCGTGCCATCCCAGGGCACAAATTGTCCGTCTTTCACGATTAAATTCTCAAACCGCGGATTTTGTACGCGGCGGGTTGTTGGATCAAAAGTCACCTTGCCATAGATCACGCTTGGCACGTCTTTGAGCTTGGGCAGCGCATCATGGATGCCTTGGCGCGTCGCGCCACCCTCTTTGATCGCCGCAGCGATCAGATTGATCGTGTCGTAGGCCAGCGCGGCGAAGAGATCGGGTTCTTCGTTATACTTGGTCTTGAATTTTTCGACCAGCGCCTGGACTTCGGGGCGTGGGTCGCTGGGCATGAATTCGCCTAGGATCATGGTGCCTTCTACGGCTTTGCCGCCCAAACTCGTGAAGTCGGGTGACTGCAACGAGGCACTGCCGACGAGCATCGCTTTGATGCCCGCTTCCTGCGCCTGTTGGGCAATTAAGGCGCCGTCGGCTTGATAGGAAATCAGGATAATGCCATCTGGCTTGGCATCACTTACCGTCGTCAACGCCGATCGGAAATCTTTCTCGTCGGCCAGGTAAGATTCGTTCGCCACGATTTCACCACCCAACTCCTTGACGCGCGGTGTGAAGAGGTCATTCGTCGCCTTGCCCCAGTCGTTGTTAATTTGGAAGACCGCCAACTTCTTCAGCCCCAAGGTCGTAATGGCAAAATCGGCCAATGCCGGTGAGGCTTGCAGTTGCGTCACCGAATTGCTCCAGGTGTAATCACCGCCGGCTTTGGTAAAGTCTGGATGCGAGTTGGTAAAGCCAAATTGGACAAGCCCACCGCGCTGATAAATCTGTGAAGCCGCCATCGAGGCGCTGCTGCTAAAGTCGCCTAATTCGACGACAATGTTGGGGTCGGCGACGAACTTCTGCGCGATGACGACCGACTGTTTGGGATCACTTTGCGAATCTTCGAACGTATATTCCAGTTTGCGGCCATTAATCCCGCCTGCCCCATTGATCTCCTCGAGTGCCAGGTCAAAGCCCTTTTTCCATTGCGCGCCATATTGCGCCATTGTCCCGGTTAGCGGGCCGCTTACGCCAATCAGAATCGGGCCGGTTGTCGGCGCGGATTGCGCGCCCGGTTGTGCTGGTGTGATACAGGCTGCCAGCACTGTGGCGATCACGGCCAATAGTGCAAAGAGTTTATATTGGGTAAAATGCCGAATTTTCATGTTTTTATTCGCCCTTCTTTCTACTAGTGTTGGGTTACGTTGCGACAACATTGCTGTTGTTTTCTGCTTTATAGTACCGTTATCAATAGCCTAGTGCAACTAACCGTTAGGCTTGATTTCGTGCGTCGGAACCTTAGGATTAGAGCAGAAAGTCTGGACGAGATGTTACCGTGTGGTATGCGAGTGATAAGTGATGAGTGAGATTATA
Source organism: Chloroflexota bacterium (assembly GCA_026389895.1). GTDB lineage: Bacteria > Chloroflexota > Anaerolineae > Caldilineales > Caldilineaceae > JAPLGZ01. The sequence goes on along the minus strand of JAPLGZ010000261.1, from coordinate 6,611 downwards.
TATTCACTCATCACTCATCATTGATCATTGCTTACCCGTTTTCCCATCCCACAAGACAAACGCCCCATCCTTCACGACCAAATCGACAAATTGGGGATTCAAAACCCGCTGGGTTGCCGGGTCTAAAGTGGCCTTGCCATAGATCACGCTTGGCACATCTTTGAGCTTGGGTAGCGCATCGTGGATGCCTTGGCGCGTTGGCCCACCAATTTCAATCGCTTTGGCCAGCAAGTGAATTGTGTCATAGGCATGGATGGCAAAATAGTCGGGCGTTTCGTTATACTTGGCCTGGTATTTATCCACAACGGTTTTGACTTCGGGGCGTGGATCTTCTGGCAAGAACTGCCCACGAATCAAGACTCCTTCCGTTGCCGCGCCGCCTAGCTTTAAGAAGTCGGGTGACTCTAGTGAACCACTGCCGACAATGGGTAATTTTAACTCGGCATCTTTAATTTGTTGGGCGATCAAAGCGCCATCCGCTTGGTAAGAGATCAGGACAACACCATCGGGGCTGGCATCGCGGATGCGCGTCAACGCCGAGCGGAAATCTTTTTCTTCGGCCAGATAAGCCTCGCTGGCCACCACCTCGCCACCCAGTTCTACCGCACGCTTGTTAAAGAGATCCTCGGTGGTCTTCCCCCAATCGGTGTTCAAATAAAAGACCGCCAACTTCTTCAAGCCAACTGAGGTAATGGCAAAGTCGGCCAAGGCCGGCGCCGCCTGCGCTTGCGTCACCGAGTTGCTCCATGTGTAATCACCACCGGCTTTGGTAAAGTCTGGGTGCGAGTTCGTAAAACCAAACTGAACGAGCCCACCGCGCTGATAAATTGGTGAGGCCGCCATCGATGCACCGCTGCTAAAGTCACCCAACTCCACAACAATGCGCGGGTCGGCCACAAATTTCTGCGCCACAATGACCGACTGTTTGGGATCGCTTTGCGAATCTTCAAAGATATATTCCAGTTTACGGCCATTAATCCCACCCGCGCCATTGATCTCATCAAGCGCCAGGTCGAAGCCCTTTTTCCATTGCGCACCATACCGCGCATTTTGCCCCGTGAGCGGACCGCTAACGCCGATATAAATGGCACCTGTCGTCGGCGCGGATTGTGCGCCCGGTTGCGCGGGCACTACACAACCGGCCAACAGCGCAAGGCTGAGCACTGCCGAACCCATAAATTTCCTGCGACCGATCAAGTTTTGGATGTGCATAAATTTGTCCCTTTCTAGACAGGCTATTGTTTTTGGATAAGCAAAATCGTTTGTTCACGGAATCGCCATGAACAATGTGTGGCAAGGCACGCCGGCAGAACCGTCCACCTGCGTGAATGGCTTTGTGGCCTACTCGGTTATTTGGGAATAGTGCAAGGAATATCAGGGCGAGCTACCTGCCCGAAGGCAAGCGCTCGCTACCTACACAGGCAGGTCGGCTTTGGCGAGGAACTCCCAGGAACAATGGGAAGGCCAGATCTGATTTTGATCGTGGATAAGGCAAACTTAATCTGCTGCATGAGCTTCTGAATGTTCATGGCTGGAATGATGACTGGATTTGCACTGTACGATTTTTGATTGACCCAATAGCTTCGTCAGAGAAAAGGCGCACCAATCAAAAATCGTACAGCATCAATTTTTACTGGGCTTTGCCCGCGGTTGTTGCTTCGGGAATTTCGATCAAGCTGCCCGTTTTTACGTCGTATAGATAGCCATAAATCGGAATGTTTTTCGGCACCAATGGATGACGCCGGATGCGCTGCACATCACTTAAGATACTTTGCGCCTGGTCTTTGATCGTGAGCCAGTCGGTATATTGGCCTTCGCTGGAGCCTGGTCCTGTGCCGATGTCGTGCCAGCCGTCGGCATCAATTGTGGCTGTCTCAAGGCTGCTAGCGAGCAAATCGCGCATGATCTCGTCGGTGAAGAGCTCCATGCCGCAATTAGTATGGTGGATGACAAACCATTCACGCGTGCCGAGCAACTTGTAAGAGATCACCAACGAACGAATTGCATCATCACTGGCGCGGCCCCCGGCATTGCGAATCACATGCGCATCTCCTTCGGCCAGTCCCGCATATTTGGCCGGATCCAGCCGGGCATCCATACAGGTTAAAATAGCAAAACTGCGGGCGGGCGGCAAAGCCAAGTTGCCTTTGTCGCCGAAATTCTGCACATAATCGGCATTAGCGGCTAAGACTTCATCGAGAATCTTACTCATTGTTCCTCCTGAATTAAATATTTACACTGGATAACGAGCTTGCTGATCGTCTTGAGGAGCATTAGACGGGCGGAATGACCCCGTGTTTACTTTAAGCAAAGACTAAATCGCACGCTTCGGCTGGCAGCCAATGGGCATCCATTCTACTTGACATTGCAGTCAATCGGATTGGTCAGTGGCGCGCTGACTGATTTGCCGGCTAAATGTTCTTCCAGTGCATTGGCCAGGTTATTCATCGCCACTCTGCTGCCTCACGGGGATTGTCGATGCCGCGCCCAGTGTAGACGAGTTTACGATCCTGGTCAAAAAGATAAAAATGGGGTGTGCGCAAAACCCCATCGGCCAAGGCTACGGTCTGCGCGTCGTCACGCCGATAGAGCCAGAAAAGACCTAGCTCTCCTCCTCGCTGGTTGGTAGGTCAGCCGCTCTCCAAGCGCCAAAACCACCGGCCAGTGAGACTACATTCGTATACCCCATTTTCTGGAGATTATCGACTGCCAGCGCCGAGCGGTTGCCGCCGCCACAGTAACAGATAATGGGCGTAGCGGGATCGGGCGCCACTTGCTCAATCTGGGTTTCTAAGATGCCGCGGCTCAGATGAACGGCATCGGCAATATGTTGTTGCGCAAATTCCTTATCTTCTCGCACATCGATCACGACGACGCCAGTTTGCTGTCGATTGGCTGCTTCGGCAGCCGAGATTTCTGTGATGCGCGTCTTGGCATCGGCTGCTAGCGCTTGAAAACGTGTGGGATGTTGACTCATGCGGTTTGCCTCGGCTTATGCTACCGTGATCGGGTGGGGTACCGGTTGATTGAATAGATAGCCCTGATTATTAAGTGGAATATCATCTGGCTGTGTATTGCCCGCCACATCAGTCGCGCGGGTTAAGATCGTGAATTTACCCGGTTTTGCCGTCCATGTAAATTCAAAACGCGCCCAGGAATATTGAATTTGCGGTTCAAGCAGGGTCGCCGCGTGCCAGGTTTTGCCGTTATCGGTGCTCCATTCCACTTGCTTAATCGGGCCGGCTGGTGACTGCGCATACCCGTGGATGCGGTGTGTGCCAGCCGAAAATGTAGCCGGCCACGGCAAAGCCAGTGCACTTTTGATCACCTGGGTCGTCACTGGCTCGCCCTGTGCTTTGCCTTCGGCAGGATAGTCTTTGCCGATCAGGACATAATTGGTCGTATTGTTACGACCCCAGAACTTTTCCGATGAGACGACAATGCGCCCCAACCACTTGATGCTGCTGACGCCCACCCAGCCTGGCGCCAGGCCGCGCAGCGGAAAGCCATGATCTTTGGGCAGCGTTTCGCCGTTCAGCGCATAGGCCAAGAGTGTATCTGGATGGAGCGCTTTTTCGACGGGCAAGGCGCGACGCACACCTTCTTCGGGCGATGCCTTGTCCAGGCCAACGAGGAGCACATCCACGGCGTTTTTCTTGATCCCAGCCAGTTGCAGAACATCGCGCAGGGCTACGCCCGTCCACTCGCCGTTACTGATGCCACCGGTCTTCCATTGCGTACCTTCGGCTGGCTGACCCTTGACCAGTTCAAACATCGCGCGCTGGTTACCGGCGCATTCCAGATAGGAGAAAATTGTGCGGCTTGGTAAGTTGAGAATCTCCTCATAGGTCAATTCCAACGGCTTTGCGACGGCGTCACCTTCAACAATGAGCCGCCAACTTTTGACATCAACATCCAGACTCACCGAGTGATTGCGCACGAAAAAGTCTTCGGTCGGGGTGATAAAGCCTTGCAGATTTTCTAAACGGGTTTCGAGCACCTTATCCCCTTGCACAATAAACGGGGTTGTCTCTTTGAACCAAGGCGAAGGTTTGGCCGTGGCCGCAGCCAACGGACTGACCGGTTGTGCCGTGGCCGTTGGCGGGGTCGGCGTAGCCGCTTCTAGGGTGGGCGTCGCGCCGTTGCTTACGGCCAGCACAGCAGCCGCACTGCCCACTGAAACTAGCGAGAGAAATCGCCGTCGATCAACGCTATTCGGCGGCGCTTCGCTGTTCGATAGTTGGCTTTGCAACGAAGATTCATTTGGCAATTGTTTGTTCATATAGACTCCTGTACCGATCATTAGGCGAATGAATTCACGGCAAGTGGTGCGCAGGCGCCTTGCAGCGACTGCATAAAAAACCAGGACTGTTTGCGATGGTTAGGCTGGCTGTTGCGCCGATGGCCGCCAGATGTATGCCAAAACATTTTCACGAATTGCAATAAAATCGGCGCGCGACTTGATTGCCCGGCTCTCGCCAGCCTCGCGCGAAAAAGGTGTGGGGATGTCGGCTACAATCCGGCCGGGCCGAGGTGACATCACCAGCGTGCGCGTCCCTAGATAGATTGCTTCTTCCACGCTGTGCGTGATCAGAATAATGGTCGTGTGGGTGGCGCGCCAAATTTTTAGCAATTCTTCCTGCATATGTTCACGCGTCAGCGCGTCTAGCGCACCAAATGGTTCATCCATCAGCATGACGCGCGGCTCGTTGATCAACACGCGGGCAATCGCCGCGCGCTGCTGCATGCCGCCAGAAAGCTCATACGGCGCGCGGCGGCCAAAATCATGTAGCCCAACCAGATCCAGCATCGTGTCTACACGTTTGACCCGCTCGCGACCGGATAGACCGCGCATACGCAGCCCAAACGCCACATTCTCGGCCACGTTTAGCCAGGGATAGAGCGCCGGCTGTTGAAAGACCATGCCGCGATCCGCGGCTGGCTCGGTGATGCGGCGGCCATCCATCAACACTTCGCCATCGCTCGGTTGTACAAACCCCGCAATGATTTTTAGAAGGCTCGTTTTTCCGCAGCCAGAAGGACCAACAATGCAGATAAATTCACCCGCCGTCACGTTGATTGAGATATCAGCCAGGGCTTGCACCACATTGTCGCGACTTGGATAGGTCAATTCGACCTGGCGTAAGTTGAGGATGGATGTAGACGCCATGCAAAACTCCCAATGAAATCAGTAGGATGGAGCCATGGCTCCATCCTACACCTGTTATTTCCCCGCCGCCTGTTGTAGGAACGCCGGGTTCGCACCCTTCTGGAAGACGGCCAGATCCGGCGCCTTCTCGATTACTTTTTGTTCTACCAAGAAATCGGCGGTGGTCTTAAATGCTTGACCCAGCGCGCCCGGTTTGTCGGTGGTGCCAAAATATTTTGGATCCAGTTGTTCCGCCGCGGTCAACCAGATCAAGCCTTTGGCCTGGGCGGTTGCTTCCTCTGGAGTGATACTGAGTTCCTTGGCAATCAACCCGGTAGCTTGAGCAGGATCGGCACGATAGAGATCGACCGCCTTTGACAAATCTTGCAGATAGAGGGCAACGATTTCTGGATATTTGCCCGAGAAGTCCTGCGTGGCGATCGCCACGTCAAAGGTCGGGAAACCCTTTGACGCCACCTCATCGCTGCCAATCAATTTTTTGCCACCGTCATCATAAAGTTTCTGCAATGTGGGCTGCCAGACATAGGCGGCATCAATATCGCCGCGCGTCCAAGCGGCCAACAGGTCGGATGGGTTGAAATCAAGCACGGTTGCGTCGCTAGGACCAATATTGTTCAGTTTGAGCACCTGGAGCAACGAATAGTGTGTGGTCGAGCCAAATGGCGCACCGATTTTCTTGCCTTTTAAATCAGCAAATGTGTTAATCGACGAGCGCACAGCCAACGCCTCGCTGTCACCGATCACGTCGTAGATGGCGATCACATCATAGGGTAAGCCGAGCGCAATCCCCGACGAGGCTGGGCTGCTGCCGACCAGACCAATATCGATGCTGCCCGCGGCCACTGCGGTATTGACATCGCGGCCACTTTCAAATTGGCGCCATTCGATGGGCACACCCAAAGACGTTTCGTGAAGCTTCTGCGACCTCTGTCGCAGTCACGGGCGTAGTCGTTGTGACCGTCTCGGCTGGTGTAATCACTTCAGTAGCCGTAACACTGTCTGTGCTCGTCACTGCTGCGGTTGTGGTAGTTGCTTCAGTAGCGGTAGTTGCTTCGGTTGTAGTGACAATTGCTGTCGCCGTCGCCACTTCAGCTGTCGTTGCGGTTGGCTCGGCGGTGGGCGCCGCCGCTGGTGTTGGCTCTGCCGATGAACAACCCGCCAGTGTAAAGAGCGTCACTAAAATAATGGTCACAAAAAGATTGCGTATGAAACGTTGCATGATAAATAATCCCTTGAATCATTGAGCTGTTGAAAAATTAGAAAATTAGGTACTCATGTTACACAGACAAGATGAAGGAGCGGTTACACAGAGCCGACAGAGAAACAGACAACAGCAACAGTGGTCCTTCGTAGTATGAAGTTATTTATTCACCTACCGATTAGCCATTGCATAGGGCGCCACACCGGCCTCAATTGTGGGCCGTGTTAAGCTGGTGCCCAT
>JAPLGZ010000100.1 GCA_026389895.1 Chloroflexota bacterium | reverse complement strand
CCGTCACGATTGTGCCGACCGAGACCCAGCCCATCACTGTGACGATGGCGCATATCCACTTCGGCGCGGCAGGTGTACCTGGCCCGGTTGTGCGGCCACTGGATATGGAATTGACAGGGCCGACCTTGGTGACTGACACCTTAACCTTGAGCGGCATTGAGACGCCATCCTTGACGACTACCGAAGTAAACCAATTGTTAAGCGACCAGATCTATGTCAATGTGCACACCACGGCCCATCCTGGTGGTGAGATTCGCGGCCAGGTGGTGATGGCAGCCGAGCCTAACCAGCCCTATGTGGACGAGGTTGATAACCAAGCCCATGACGGTTCGCATAATCCAAACACACCTGCGGATTACAGCGGGGTGCCTTTCCTCACCTATGCAGGGCCGTTTAACCAAGTGCAAGGAACCGTTGGTTTGGTGCATCGCGACCAGCCATCGTTGGAGCAACCTGGCATCACCTATCGGGGGCGCACTGCCTATACAACCTTTGGCTTGGAAGGCGTGAGCGATTGCTTTGACGCCACCTTTGGCATTACACCCACCACCCGCTCTGAGCTGTTGGGTACGTTATTAAATTGGGGGTTGTCCGAGCCAGGCGCCGTGGCGATCACCGATACAACGACGCTTACCTCCACCGGGTTTACCAGCTTTGAAGCTGGTTTGGTGGTTAGTTCAACGCTCCGTTCGCTGGCGGCCTCGGCCCAACCTGTGAGTTACCGCTGGGACTTCGGCGATGGCAGCGCCTATACTGCACCGTTGCAGAACTCTGTCACGAGCCACACCTATACAACCTGCGGCGCCTTTACCGTGCGCGCCGAGATCGCTGATGAAAATGGCAACGTGGCGATTGGCAGCAAAGTTGTCAATGTGACGAGAAATTGTGGTCCCCAGGCCGGGCCCGCCAGCCTGCTCTACCTGCCGATTATTGGCCGATAAGATAATCGTCGGGGTGGGCAAGTGTCTCACGATGGCCGCTGTGAAGTTTAAGTCGTTTGTCTAAATGATAAAATAGCGCCCTTGCGTGCAATGTACATGCAAGGGCGCTATTTTATCGCTGATTGCTGCCTGGCCAAGGCGAACGCATAATTCGGTGCAAGCCATCCGGGAATGGGCCACATGAACTCGGTATGACCGGTGTGAGCCTGGCCCATTCGCAGATGGCGGATGGTTACTAGCTCTTCGAAGCGGTTTTCTCACTTCATCCCATTGTTTGTTTAATCGGCAATCGCGGCGCGGATCAACTCCTTAAAACCAAATTTGCCGCCGGGACTGGTAAAGGCCGGTGAAGGTTGGAAAGAGTTATTGAACAGTGAAGTAGGATCGGCCTTCAACAAACCGACAATGGTCTCGGCCACGATTTGTCCGCCAACCGCACCCAATCGGAACGGCGCCACCTGTTCGCCCACAGTATGCCCATCTTGGACTTTATACGCATTGGCTGTCGCTTCGGCGAAGATATAACTCCAGAGTGGGGTTTTCCCAGCGAATGCAGGCGAAATGGTGGTAATCGCCACGGTATCCGCCGCATCACCGCTGGCTTTGCCCACCAAGATCTGATCGTCGCGCAAAGGACGCACGCCCATCGCACGTGCCACCTCCTGGCCGGTCGGCAAGCCTAACTGCATGCCGCGCAACAAATTACGCTGGGCCAAATTGGCTGGCCCCGAACCGGTGGCTGGCAGCGGCAACAGGCTAAGTGGATAGACCAACGAACCATCAATTTTATAGGAGGCTTGCGGGATCCCCACTTGGCGCGGGGCACTCATTGGGAAGAAGAACTTCCAATCAATCGCAAAGTTGCTTGGGGCAGGGCTGAAGCCACCCAGGTTAAGCGTGGTTTCAGCCGTGTTAGAAAAGACCGGCAGCCGATTGGGCAGTGTGCTGTTGAGCCGGTAGAGGGCGCGCACCATCGAGTGGCCAAAGCGATAGGCGGCGACGCTGAACTCGACTGGCATGTTCATACAGGGATTGTAATAGCGCAAAGTCGTCTGCCAGCGCGGGCCATTCGGCGTAGGATTCAGGCGTACAATGGCTTGCACAATTTGTGGTTTCACGATTGTCGGCAGAAAGTCCGTCAAAACTGCCCATTGATAGTGCCATAACACCAGGCTTTGCGCCTCGCTAAAGACTTGGCTTGCCGATAATTGGGGCTTGGCTTGGCGCACCGAATCGACGATTTTGTTGTGAAAGCGAATGAAGACCGTGTGCAACTGCGCTACGATCCGGTTTTCATCGTTGCGTGGATCGCCAATGATCGCCTGACCGTTGTTGTCCCGCAGCAAATCCGCCGCCCCGCTGTCGCTACTGCCAGTGAGCGGTGCACCCAATTTCAGATGCATGCCATCGGCCTCGTACAGTTGAGCCGACAAAGTGGGGCCGGCGCCGTAGACCGAATCGAGATCGAATTGGGGCGTGCGGAAGTTTTTCACCGTTTGCGGGTCGATGGGCGTTGTCAGATCATTGGGCCGATCATCCAGTGTGAGGTCATGGTCGATAAACTGACCTACATAGGTGTAACCCGCATCAATGTCCGTATTTTCTTCATCATCCACTTCTCCTTCTGGGGTAGGATCTAACTCCTCTTCGGCCATACTCTTGAGCGCCAACAGCTGCAAATCGTCGATATTCCAAGTGGCTGAGGGGAGGCTGGCAAACATCCGGCCATAGGTTTGTTCCGGTGCTAGGCAATCGCGTTGTTGCGCTGTGTTGGATGCAACCGCGCCTTGCCTAATCATCGGCAAAAAGATTGGATGATCGGCCTCCTTTGCTCGTGTGTTCACGGGCGTTGGTGCTGCGCCTGGAGTAGCTGGCCGCCCCATCGGGTTGGCATAAGCTGGCAGATTTGCCAGCAGCGAAGTCGCCAGCAGCAATAAACAGCCACCCCACTGCCCATAACGGCGCCAAGCTGATTTTCCCTTTAGATTGTTTAGCATAATTTGTCTTTCCTGATTGAAGAATAGTAACGATTCAGGTTTCGCGCGCGATCACCCAGATTGCAAAGGCCTTCGCTGTGTAATTTCGCCCTAAAATGCTCTAGACTTGAGTCGTTACGCTGAATGGATTGAGCTTCGTGGATCAGGATAAACTGCCGCGGTTTAGATCGGATTTAGAAGAGATTCAGATTTGGTGAAGGTTTGTAAAATAGAGGCTATTACATTGCTGCCTGAGGTGACTACCATTCCACCCGCGCCGGAAGAGTTCCCGCTTTCCCGGTACGCGAGAAAGTGTTTAACGATAACATCAGTTGTTACGTTTGCCCCGTGACGACTGCCTTATCCGGGGCGCGTTGGGGTGGGATTAGTCGTTAATCATGGGGTAAACCAACTATAAAAGTCGTCCCTTGCCCAAGTGTGGATTCAACCGTGAGCGTGCCTCCGTGCGCCTCGACCAGCGATTTAGCAATTGCTAACCCCAAACCCGAAGCCCCATCCTCACCCTGACGGGCGCGATCGGCGCGATAGAAGCGTTCAAAGATGTGAGGCAGGTCTGCATCGGCAATGCCAACGCCCGTATCTTGAACTATCAATTGGATCGTGTGCACGGCTTGGCACGCCGACAACCGAATTTGCCCGTGCGCCGGTGTGTAGCGCAAGGCATTGCTCACCAAATTGCCAAGCACCTGCATCAGCCGCTCTTCGTCGAGCAGGAGTGAGGGCAGAGCGGTGGGCGCATTGAGCTCCAAGCGGATCTGTTGTTGATCGGCCTGATGTTGGTAGCGGGCCACTACCCGCGCCAATAAAAGCGCAGGAGCAACGACTTGCCGCGTTAAGCCAAGTTCGCCCGCATCAGCCTTCGACAGCGTGCGCAGATCTTCCACCAAGTGTTGTAAATGTTCGATTTCGCCATAAATCAGATCCAGCCGCGCTGGCGTGGGTTGCAACACGTGATCTCGGATTGATTCAATATAACCGGCCAACACCGTGAGTGGGTTGCGTAGCTCGTGCGCAATATCGGCGGTCATCTGGCGGCGTAGATAGGTTGAACGCGCCAGATCGCGGCTCATCTGGTTAAAAGCCCGCGCCAGGTCGCCTAGCTCATCATTGGTGTTGACCTGCACCTGTTGTTCTAAATCGCCCTGGGCAATCTTTGCGCTGGCAAGCGTCAACTGGCGGATCGGGCGCAGCAAGGTGCGCGCAAAGAGAATACTCAGTGGAATGGCCACCAGACAGGCCCCGATAATGGCAAATAGCAGATTATGATTGATCCGATTTAACAACGCCTGCTCGGTGCGCGACAAGGCAAATGTGCGATCATCGGTGACCACCGTGCCGATCACCCGATCCTCAAGCCTGATCGGCGTACGCAGTTCGGGTGCATCGGGGGGTAGCGGGCGACCCACGCGGTAGGCGCCCAGTGGCAAGAGTAAAATACCCTGGGTGTCGAGCAGGCTAAACAGGGGGCGCTCGCTTGGCGGACTACCAGGGGTATGCAGCGTCTCTAGCAAGCCAGCCCACGAGCCATGGGCGCGATAATAGTCCGTCATTTCTGCAACAAAACCACTGCGTTCCTGCTCACTGACAAAGCGGCGGATTTCGCGTGTGCTGGTGCGCCAGTTCAAGAGCGCCACCGGCAGGGCGACGGTTACGATCAGGCAGAGGAATGCCAGGAGCAGTTTGCCGAGCAAGGAAATGCGCACAGACATGCCCCCCTAGGGCTGGCGAAAACGATAGCCTACGCCAAAAACGGTTTCAATATAAGCCGGATTGCCAGGATCGACCTCGATCTTAGTGCGCAAATTGCGAATATGCACGTTGATCGTGCGCTCTAAACCAGTGAAGCCAAATTCCGACAGACGATCCAAGATCAGCTCACGCGTAAAGACCCGGCCTGGTGCGCCCATAAAGATGGCCAGCAGATCAAACTCGGTTGGCGTCAAATCGACGGCTTCCCCGCGTGCTAGCACCTGATAAGTGAGGGGGTCAAGCGAGATTTCGCCAATTTGCAGCGTTTTGACGCCTTCGATCTGAATTTCGCGACGGCGCAAGACCGCCCGGATGCGCGCCACTAATTCGCGCATGCGAAAAGGTTTGAGCACAAAATCATCGGCGCCCAATTCCAACCCCAATACGGCATCCGTCTCTTCCGATTTGGCCGTAATCATGATGACCGGCGTTGCCGCTTCGCGCCGGTGCTGTGTGATGAACTGGTAGCCATCCATTTCTGGCATCATAATGTCCAGCAAGATCAGATCGGGTTTGACATGGCGCGCGCTGTAA
>JAPLGZ010000146.1 GCA_026389895.1 Chloroflexota bacterium | reverse complement strand
GAGGCTTGCCCTGATCTGCTCAAGCAGTTATCCGAGATTGCTGAGCCCTATATTAAGGCCGGGAAACATGTTGTTGTCACGCCCAACAATCCAAGTTGGACTGTGGATAACAGCCAGCCGCTCCACCAAGATATGGGGGCCCGTATTGCGCTAACGGCCTGGACAAAAATTCTCAAAATGGATCAGGTGGACCCTGACAAGATTCGTAAATTTATTGACCATTACGAAGGCATTGATCATCATGTCAGCGGCCAAGGCTAATCGCTTTTCCTGGTCTGTGGATAAGATAAGTTTATAACGAAAAAGGCCCAACTTGTTGCGAACAAGTTGGGCCTTTTTTGTTGTTCGCGCTTATCATCCGCAATTAGTCGGATTTTGGCGACAAACTGAGCGAACGAGCACTGACGCCGAGATGTTTTCGTTTATACTTGAGTGGATTCGCAAATTTTATCGACCAGTAGGCAGTGGCAGGTGTGGCGGAAACTTATGGCAATCGACATTCTTCAACTCAAACAACAAGCGGCGGATCAAGCGGTCGCCGCGGTTACATCGGGCATGATCTTAGGTTTGGGCACGGGTAGCACGGCCCTATTGGCGGTGCGCCGGTTGGCCGAGCTGTTGGCCAAGGGCCAACTGCGCGACATCCGGGGCGTGCCAACCTCTAGTCAGATTGAACAAGAAGCCCGGCGCCTGAACATTCCATTGACGACGCTTGAAGTAGATCCGGTGCTCGACTTGACCATTGATGGCGCCGATGAAGTAGACCCCGCCTTGAACTTGATCAAAGGCGGGGGCGGGGCACTTTTGCGCGAAAAGATTGTGGCGCAGGCCAGCCGGCGTGAGATCATCATTGTCGATGAATCCAAACTTTCGCCTGTCTTAGGCACGCGCTGGGCTGTACCCGTCGAGGTTATTGAATTTGGCTGGCGCACACAGTGGGATTATCTCAGCGCGTTGGGCGCTCAGGTCACCGTGCGCCAGCGCAACGGCGTAGTCTTCAAAACGGATCAAGGCAATTTGATCCTTGATGCCAATTTCGGGCCGCTAACCGATGCAACCACATTGGCCGCGCGTTTGAATGCGCGGGTGGGGGTTGTCGAACATGGCCTATTTTTAGGCTTGGCGAGCGAAGTCATTGTGGCGGGTGCGGCAGGCATTCAGCATCTTACGCGCCAAGCTTGAGAGCAACTCAAGTTGTCACACTTGGGGCTTGCCACTGACTAAACAGTTGTTGTACTAGTTGATATTGATTACTGTCTGCTAGGCTGATCCCACATACAATACAGATGTTACAAAGGCAATTGTTGCGTGCTGTTTATCAATGTGGATTATAGACAAGGTAGGAGAGAAGGTTATGGATATTGCAATGATTGGATTGGGCAAGATGGGCGCCAACATGGCGACACGGCTGATGAATGGGGGGCACCGCGTCGTTGCCTATGACCTCAACGAAGCAGCGATCAAAGCGCTCGAAGAGAAAGGGGCCGTGGGTGCGCGCACTTTAGAAGAAATGACCCACCAACTCCCGGCCCCGCGCGCGGTCTGGATCATGGTACCATCCGGTAAGCCCACAGAAGAGACCATTCGCGCGGTCGCTGCCCAGTTGGCTCCTGGTGACATTATCATCGACGGCGGCAATAGCAATTATAAAGACTCTGTACGCCGGGCCGCAGCGCTAAGTGAACAGCAATTACACTTTGTCGATGTGGGGACCAGTGGCGGTATTTGGGGGCTGGCCGAAGGCTATAGCATGATGATCGGCGGTGACAAGGAGGTGGTTGAGAGTCTACGCCCCATCTTTGCCACGCTGGCGCCTGGTCCTGACCAGGGTTGGGGTTATGTGGGACCCCATGGTTCCGGTCACTTTGTTAAAATGGTGCACAACGGCATCGAGTATGGTCTGATGCAAGCCTACGCCGAAGGTTTTGATCTGATGAAGCACAAGACCGAGTTTAACCTTGATTTGCATCAGATCGCCGAAATTTGGCGTTACGGGAGTGTCGTACGCTCGTGGCTGCTCGATTTGACAGCCAATGCGCTGGGCGAGAATCCCACCATGGAAGGCATCGCGGCCTTTGTGCCAGATTCTGGCGAAGGGCGCTGGACGGTGGTCGAAGCCATTGACCTGGCCGTCTCGATCCCGGTGATCACGGCGGCGCTGGAGCGGCGTTTTCGGTCGCGCGATGCGGCCCCCTTCTCCGACAAATTGCTGGCCGCGCTCCGCAACCAGTTTGGTGGGCATGCCGTCAAGCATACCGAAATTGACGTTACAAAAACCGGTTGATGAAGTCCACTTGGCGAAAGATCGTGCAGTCATTAGCAGTCCCGTTTGTACGATGACAAACGGGACCGCTCTTCTTTTAAGATTCCTCGGGCGGCGGCTCTTGCGCGGCGATAGTCTCCTGGACTTTTTTCCACGCCTGCTCAACCTCTGCCACGGCGTCTGGCGCAGGCGGCTCCTCGGCATAACGCGCGTGATTGTAACGTTCGGTCAGGGTGGTGAGCAGGCCGGTTGTCTCGGGCAGATGATCCGCTAATTGGTGTTGATATTCGCGCGGTGTTTGTTCTGGCGGGCGAGCCTGCCCTCGTTCTATCGCCGCCGCCAGCAGATTTTGGTAGGTTGTCCGAATCGCACGCCGTGTATCATGCTCACCGGCCAAGGATAAGAATGGATTTAACGTGGCCACACTGCGTAACCCGCCAAACAATTTTTGCCACAGCTTTTTCAATTGATCCTGTAACAAGTCGGCTGATAAGATCGACTCGCGCTCTTCGTCGGTCTCTTCGGTTTGCGCGGCCCAGAGCCGGCGCAACACCAGCGCAAAGATCAGCAGAACAACCACGCCAAAAATTCCCAACGCAATCCACCGGTAGATGTCTGGGATCGCGGCCGCGGTTGGCGTGATGGGTGCGGGCGCGGCCAGGGGCGACATCATCTGAAGGGGTTGGCGTTCGCGGTCGGTGCCCAGTAAACTCATAAGCCAGCGGACCAGTGGCTCCAGCAACGACGCCACCAAATAGCCGATGACAAAGAGAAGATAGCTGATCGCTACGATGACCAAACTGATCCAGTCCCAAACTGTACTAAGGACCACGTTCACCAGGTGCAAAAGGGCCGCTACCTGCTCAGGCGCCACGAGTAAACTGACCAACAATCCCAACCCCAATAAGATCGCCACGGTCACTGTCACGCTTAACAGCCAATAACGATTAAGCGCCGGCGTTTTGGAGGCGCGCCGTTGGCCTCGCCCTAAGGCGCGATCCAAACCAACGGTTATTTTTAAACCAGATAAGGCCAAAGCTGTTAGCCCTACCGCAAAAAAGAGGACAATAAGATTGATCGAGGAGGCGGCTATGGGGAAATCATTAATCGCCATCGTCACCAAATAAAGCACCAGCATGACGATACCCGCAACAAAGGTTCCCCAGATGTCATCATGCCCCAGCGTTTTCATCGCGTCCAACAAACCGCGCAGCCAGAGATAGATCAGCGCCAATAAGATGAGCACGGGCGCTGGCAATTCATTGGCGTTCAAGTGGATCAAAGTTCGGCCCAGCGTCAC
The DNA here is from genome assembly GCA_026389895.1 of Chloroflexota bacterium. Taxonomy (GTDB): domain Bacteria; phylum Chloroflexota; class Anaerolineae; order Caldilineales; family Caldilineaceae; genus JAPLGZ01. The sequence continues at coordinate 4,885 of JAPLGZ010000146.1, read as the reverse complement.
AGGCCAGGCACGGTCCCATACGCTAAATTCAGTGCGATAAAGCTGCCACCAGAGCGCCACCAAGATGACCAGCAATCCTGCGAGCGCCACACCCAGCCGCGCCTGCACCGTAATGCCCGCAGAACGCATTCTGTGCGGCTCGTCGGGGCCAGTCTCGCGGCTGGCTACCAGTCGCGCCAATATCAGGCTGATCACCGGCAAGGCAATGATCAAAACGGGCGACAAGATTGCTTGATGAAACGAGGGGCTGAGTACATCGCGTAATAAACCGAGCCAAGGCCACAGCCAGCAGAAACGTAACAGTGCTAGCAGGAGTGGCAACAGGCCATTGTCAAGCCAATTCCAACGCGGCCGCAGTTGATGAGACCAAGTCATGCCAACGCTCCTTTCCACCAATATGGACATATTTCACGCCGAGTAAAGGGGTGGAAAGCTGCGCTTTGCCCAACGCCACCAACGCCATGCCATATTCGCGCCGCCGTAAGTCGATCAAGGTCTGTTCTAAAAGTTTGCTGACCACCGGGCTGATCACCACAACTGTCGCGCCGGGGGGCAGACGGCGGGCTTCGGTCTGCAACAACGTTTCGATGGGCCAACGCCCATGCCCTTCGTTGACCTGCGCCAGTGCTGTCAAAATTTGCACGAGTTGACTTGGGTGATTGCCCGGTTGAACGCGAATGTAGCGCGAAGTGCGTGGCGCATGGGCATTACAGATCAGCCCGACAGGTTGGCCGGCTTCCCAAATTTCACGGGCTACAGAGGCGGCCGCCGTAATCGCATATTCGCTCAGTTCGGCGTCAAAGCCCTGATAATAATATTCAGCGGTGCTGATATTGAGAAAGAGCAGCACCGGCCGGTTGGCCGACGGTTCAAAGACTTTGGTCTGCAACGTCTGGCGGCGCGCAGTTGCCTTCCAATGAATATGCCGAAAATTATCCCCTTGCGCATACTCGCGCACGCCCATCAGCCGCAACGGATCTTCGACCAACCGGCGCGCGGTGCGAAAATCGCCAAAAGGATAACGCGCCGGCAACCCCAGCGCCGTGACCGGCACAAGCCGCGGAAAGACGATCAGGCTATCAATCTCTTCGACCAGCGCCCGTTGCACATTAAACCCAAAGAGATCCCCCGACCGCAACTGTGCTGGGCCAAAACTCCAGACACCGCGCTGGGCCGCTTGCACTCGATAGCGCCGGGTTACACGTTCATACCAGCGCAGCGAGAGCACGTTGACCAGTTGGCGGCGTTCACCTAGCTCATCCTCTTCCAATTGCAGTGAGAGCAATGGCAGGGCGGCTGGCACACCAGACAATAACGCGTCCAAAGCGCCGAAGCACCCGCCACCAGCGCCAGAATAATGCTGATCAAAAATAGTAATTCCTGGCGCAAGATCACACTGATCAAAGCCAGCGCGCCGATGATCCAATACCAACGTTTGTTCATGAAACTTGAGTTATCATAATCACTTAAGTGGGCTCATAAGAGGAGTTGCATAATAAATCGCCAAACGAACCAGTATACATAGGCTAAGCAACTGCCAATGCATTAGGTTGTAGCGATGCGATTGGGATACTCTCATTGCGCGACGGTGTATAGCTGGAGGTCGTCAGAATCTCTTTTACCGGCGCCCTGGATAGAATATCTAGCACAAGTTCTTGCAATTCAGAGGATAACTCAACCAACCCTGTCAACGGCAGACTCCGTAAACCAGCGCTTGTCTTTTGGGCAAGATAAGAATAGTTAAAGATGGTAATACCAACGGCTCGTCGTTCTATTTTGTTAATGCGCAACAGAATATTAGGATTTAGTTCAATTCCAGTTGCCTTTTCACCAGGAGCAAACGAAATATATAAGGTATCACTGCTCTCATCATACTTATAGGTGGGTTCTGTCATTTTATCACCCAATTTCTTTCTGATAAGCGGTCACAATATAATTATTGGCCACCGGGCGTCCCTGCTCATTTTCACGAAAACGGAAGAGAATTATGACGACAATGTGTGTATTATCTTCATACAAATGATCAAACGCCTTCGTATATAGATATTTTTGTGGATTGACTTCATCTTGCTTACGTCGGCCTTGTTCAACTGTCTGTCTTAGCTCACGCTCGTAATCCAATAACTCTGGATGATTCGTCGGTTCGGTAATGTGCTGCCATCGTTCTTCGGTGAGATAGATTTGATTACCATGTCGGTCGTATACGCCCCAGCGAATGCCATCTGTCATTGTACCCACTATCCACCCATTTGTCGATGAGCAACTTATATCAGATCTTCAACATGCCTTATGGTAACAATCAACAAACCCTCGCTCATTGAGCCTGCGCCCAGACTTCTTCCACCGGCACGGCAATTTGATCCAGTAATTCTCTGAGCACATCGCGCAGCGAACGGTCGTGCAGGCGCGTCTCCATGCTGGGGACGAGGCGATGCGCTAAGACGGCAGGGGCGAGTTGTTTAATGTCGTCGGGAATCACATAATTGCGGCCACGTACGGCTGCCATCACCTGGCTGGCCCGGTATAACGCCATTGCGCCACGTGGGCTGACACCCAGCGCAATCGCGGGGTTGTTGCGCGAGGCGGCGACCATATCCAGCAAATAATCTTCTAGCACCGGATGCACAAACACTTGGCGACAAATTTGATTGGCCGCCCGAATCTCATCGGTTGTCACCACCGGTGTGATCTCCGTCAATGGGTTCGCTGTGCGGAAACGGCGCAAAATTTGGCGTTCTTCTTCGCGCGCTGGATAGCCCAACCCCACGCGCATCAGAAAGCGATCCAGCTGGGCTTCGGGCAAAGGAAAGGTGCCTTCTAGCTCAATCGGGTTTTGGGTCGCCAACACCAGAAATGGATAAGGCAACGCGTGCGTCACGCCATCCACGGTCACCTGGCGCTCTTCCATGGCTTCCAATAGCGAGGATTGTGTGCGCGGTCCCGCGCGGTTGATCTCGTCGGCCAACACAATCTGCGCGACGATCGGCCCCGGTCGATATTCGAATTCCTGACGTTGCTGGTTGAAAATGCTGACCCCAGTAATATCTGATGGTAAGAGATCGGGGGTGAATTGAATCCGTTGAAAGTTGCCGCCAAGCGACTTAGCCAGCGTCTTGGCCAATGTCGTTTTGCCAATGCCGGGCACATCTTCCAACAACACATGCCCTTCGCAAAAAAGCGCCACCAACAATAATTCGACTACATCATCTTTGCCCACAATCACCTGCGCCACATTGGTGCGAATGAGTTGGGCGATAGTTTGAATACGTTGAATGTCTATCAAGCGATTCTTCCGTTCATTGTGAAAAGTGGAATTCAGTAGACTAGATTAGGTTAGATTTGAGCAAACATAGCACAGAATTGGTGTAAATAGCAAAATAAAATGCTCCTTGGGGTAGTGATGCCCGCGGCGGCGTGTTTACGCTGTTATCATGAAAGAAGCTTCCAGCATGACGCTTTCAATCAGTTTGCAACTTCAACTTCAACCGGTGATCAATCGCTTGATTCCCGCGGATGATTTTCCTTCTGGCGCGGCGGGCGGTGTACTCGATTATCTGGCGCGCCATTGGACGGGCGATTTGGCCCGCTATGTCCCTTTACTCGAACAAGGACTGAGCGCGCTCGACAATGAGGCTGCTGCCAGCACCCTCGGCGCGTCGTTTGCCACCTTGCCCCCGCAAGAGCAAGATTCACTGCTGCGCGCGCTGGAGCAGGGGGCAACGCAGACCAAGTGGTCGGTTTCTCCGCAAACTTTCTTAGAAACAGTGGTCAACCTGACGGCGGAAGGTTATTATGGCGACCCCGCCAATGGTGGCAACCGGGCGAAGCAGTCCTGGCAGATGATTGGTTTCCATGAAGGGCCCCACCGCGCTGATTTAACTCAATTCCCAACCCCGCCACGGATCCACGTTTCGACCCTGAATGAGTTGAAGAAGACCGATGAATACGATGCGATCGTGATTGGCGCCGGCGCGGGCGGGGGCATTGTTGCTTGTGTGCTGGCGGAAGCTGGGCAGAAGGTGCTGCTGATCGAACGCGGCCGCTGGTTGCCCTACGAAGTGGTTAGCCGTGATCACCTACGCAATCACCGCCTGGCGCTTTATGGCCATAACACAGGACCAGATTTGCAGGGGAATCCGCGTGTCTTTGTTGATCGGGCAGACGAGGTGCATGTGGTTGCCCCGCACGAAGGCGGTTACCACAATAATGCAATGACGGTTGGGGGCGGCACCCGAGTCTATGGGGCGCAAGCCTGGCGCTTTCTGCCCGAAGATTTCCGCATGGCCAGTGAATATGGCGTGCCGGAAGGGAGTTCGTTGGCCGATTGGCCGATCAGTTTGGCAGAATTAGCGCCTTATTACGAACGGGCCGAGTGGGAGATCGGCGTCGCGGGGGCGGATGAGGTGCTGACACGCCGTGGCCCGCGACAACGTGGTTACCCGATGCCGCCGGTGCCGTCGAACCCCAAGCGTGAAGTGTTAGAACGGGGCGCAGCCAAATTAGGCTGGCATACGGCCCCCCCGCCCTTGTTGATCAACACAACAACCTATAACGGACGCCTGGGTTGCGTACAATGTGGCCTGTGTGTGGGGTTTGCCTGTCCTTCTGAAAGCAAGAACGGCACGCATAACACCGCCATTCCACGGGCGCTCGCCACCGGTAATTGCACCTTAGTCACAGAGACCCAGGTTCGACGGATCGCAACTGATGCGCAAGGCAAGGTGACCGGCGTCGAGCTAATGGCAACGGTGAACAATCAAATGGTTGAGCAGACCGTGCGCGCTCGGCAGGTGATTGTCTCGGCTGGAGCCATTGAGTCGGCGCGGCTGTTGCTCAACAGCGCCGCGTCTACCCATCCACAAGGGTTGGGCAATCAGTATGATCA